>NZ_LOYJ01000085.1:0-97587 GCF_001526245.1 Burkholderia sp. MSMB1498
TTCGCCGTTCGCCGTTCGCCGTTCGCCGTTCGCCGTTCGCCGTTCGCCGTTCGCCGTTCGCCGTTCGCCGTTCGCCGGACGATTATCCGCCGTTCGCGCGCTCGTTCAGGTGCGCGAACGCGTCCGCGAGAAAATCCACGCACACGCGCACCTTCGCCGACGCCGCAAGCCGCGCCGGATAGACCGCCCACACGTTCGCCGGCTGGATCGCGTCGGGCAGCACGCGCTTGAGCGCGCCGCTCGCGAGCAGCGGCCCCGCTTCCCAGATCGAGCGCAGCACGATCCCGCGGCCGGCGAGCGCCCACTGCACGGCGACCTCGCCGTGATTCGTCGACAGCGCGCCGCCCACCTTCACCGTCGATGTCTCGCCTCGCACCGTGAGCCGCCATACGCCGAACGGATGATCGCGCTCCTTGATCGCGAGGCATTGATGCGCGGCGAGATCCGCGAGCTGGCGCGGCATGCCGTATCGCGCGAGATACGCAGGCGAAGCGCACAGCACCCGGTAATTCGTCGCGAGCCGCTTCGCGATCAGGTGATCGGCGATCTCGTCGCCGATCCGGATGTCGAGATCGAAGCCTTCGCCCACGACGTCGATGAGCCGGTCGAACAGATCGAGCCGCACGTTGAGCTGCGGATAGCGCTCGTTGAACTCGAGCAGTGCGGGCGCGAGCACGTGCCGGCCAAAGCCGAAGCTGCTCGAAATCCGCAGCGTGCCGCGCGGGACGCTGCGGGTCGTCGAGACGTCCTCGACGAGATGGTCGACGTCGTCGAGGATCTTCTCGGTCCATGCGTAGACGCGCTCGCCCGCCTCCGTCACCCCGACGCGGCGCGTCGAGCGGTGCAAAAGCCGCGTGCCGAGCTGCTTTTCGAGCAGCGCGACGCGCTTGCTGACATACGCCGGCGACACCGCGAGCTGCTCGGCGGCCGCGCTGAAGCTCGCGAGCCGCACGACGATGCTGAACACGCGCAGGTCGTCGAGATTCGGCGAATTATTCACGATGCGTGGAAAGTCGATTAACCGGATGGCCGATTTTAATCCTTCCAGAAATAAATAGAATGCGTAAATCGACGACGGCGCGCGTCCCGAGCGACCGCGCCCGTCACACCGCCCATGCCGCCCGCGCCCGGCCCAGCCGACGCGCGCGGCTCGACACGAGACGAGGAATCCAGCATGAACGACAAGGCGTACAAGATCGCCGTCATCCCCGGCGACGGAATCGGCGTGGAAGTGATGCCCGAAGGGCTGCGCGCGCTCGACGCGGTGAGCCGCCGCTTCGGCTTGCGCTTCGAATACCAGCCGATCGAATGGGCGAGCTGCGAGTACTACGCGAAGCACGGCCAGATGATGCCGGACGACTGGAAAACGCAACTTTCCAGCATGGACGCGCTGCTGTTCGGCGCGGTCGGATGGCCCGACACTGTGCCCGATCACGTCTCGCTGTGGGGGTCGCTGCTGAAATTCCGCCGCGAATTCGACCAGTACGTGAACCTGCGCCCCGCGCGCCTGTTCGACGGCGTGCCGTGCCCGCTCGCCGGCCGCAAGGCGGGCGACATCGATTTCATGATCGTCCGCGAGAACACGGAAGGCGAGTATTCGGCCGTCGGCGGCGTGATGTTCGAGGGCACCGACCGCGAATTCGCCGTCCAGCAGGCGGTGTTCACGCGGCTCGGCACCGAGCGCGTGATGAAGTTCGCGTTCGAGCTCGCGCGGCGCCGCGCGAAGCGGCTCACCGTCGCGACGAAGAGCAACGGCATCGCGATCAGCATGCCGTGGTGGGACGCGCGCGCCGCCGAGATGGCCGCGCACTATCCGGACATCGCGTGGGACAAGCAGCACATCGACATCCTGTGCGCCCGCTTCGTGATGCAGCCGGACCGCTTCGACGTCGTCGTCGCGTCGAATCTGTTCGGCGACATCCTGTCCGACCTCGGCCCCGCGTGCACCGGCACGATCGGCATCGCGCCGTCTGCGAACCTGAACCCGGAGCGCAACTTTCCGTCGCTGTTCGAGCCGGTGCATGGCTCCGCGCCGGACATCGCGGGCAAGCACGTCGCGAATCCGATCGCGATGATCTGGTCGGCCGCGATGATGATCGACTTCCTCGGCGAAGGCGCCGGCCGCGCCCGCGAAGCGCACGACGCGATCGTCGCCGCGATCGAGCACGTGCTGAAGCACGGCCCGCGCACGCGCGACCTGGGCGGCCAGGCGTCGACGAGCGAAGTCGGCGACGCGATCGTCGCGCACCTGCTCGGCTGATCGCCTTCGATCGCCGCGCGCCGTTTCAACCGCATCGTTTCGTCAGGATTCGCACCATGCCGCTCACGCTGTCCCGCACCGAACTCCTCCGCACCGGCAACCTGATCGACGGCGAATGGCGCCCCGCCGCGTCGGGCAGCCGCTATGCCGTGTCCGATCCGGCCGCGCTCGACGTGATCTCCGAAGCCGCCGACAGCGGCGCCGACGACGCGCGGGCCGCCACCGACGCCGCCGCCCGCGCGCTGCCCGCGTGGCGCGCGACGCCCGCGCGCGAACGCGCCGCGATCCTGCGCGCGTGGCACGCGGCGATCGTCTGGCACACCGAAGACCTCGCGCGCCTGATGTCGCGCGAGCAAGGCAAGCCGCTCGCCGAGGCGCTCGGCGAAGTCGCGTACGGCGCGTCGTACGTGCAGTGGTTCGCCGAGGAAGCGACGCGAGCGTACGGCGACGTCATCCCGCAGCAGCACCACGGCAAGCGGATGAGCGTGGTGAAGGAGCCGATCGGCATCGTCGCGGCGATCACGCCGTGGAACTTTCCGCTCGCGATGATCGCGCGCAAGATCGCGCCGGCGCTCGCGGCGGGCTGCACGGTCGTCGCGAAGCCGGCGGAGGACACGCCGCTCACCGCGCTCGCGCTCGCGTTCCTCGCGATGGAAGCCGGCGTGCCGCCCGGCGTGCTGAACATGATCTCGGCGTCGCGCGAGCGCGGCGTCGAAGCGGTCGGCGACTGGCTCGCCGATTCGCGCGTGCGCAAGATCACGTTCACCGGCTCGACGCCCGTCGGCAAGTTCCTCGCGCGCGAATCGGCGGCGACGCTGAAGAAGCTGTCGCTCGAACTCGGCGGCAACGCGCCGTTCATCGTGTTCGACGACGCCGATCTCGACGCGGCCGTCGGCGGCCTGATGGCCGCGAAATTCCGCAACGGCGGGCAGACCTGCGTGTGTCCGAATCGCGTGTACGTGCAGGAAGGCGTGTACGACGCGTTCGCGGCGCGCGTCGCCGAGCGGGTGGGCGCGCTGCGCGTCGCGCCGGCGACCGATTCCGCGGCGCAGATCGGCCCGATGATCAACGCGCGCGCGGTCGACAAGATCGCGCGCCACGTCGACGACGCGGTGACGCGCGGCGCGCGCGTGCTGACGGGCGGCCGGCGTCTCGCCGAGATCGGCCCGCACTTCTATGCGCCGACCGTGCTCGCCGACGCCGCGCCCGGCATGCAGCTTTGCGGCGAGGAGACGTTCGGACCGGTAGTTGCGTTGTTCCGATTCTCGACCGAAGACGAAGCCATCGCCGCGGCGAACGACACGCCGTACGGCCTCGCCGCCTACTTCTACACGCAGAACGTGCGGCGGATCGCGCGCGTGTCGTCGCGGCTCGAGGCCGGCGTCGTCGGTGTCAACGAAGGTGCGCTCGCGAGCGAGGCCGCGCCGTTCGGCGGCGTCAAGGAATCGGGCTACGGCCGCGAAGGATCGCGCTACGGGCTCGACGACTATCTCGCGATCAAGTATCTGTGCGAAGGCAATCTCGATTGACGCCTTTCACGATGAAACGTGCGCGCGCACGCATGAAATCGCTCACCGAACGGCGCCGTATGCGCGGCGCCGGCCAGGTTCGCGATCGCGCGCGCACGTGATCCGCCGCGACATTTTCATCGACTCCCGAAAAAGCTCACCATGACCGAATCGGCTCCCGTATTTCCTCACTATTCGATCGAGGTCGACTTTCCGAACCTCGATGCGCATCGTGCCGGCAACGCCGGCGTCGACTACGTGCATCGCTTCGATTCGGGCGCGCCCGGCCCGCACGTGATGATCAATGCGCTCACGCACGGCAACGAAGTGTGCGGCGCGATCGTCGTGGATGCGTTGTTGAAGATGAGGTTGCGGCCGCGCCGCGGCGTGCTGACGCTGTCGTTCGCGAACGTCGCCGCGTACGAGCGCTTCGATGCGGACAAGCCCGACGCTGCGCGCTTCGTCGATCAGGATTTCAATCGCGTATGGACGCCCGCGGTGCTGGACGATCCGTCGAAGCGCTCGGTCGAGCTCGATCGCGCGCGCGCAATGCGGCCGTTCGTCGACGAAGCCGACTGGCTGCTCGACCTGCATTCGATGCACGAACGCAGCGCGCCGCTGATCGTCGCCGGGCCGCTCGACAAGGGCACCGCGCTCTCGCTGCGGATCGGCGCGCCGGCAACGGTGATTCGCGACGAAGGCCATCCGGAAGGCAAGCGGATGCGCGATTACGGCGGCTTCGGCGATCCGGCGAGCGCGAAAAATGCGCTCCTCATCGAATGCGGTCAGCACTGGGAGGCGCGAGCGGCGGCCGTCGCGCGCGACAGCACCGCGCGCTTTCTGGTCGCCTCGGGCATCGTCGACGGACAGGATCTGCCCGTCGACTGGTTCCTGCCGCTGGCAAAGACGATGCGAGTCGTGCAGGTGACGGAACCCGTCGTCGCGACGAGCCACGACTTTCGTTTCGCCGATGCATACACCGGCCTCGAGCATTTCGCGAAAGCGGGCGAAGTGATCGGCTGGTCGAACGGCGAGCCCGTCACGACGCCGTATCCGGACTGCGTGCTCGTGATGCCGTCGCTGCGCCAGTTGCGCCCGGGCGTGACGGTCGTTCGGCTCGGCCATCTGGAGCGCGAGGTGCCGCAGCGAGGATGATGCGAACGGCACCGGGCGCCGCCGTTCGGGGCGCCGCCGAAGCGGCGCCCGATCGCATTCGACGCTCGCGACAGGCGGTCGTCGCGCTATGTTTAGCGTTTGGCGTTTGGCGTTTGGCGTTTGGCGTTCGGCGTTCGGCGTTCGGCGTTCGGCGTTCGGCGTTCGGCGTTCGGCGTTCGGCGCTCTACGCGCGGCGTCCAAACATCGCACGACGCAACGCCCCGACGCATCGCAACCACCCGCGCTACCCATGACGAATCGCGCGACGCTTCGGCAACGCACGCCGCTCGATGGCGGCGCGACGTCGCGCGCCGCGCGCCGTCGCTCAAAGCCCGAGGTCCGACAAGCCCGGATGATCGTCGGGCCGGCGGCCGAGCGGCCAATGGAACAGGCGATCCGATTCGCGAATCGGCATGTCGTTGATGCAAGCGTGGCGATGCGCCATCAGCCCGTTCTCGTCGAATTCCCAGTTTTCGTTGCCGTACGAGCGGAACCAGTTGCCCGCGTCGTCGCGCCATTCGTACGCGAAGCGCACCGCGATCCGGTTGCCCGTGAACGCCCACAATTCCTTGATCAGCCGATAGTCGAGCTCGCGCGTCCACTTGCGGCGCAGCAGCGCGACGATCTCCGCGCGGCCCGTGGCGAACTCCGCGCGGTTGCGCCACTTGCTCTGCGGCGTATAGGCGAGCGACACGCGCTCGGGGTCGCGCGTGTTCCAGCCATCTTCAGCAGCCCGAACTTTTTGAATCGCGGTTTCGCGCGTGAACGGCGGAACGGGCGGGCGGATTTCGGTTGAATCGGACATCGTGTTCTCCAGATTGAGGACGTGAAAGGGCCTGCCCGGCTCGCCGACGGACGGCGGGCAGGTCGAGGTACGGCTATTCGAGTGAAGGAAAAGGGGGAGCGTCAGCCGGACCGGCTCGGCAACGTCGCGTCGAGCAGCAGCTCCGCCGCCGCGCGCGCGTCGCGCGCCGCCGATGCATCGCCGCTCACGAGCGCGACGCCGATCGCGCCGTCGATCAGCACGAGCCACTGGCGCGCGAGCCGCGCGACGTGCCGGCGATCCGCGCCGGCCTCGGCCGCATGCGCGTCGAGCTGCTCGCGCACGAACGCGCGCAGGCGTTCCTTGTGCTCGCGCGCGACGACACGCACCGGATCGTCCGGATGCTCGATCTCGCCCGCCGCGTTCAGGAACGCGCAGCCATGAAAATCCGCCTGCTCAAACCATTCGCGCAGCACGTCGAACATGCCGACGAGCCGCGCGCGCGGCGTCTTGCCGCGTTTTTCCGTCGCGTCGACGAACCACGTCATCCAGCGTTCGTCACGACGTTCGAGCGCGGCGGCGACGAGCGCCTCCTTCGATTCGAAGTGCGTATAGAAGCTCTTGCGCGCGGCGCCCGACAGCTTGACGATCGCGTCGACGCCCGTCGCATGAATGCCGCCCGCGTAGATCAGCGTCTCGGCCGCGTCGAGCAAGCGCTCGCGCGCGCCGGCTGCGGCGGGGGAAAGGTCAGGTTTCGTGTTCATGCGTTTACGGTAGAACGATCATTCTCCTTTGTCAACCTCGAATCGATGCGCTATCGTCTTTCGACGCGTTCGACAAACGAGGTTCGGATGAAACCGGCGAGATGGGCGGGATGGATCGCATGCGCGGTTGCGCTCGCGGGCGCGACGGCGAGCTGCACGCCGCTGCGGGTCGTCACGCACAGCGTGTCGACGGCGGAAGCCGCCGTTCCGGCCGGCCGCTACACGCTCGATCCGCACCACTGGAGCATCGTGTTCGACGTCGACCATTTCAAGTATTCGCGCTTCACGATGCGTTTCGATCGCGCGAGCGCGCAGCTCGACTGGCGCGCGGGCGGGCTTGCCGACAGCGGCGTGACGGCGTCGATCGACGCGGCAAGCATCGACACCAACGTGCCGCTGCTCGACAAGCTCGTCGCGGGCGCCGACGCGCTCGACGCCGCCCGCTATCCGCAGATCCGTTTCGACGGCGCGCACTTCACGCGCACGAGCGCGACGCAAGGCACGTTGGCCGGCAACCTGACGATCCGCGGCGCGACGCGCCCCGTCACGCTCGCCGTCACGTTCAATGGCTACGGCCGCAATCCGTTGACGAAGCAGGACACGCTCGGCTTTTCTGCGAGCGGCACGTTCAGCCGCGCGCAATTCGGCGTGACGAGTTGGTTTCCGGCCGTCGGCGACGACGTGCGCGTGCGCATCGAGGCGGAATTCGTCAAGGAAGGCGTAGCGCCGGCGCAATGACGCGCCGATGACGTACCCTCTCACGGCGCTCGCGATCCGCGACGATACTCGATCCTCATGCACCGCGACTCACGTCGCCGTCACGAAAATTTTTTACGACATTTTTTCTTGAAAGGCGCGCTCGCGCCTCCCTACACTTCGGGCAACCGTCGAGGTTTGGGAGGTGTCATGCAACAGCAACGAGCGAAGAACGAACGAGCAATGCATTTCGCATGCGCGAAGCGCGTGGAAGGCCGTGTCGTGCTGAGGCGTTTCGATCCGGCGCACGACTCGTACGAAGAGCTGACCGCGCTGCTGCATCGCGCATTCGCGCGGCTCGGCCAAATGGGACTCAATTGCCCTTGCGTCGATCAGCCGGCCGCCGTCACGCGGCAGCGCGCGCTCGCGGGCGAGTGCTTCGTCGCCGTCTGCAACGGCCACCTGGTCGCGACGATGACGCTTCATACGCGCGATTTGTCGTCGCCGTGCGAGCTCTATCGCCGCGCCAACGTCGCGACGCTGCGCCAGTTCGGCGTCGATCCGGTGTGGCAAGGGCGCGGCATCGGCTGCTCGATGCTCGCGTTCGCCGCGCATTGGGCGGCCGCGCGCGGCTATCGGCGCCTCGCGCTCGATACGCCGCAACCCGCCGCGCATCTCGTCGAGTTCTATACGCGTCAAGGATTCCGAATCGTCGACGTCATGCATTTTTCCGGCAAAGGCTACGACAGCGCGATCCTCAGCAAGTCGACGGACGCATCGCCTTCGTATGGATGGAAAATGCGCGAACTGCCGCTGATACCGACGCCAACGCCGACACCGCTCGGTCGCGTCGCATGAGCGCCGACGACGAAACGCACCGGCGCGACCGCACGCACGATTCGGGCGATTCTGGCGATCCGAACGCGCGCAAGCCGGCCAACGTGCGAGCCGCGATGCGCGCGCGCGGGCTCGCCAAGGTCGTGTGCATCACGATCGCGGTGAGCCAGGTGTTGACGACGGCATTCGCCGGCCTCGCTCACGCATTCGGCCACGACGTCGAACCCGGCCCGCTGCTGCTCTTCAATTTCGTCACGTGCGCGCTCGTCAGTTTCTGGCTGCAATCCGATGCGCAGCGCGCCTATCTCGATGCACGAGCAAGCGGGCGCCTGCGCAAGGCCCCGACCGTCGATACGCTGCCCGACGTTCCGACCGGTTGCCCGAAACGTTGGCTAGTCATCCTGAACATTGAATTGAATCCGCATTTGCTCGACGAAGCGAAATAGAGCACGTGCGCATGGCGTGAAATCGCGGAGCGTCGCTTGGAAATATTGATGCGATGTTTACTCCCGCCACCCGAGTCTTTCGATCGATTTGACACGTGCCGCGCTGCAATGGAGACATGAAGCGCGGCCGAACCGACTGCCGAAGCGGGAGAATCGATGGACAAGCACGCGTATCTGCAAATCAGCCTTTTCGTCATCGTGCTGACGCTGCTCGTCAAGCCGCTCGGGCGCTACATCGCCCGCGTCGCAAACGACGATCCGCCTTGGCCGATGCGAATGCTGCGGCCCGTCGAGCGATGGACGTATCGCGCGGCGGGCGTCGATCCCGAACAGGGGATGAGCTGGAAAACTTACGCGGTCGCGTTGCTGTCGTTCAGCGTGCTCGGCACGATCGCGCTCTACGCGTTGCAGCGTCTCCAGCACAGGCTGCCGCTCAATCCGCAGTCCCTGCCGGCCGTCGGTGCGGATTCGGCATTCAACACGGCCGTCAGCTTCGTCACCAACACAAGCTGGCAGGGCTACGCAGGCGAAACGACGCTCAGCTATCTGAGCCAGATGGGAGGCATCGCCGTGCAGAGTTTCCTGTCGGCCGCCGCGGGCATCGCCGTCCTGTTCGCGCTGATCCGCGCGCTCGCGACGCGCGGCACCGGCTCCGTCGGCAATCTATGGGCCGACCTCACGCGCGCGACGCTGTACATCCTGATTCCGTTGTCCGTGCTGTTCGCCGCCGCGTTCATCGCGCAAGGCACGATCCAGAACTTCTCCGCCTATCGCGCCGTTCACATCGCGCAAAGCGTCACCTGGCAGCAGCCCGCGCTCGACGCCAGCGGCACGCCGTTGCGCAGCGCCGCCGGCCAACCGGTCGTGCGCACGATCACGAGCCGCGAGCAGCTTCTGCCGATGGGGCCCGTCGCGTCGCAGGAATCGATCAAGCTGTTGAGCGGCGACGGCGGCGGCTTCTTCAACGCGAACTCCGCGCATCCGTTCGAGAATCCCACGCCCTTCAGCAACTTCCTGCAAATGCTCGCGCTGCTGCTTCCGGCCGCGCTTTGCTACACGTTCGGCGCGATGGTCGGCGACACGCGGCAGGGCTGGGCGATCTATGCGGCGATGCTCGCGATGTTCGTCGCCTGCGCCGCGGCAACGATGCGTGCGGAGCAGGCGGGCAGCGCGATGCTCACGGCGCCCGGCATCGACTCGCGCGCATCCGTAGCGATGCCGGGCGGCAACATGGAAGGCAAGGAGACGCGCTTCGGGATCGCGTCGTCCGCGCTCTACGCGGCGATCGCGACGGCGAGCGGCGACGGAGCCGTCGACTCGATGCACGATTCGCTGACGCCGATCGGCGGACTCGTGCCGATGGCGTTGATGCAGACGGGCGAAGTGGTGTTCGGCGGCCCCGGCTCGGGACTCTTCGGCATGCTGGTGCATGCGATGCTCGCCGTGTTCATCGCGGGATTGATGATCGGCCGCACGCCCGAATATCTCGGCAAGAAGATCGATCCGCACGACATGAAGCTCGTCTCGATCGCGATCCTCGCGACACCGATCGTCGTGCTCGTCGGCACGGCCGTATCGGTGCTGCTGCCGGACGGCGTCGCCGGCATCGCGAACCCCGGCGCGCACGGCTTCAGCGAGATCCTCTACGCGTTCACGTCGGCCGCGAACAACAACGGCAGCGCGTTCGCCGGCCTCGCCGCGAACACGCCGTACTACAACACGGCGCTCGCGGCGGCGATGTGGCTCGGCCGCTTCGCGACGATCGTGCCGGTGCTCGCGCTCGCGGGCTCGCTCGCGCCGAAGGTGCGGCGCGCGGCCGGCCCCGGCACGCTGCCGACGCATGGCCCGCTCTTCGTCGTCCTGCTGATCGGAACGGTCTTGCTGATGACGTTGCTCACGTATCTGCCGGCGCTTGCGCTCGGGCCGATCGTCGAGCAGGTGACGATGGGCGCCGCGCATTGAATGCCGCGCGAGGCTCGACATGCCGCCTCGCGCGGTTTTCGGATCATCGTTCGCAGTCCGTAGCGCGGCGTGACTCGTGACTCCCGGCCCGGCGTCACACGGTCCAGTCGAGAATCACCTTGCCGCTCTCGCCCGACAGCATCGCCGCGAAGCCCTTCTCGAACTCGTCGACCGGAAAGCGATGCGTGAGGATCGGTGACAAGTCGAGCCCGCTCTGCAACATCGCGACCATCTTGTACCAGGTCTCGAACATTTCGCGCCCGTAGATGCCCTTGATCTCGAGGCCCTTGAAGATCACCTGATTCCAGTCGATCGCGGTCTGCGCGGGCGGAATGCCGAGCAGCGCAACCTTGCCGCCGTGATTCATCGATTCGAGCAGCGACGTGAACGCGCTCGGCACGCCCGACATCTCGAGCCCGACATCGAAGCCTTCGGTCATGTGCAGATCGGCCATCACGTCGCGCAGCGATTCGCGCGACACGTTCACCGCGCGCGTCGCGCCCATCTTGCGTGCGAGATCGAGGCGATAGTCGTTGATGTCGGTGATGACGACGTTGCGCGCGCCGACGTGCTTCGCGATCGCCGCCGCCATCACGCCGATCGGCCCCGCGCCCGTGATCAGCACATCCTCGCCGACGAGGTTGAACGACAGCGCGGTGTGCGTCGCGTTGCCGAACGGATCGAAGATCGCGGCGAGATCGTCGGAGATCTCGGGCGGAATCTTGAACGCGTTGAACGCGGGAATCGCGAGATACTCGGCGAACGCGCCTTCGCGATTCACGCCGACGCCCACCGTGTTGCGGCACAGATGGCGCCGCCCCGCGCGACAGTTGCGGCAGAAGCCGCACGTGATGTGGCCTTCGCCGGATACGCGATCGCCGATCGAGAAGCCGCGCACTTCCTGGCCCATCTCGACGATCTCGCCGACATACTCGTGGCCGACGTGCATCGGCACCGGAATCGTCTTCTGCGCCCAGTCGTCCCACTTCCAGATGTGGATGTCGGTGCCGCAGATCGCGGTGCGGCGAATCTTGATCAGCACGTCGTTGTGACCGACCTCGGGCTTCTTCACGCGGGTGAGCGTAAGGCCCGGGCCGCGTTCGAGCTTGGCAAGCGCTTTCATCGCGAGCCTCCGTCTAAATGACGCCGAGCGTCTTGCCGACGCGCACGAACGCGTCGACCGCGCGATCGATCTGCTCGGGCGTATGCGCGGCGCTCATCTGCGTGCGAATGCGTGCACGGCCGCGCGGCACGACGGGATACGAGAAACCGATCACGTACACGCCTTCGGCGAGGAGCGCGTCGGCCATCCTGGATGCGACCTGCGCGTCGCCGAGCATCACCGGAATGATCGGGTGCTCGCCCGGCACGAGCGTGAAGCCCGCCGCGCTCATCTTCTCGCGGAAGTGCGCGCCGTTCGCGCGCACGCGCTCGCGCAGCCGCGCGCCCTCGTCGCTCGCGAGCAACTCGAGCACCTTCAGCGACGCGGCCGCGATGCTCGGCGTCAGCGTGTTCGAGAACAGATACGGGCGCGAGCGCTGCCGCAGCAGTTCAACGATTTCGCGCCGCGCGGCGACATAGCCGCCCGACGCGCCGCCCAGCGCCTTGCCGAGCGTGCCCGTGATGATGTCGACGCGGCCCTCGACGCCGCAATGCTCGGGCGTGCCGCGCCCGTGCTCGCCGATGAAGCCGACCGCATGCGAATCGTCGACCATCACGAGCGCGCCGTAGCGATCGGCGAGATCGCAGACGCCTTTCAGGTTCGCGATGATGCCGTCCATCGAGAACACGCCGTCGGTCGCGATCAGCTTGAAGCGCACGCCCGCGGCGTCGGCCTCGCGCAGCTTCGCTTCGAGATCGGCGAGATCGTTGTTCTTGTAGCGAAAGCGCTTCGCCTTCGACAGGCGAACGCCGTCGATGATGCTCGCGTGGTTCAGCTCGTCGCTGATGATCGCGTCGTTTTCGTCGAGCAGCGTCTCGAACAGGCCGCCGTTCGCGTCGAAGCAGCTCGAATACAGAATGCAGTCGTCCGTTTTCAGGAACGCGGAAAGCGCCGCCTCCAGCTGCTTGTGCACGGTCTGCGTGCCGCAGATGAAGCGCACCGACGCCATCCCGAACCCGTCCTGCTCGAGCGCCGCCTGCGCGGCGGCGATGAGGCGCGGATCGTCCGCGAGCCCCAGATAGTTGTTCGCGCAGAAATTCAGCACGTGCGCGCCGCCGGCAAGCCGGATGTCGGCCGCCTGCGGGCTCGCGATCTCACGCTCGGTCTTGTAGAAACCGTCCGCGCGAATCTGCTCGAGGGTGCCGCGTAGATGGGCGAGATAGGCATCACGCATCGCATAAGCTCCTGATATGGGCTGCAAGCCTCGGCGCTCGGCCGCGCTCGTGGCGGCGGCAAAGCAGCTTGCTACTGTTATAGTCGGCCGTCGGGTTCAGCGTATTTTTCCTGTATTCCGAACTAAAATTCGAAATACCGAACAACTCTAAGCGAACGGAATTCAAATGGCAAGCTCTTCCGGCGCGCGGCGCACAGCCGCGCCCGCTTCCGCCGGCGTCGCGCCGCCGCGGGTCGGCGAGCAAATTCAGCGCCTGCGCAACGAGCGCAAGCTGACGCTCGACGATCTGTCGCGCGCGGCGGGCGTATCGAAATCGATGCTGTCGGAAATCGAGCGCGACAAGGCGAATCCGACGATCGCGGTTGCGTGGCGGCTCACGAACGCGCTTGGCATCAGCCTCGACGAGTTGTTCGCGCAGCCGAAGGCGCCGGAGACGATCCGCGTCGACGGCCCGCACGACATCCCGACGCTCGCCGGGCACGACGCGCAATACCAGTTACGCGTCTGGGGGCCGATCGAGCTCGCGGGCAAGTTCGAGTGGTATGAGTTGACGCTGCCGGCGCACGGCGCGCTCGTGTCGAATCCGCACGAGCCGGGCACGCGCGAGCATCTGACCGTGCTGAACGGCACGATCGAAATCGAAGCGGCGGGCATCGCGCGGCGCCTGAAGGCGGGCGACACCGCGCGCTACGCGGCCGACGGGCCGCACGCGATCCGCAACGCGGGCAAGAGCGAAGCGAAGGCGCTCCTCGTCGTGATCCATCGGCAGCACGGCGTCTAGCCGGCTCGTCAGCCAGTTGCGCAAAATACTGTATATTCGTACAGTATACGCAAAACAGGAGCCCGCGATGACCGAACAGGATCTGGCCGCGCTCAGCTTCAAGGCTGCGGCGCACGATATGGAAACGATTGTCCGCCACATTGCCGAGCGCTATATCCGGCAAGGCGTGCCGCTGACGTGGCGGCTCCTGCACGCGGTCGAGGCCGAAGCGCTCGCCGATCTCGGCTTCGCGAGCCGGCACGATTCGATGGTGCGCTGCCTGTTCGACCGCCCGGCCGAACTGTGCTTTCCCGAAACCGACGATCTCGTCGACTTCGGGCGGTCGAACGCGCTGCCTGCGGTGTTTTCGTTCGCGGTCGCCGCGTACGAGCGGGCCGCGAACGCGCGGAACGACGCGACGGAAGCGCCGGCGCGCCCCATGCGCGTGTCGCGCGCGTGGGGCGACTGACGCCACCGCGCCCAACCCAAGCCGTCGAGCGGCTCGCGCCTCGCACGCAGACAGCTGGCTTCCGGCGGCACGATGGCTGCCGAATTTGTTCGGCCGCTGACTCGAAACACTTTATCGAGCGAATGCGACACGCTATGATGAATTGCAACTAACGGGATAATAGACATGTCGCTGCCCACCTTGACGAGCCCCGCATCGCCGCCCGACATTCCGAGCGATCTGTTTGATCGCGACACGTCGGATTGGCTCAACCGTCCGGACACCGCATTCGACGCATGGCTGGCCGCCCAGGAATTTCGCCGTTCGTCGGCCGACGTCTATCGCGCGCAGTGGGGCGCGTTTCTCGGCTGGCTCGCAAAACGACAGAAAAACCTCGCGACGGTCGACACCGAGACGATCGCCCACTTCGTCGGCGAACTCCCGATCAAGAAGACGCAAAGAGTCCGCTATTTGAGGCTGATCGAGCGCGTGCTCGACCACGTGCGCAAGAGCGAGCTGGGCTCGACGAATCCTGCTCGCTTCATCGCTCAGGATGGCGAAGCAACTTGGCGTAGCGCGCGAGACAATGAACCAACCAGTTTCCTTGCGCCGGCCGAACGCGCGGCGCTGCTCGCGTATCTGTTTTCCCCGCTGCCGGCGATGGGCGCGGCGCTCTGGAAGGAGCGCCGCGATCGCGCGCTCATCGCCGCGTTCCTCGGCGGCGGATTGAAAACCGGCGAGGCGCGCACGCTCACGATTAGTTGCGTGAAACTTGGAACGACGATGCTGACGATCCCGGCGACCCAGCCGGAATTCACACGCGAAACACATCTTGCATCGTTCGCGATCGCGCTGTTCGACGCGTGGCTCGTCGAACGCCAACGCTGCGGCATTCCGGGCGAACTCGTCTTTCCCGCATCCCAATCCGGCCGGCCAATGCACAAGGCAACGATGCTGCGTGCGGTCGACGCGATCATCGACGCGGCGGACATCGCGCAATCCCGCACCGCGCGCGCCAGTCCGCAAACGCTGCGCAACACGTTCGCGGCCGAGTTGTTCGAAAACGGCGTCGATCCGGAGAAAGTCGGGCAGTGGCTGGGATTCGCGCAGCCGATATCGTCGAACCGGCTGCACCGCGCATGGAGAAACTGGCGAGAGAACCTCGCAAGTGCGCTGCCCGACGCCGAGCCGCTCACCGATGATGCGCCTGCCGCGTCAAGCCAGGCTTGAAGCCGGGATTTTTCACCCCCCGAAAACGCTCACCTTTCGACTCCCGAATTTCCTCACGTTTGAGAAATCCGGACGCATGCCGTCACCGCTTCCGGGCGAAATACGCGGCCGCCGCAAAGCGCGACGACCGCGCTCCCGACGTGTGCTCGCATTCTGGGCAGAGCAATTCGTAGCCGCGTGCGTCGTGTGACAGCTCGGGTTCGCCGTCGCCGCAATTCGGACAGCGCGCCGGCAGCGACACGTGCTGATCCAGTGATGTGCCGATCGCGTCGAACGCCGCTGCATCCAGACTCCCGGCGTCAGCCAGACGCTGAATCAGAGCGGCAATCTCGGGCGTCATGCCCTGACTGGCCCGCAATACCTCGACTTCCTTGACCGCGTCGGCCAATTCGTCGCCTTGCTCTTTCAACTGCGCGTCGAGCCGGTCCGCGCGCGCCTTGGCGGTACTCAATTGCTGCAGGAAATCGAATTCCTTGCGGTTGACGTCACGCAACCCCTGCTGGTAAGTCGACGCCATGCTGCGCAAGGAATCGAGCTCGACGAGCATCGGCTTCACGCGCCGCTCGGCTTCCGCGATCGCGTCCTTGATCTGCTGTGCGTAGTGCTCGGTGTTCTCGCGCAGCTCCGCGTGCAGCGCGTCGATGCGCTCGCGCAGCGCGGCGTTTTGGCCTTGCTCGGTTTCGAGGCGCTGATTCAGCAGCGCGTTTTCGTTTTCCATTCGATGGATCAAGCCCTGCAGCGAATCCTGATGGACTAGGCCTTGCGTCGACGCGGACGCCAGCTGCACCTCGACTTCGGTCAACCGATTCTGTAATTGCTCGGCGCGCGCGTCGCTCCGGCCAAGCGCGTTTTCAAGCGCTTCCTGGCGAATCAGCGCGTCGCGATATTTCTGTTCAGCGGCGGCTACGTCCTCGCTAGCCTGCTGCCGCTCGACATCGAGACTCTCCCGCGCCTGCTTCAATGCCTCTTCATATAGCGTGCCGAGCAGTGCCCCGGCCTTTTCTTCGAGGGCCTTCGGCAAAGCAGCGCCCTCGAGCCTGACTTTGGACGCCGCACGAATGCGTTCCCAAAAGTAGTCGATGTCCTTCGGGATGTCGCTCGCGCTGCCGGTCTGGGTCAGATCACGGACGTTCGCGGCGGACGGGCGGATGCCGAGATCGAAGAACAACCGCTTGCATGCGTGTAGCGACAGTTCTTGCCGACGGGCGCCGGATGCGCGCAACGCATCGAGTTCTTCGCGAATGGTTTGCCGGATCTCATCGAGCGTCATGGTCGTTGTGCTAAATCAAAACGTATCAATCATAACGAAACACGTTTGTTTCAATACGTTTTTGATCTGCTTGTTGTACTTTTGCTACTGCTGAAGCGGGGTTGGGAAATCTCGAGTCCTTTTGCTCACGTTGATGTCCTACATCCGTGAAACAAAGCGAAGAATCGTCATTAAGCCCATGTTTTTAAAAGATTACCGGATAGGGCCCGAATAACGGCAATTGTTTCACGTGCTGGGCGCTGCGGTTCTCGAGGCTTTTCTGGAGGCTCAAGGGGGTTCTGTGGAAAACTCGTCGGGGGCGTCTTGAGAGTATTAGAAGTAAACACCCTTGAACCTTCGTTAAAAACGTTAACGCCACGGGGAAGCCTTGCCCAGCAAGGGATTGCGGCCGATAAGGTGAAGTTATACGGGATATGAGGTGAAAATTTTCGGGAGCCGACGTGATGGGGTTCGGGGATCAGCGTGAGCCGATGCAGGAAAGATCGTGAGCGGGTTCAGGACAGTTTCCCACAGAAGAAATTTCCGAAGGTGAGGTTTTTCAGGGGCTCTGCGATGGTGAAGCCGCGTGGAGCCTGATTCGATCTGTCCACAGTTGGGTGGCCACAGGTGAGGCTTTTCGGGATGGGTGCGAGGTAGCGATTCTGCCCTTCTTTTAAGCAAAGTTGGGGCATAGGTGAGATTTCTCGGGATTCCAGCCTGTTTTGATGTGAGCGTTTCCGGGAAGGAGCGCCTGTAAAGGCCCGTCCGGCGGGGCTTCCGAGCCTGAAATGTGCCAAAGGTGAGGTTTTTCGGGAAACCTTCGTCGACCCAGGAACTAGGGTTGCCGCCAAAGGTGAGGGTATTCGGGCGTTTGATGCGATGGCGTCGATTGAACTCGAGGTGAGCTTTTTCAGGACCAGGAATGCTCCCGAGATTTGGTAAAGGTGAGCTTTTTCGGGAGAAGTTGACGCCTACTTGGTCGCGAACGCCCGTGGATATTGGCGGGCGAGCGCTGTTCACGTGCCCGCTTTTCATCAAAGGTGAGGATTTTCGGGAAATGGCGTCGCGCGAGCGGCATCAGCCCGCTTTGGTAAAGGTGAGGGAATTCGGGAGAAGAAGATTTCGACTGGCGTCTCAGCCATGTTTCGTAACTACTTGATGTAGTTATGTTTTTTGCCATTCGAATGCGATGGTGAGGCTTTTCGGGAGTATCCGGTGCGTTATCTAGTCGGACGAAAGTCGGCTTGAGGTGAGACTTTACGGGGGCTGAATGCCGTCGATCGCCCATGTGCTGGTCCTGTGGCAACGATCGTCGATGAGCTCGATGGATTTGAACGGTGAGCTTTTTCGGGAATAGGCCTGAATGGCGGGACCGGCGACGAGGGAAATATCTCTTTCAGATCCGTTCGACGGGCCTGCCGAAGGGCGGCGGGCGGTAGAAAACGACGACGTTTGGGGCGGTGAGGCGAGTCAAATGCGGACGTTCGCTTTGGCTGCCTGCGGCGCACAGTGAGTTGGTCGCTGCGAGGCGGTGTTTGGGTTTGGGCGAGTCGGAGCGTGCTTGCTCGAGCTATTTCTTTGGCGGGAGCGCCGCGAGCAGGACGTTGCCGCGGGTTGGTTCGGGGGAGTCGATTCGGGTGAGGACGAATGGGCGCCGGCAGTTCATGCCGCATTTCGGTGTCGTACGTCTGCGGCTGATGTGGATCGGTATCGTTTGGTTCGATGCTGCGTGGAAGAGCACCGCCGGTGCCGATGGTGAGCCACTGCGGCAAGGCGAACTCACGTCGCCTGGCGGGCGCCAACGAACGGTGGAATTGACCGTTCGCGTTGCCCAGCTTGGGCAGCGGCAGTCCGGCGGCGGGATTATTCGGATATCGATCGACGTGCTCCGAGACCGGCTTGGGGTGAGGCGCATCGGTTGCTGGTCGCTCACGTCGCGCGTCTTGGATGGTAATTGCCGGTCTCGACGTCTGCCGGCGGACGCCGCCCCATTCGCCGGCGGCTGCGTCCTGCTGATCTGTCGGTTAGTCGAAGCAACCCGTTGCGGCTCACGTTTGGCCCTCGTAGGGCTATTCGGTTAGTTCGAAACGTCCGATCCGCTCACGTTTGCCGGGATTTCGGGTGAGTCGATTCGGTCTGGAGGCGCTCACGCTCACGGCTTCGGGCTGATTGCAGCGCGGACGAAGAGGCTTGCGTTCGTGACGCCGGCGGCGGCTCGTATATCTCTTGGATGGCGCTTTTTCGTGCATGTCGCATTGCGAGGGGTGAGGCGAGCGAAGACGTGCACGCTCACGTTGTCGACCTGCGACGTCCTAACGTGTGCCATGCGTTGACGGACGTCGTTTGCATCGGCGGTGGCTGAGCGTGGTGACGTGCCATGCTCGAGGTCACGCGCGATCGGCTGAGGTCACTTGTCCGATCGCACGGGCGCTCGCGTGATTGCGGTGAGTCAAATCGTCTTCAGCTGCTCACGCGTCAGTCATTTACGTCGAGGGCTGGCGCCGATGCCCGTTCCGTACGGGCGGGCTCGGCAAAACCGCTCAAGCGCGTCGCTTGGGCGGGCTCCGCGTCGTCTGCCGGCGTCAGTCGGACCTCAACGCCCAAAGATCCGAGGCTGACGTCCTGCGAGTCCGCATATGCACATACATGACGCCTGAACTCTTCGGTAGCCGTTTGCCCGACGGATGGTCCGGCGCCATCCCGGGCGGTGACTCGGCCGACATCGAAGCCGGCCGCCTGTGCGCTGCTTTCCGATTCGGCACCGCGCGCCGGCCGCGGAAACGCGCGCGCACAGAAAATTCGTCGTAGCAATTTCGCGACAGGATTTGAGGTGAGACGATACGGGAACAGCCGCGCCGCGAAACGTGCGCGAGAAAAAGCCGGCATTCTCGGTGCCTGCCGCGGCGCGCAAAGGTGAGTCGGGGATGATCGAATTTTGGACCGGTGAGCCTATACGGGAGCTCGCTCGGGTGAGCGAGCGCAAATCGCCGAGCTTCACCGCATATGGTGAGCAAGCCGTTCTGGACGCACATCACCACAGACGCTATCCTTCCGGAAACTTCTCCTCCGACCCGACGCATGGCCACCAAGCGCGCCAAGAAAACCGATGTGGATGTGGTGAGTGCTAGTTCCGCCGAATTGCGTAAGGCCGTCGAGGCAATCGCAATTCAGCCGAAGAACGGCAAGATCACCCTGCTGACTCGCAAGCTGTTCAACGTGCTGCTTGCGGTCGCCCAGCAAGCCGACGATTCCGGCGACACTTATCGCGCGCTGCTGTCGGACATCGTCGCCAACTCCGCGTTCGACTCCAACGACACGGCGCTCGTCAAGGAGCACTTGCGGCGCATGGTGTCGGTGCAGGTCGAATGGAGTACCGGCACATCGAGCCAGAAGCCCGGCCGGAAATGGGGGATCTCCACGCTGATCGCCGACGCCGAAATTCTCGAAGATCCGGCGACGCGGCGCGTGTGGGTTGAATTCTCGTTCGCGCCGAAGATCAAGAAAAAGCTGCTCGACCCGGTGCAGTACGCCCGCCTGAGCCTGCAATTCCAGAGCCAACTGCGCAGCAGCGCGGGGCTTGCGTTGTACGAAATCTGCGTGCGCTATCTGACGAACCCGAGCCATCTGACGATGCGCGAGCCTTGGGAATGGTGGCGGCCGATTCTGTCGGGCACGCCGGATACCGAAGCGGGCGACGAGGCGAAGCGCGAATACAAGTATTTCAAGCGGGACTACCTGCGTCCGGCGATCGCCGAGGTGAACGCCGTGACGAACATCTTCGTCGAACTGGTCGAGCATCGCGAAGGGCGCCGGGTCGCCGAGATCCAGTTCCGCGTGTCGGAGCGAAAGCAGCCGATGCTCGCCCTCGACGAGCATCCGAACGTGTTCGACAGCACGCTCGTCGACCGCATGGTGAAGATCGGCATTCCACTGAAGGAAGCGCAAACGCTTTACGCAGACAACGAGGAAAACCGGATTCGCGCGGCGCTCCAACTGACCGAGCAGCGGGTGCGCAGCACGACGTTGCCGCCTATTCGCAGCGCGCCCGCCCTCTTCAAGGACGCGCTGAAGAAGGGATATGCGCCGCCCGTCGATACGGTCGAAACGCCTCCGCTCGGAGGCAGCGGCAAACTGGCCGCTGCTGCGGCGGCGGCCAACGCCGGGCAAGCGGACGATCCGAAGGCGCGTCTGCGCAGCGAGTACGACGCGTACCGGCGCAAGGAAGCGAAACAGCTGTACGAGGAGCAAGGCGACGCGGAGCGGGAGGTTGCGCGCGAGTCGTTCGAATCCGACGTGTTGCCCGCGCTGGGCTCGCATCTGCGCGACGATTGGCGCCGGCGCGGGCTCGAGTCGAAGCTCGTCGAAACGGCCTTCTTCGACTGGCTCGCTCAAAAGACTTGGGGCGAACCGACCGACGGCGATCTGCTTGCCTTTACGCTCAGCCAATCTCGCGCGGCTTGAGCGATTGTCGATCGATTCGCGGATTCGACTTCTTCGGTAACGAGCAACAAAAAACGGGGCCCGCTGGGCCCCGTTTCTTTTTGACTCACGCGTTCAGTTCGACAACAGCATCTGCTCGAGTTGCTGAAGGATTTCGTCCCGCTTTTCTCGCGTCAGGCCGCGCAGCCGCAGTTCCAGTCGATCTTCGCCGTACGACTTCAGATCGCCGACCGATACGCCGTTTAGCTTGATCTCGTGCCGTTGCGCATATCGTTGCCGGCTCGCGGGCTTCGGGCTTTCCTGCGAGGTCGCCCTTCCCTTCACGATGTCGGCCACCTGGCGGGTGCTGAGATCATCGGACAGGATCTTGTTGATGAGGCGCAGCGTTGAGTCGGTGCCTCGCGCCGTATGGTATCGGCCGACTTGATACGCCATGTTCGAACCAAAGCGATCCGGTCGCGCGACCATCTCCTGCATCACGGCCTCGGGCAGTTTGCCGATCGAGAGCGCGACGGCGACCGTCGATTCGTCGAGTCCGAGATGCTCGGCCAGTTCCTTCTGGCTCTGAAAATACTTTTCCTCGAGAAAGCGCTTCCAGACGATCGCATTGTCGAAGACCGTTTGCGAGTCGCGCTGGACGTTGAGGTCGTAGCCGAGCTTGTAGCTCTGAATGCCGATCGGCAGATCGATGACGATTGCCTTGACCGATTCCTTGTTCGCTTCCTTCAGCGCACGGACGCGGCGGCCGCCATCGCTGACGAAGTAGGAGCCGGGATTGTCGTAATCGGGGATGACGTGAATTGCTTGCTGCTGCCCTTGCTTTGCCAGATTGACGGCAAGTTCCGCGATCGACGATTTCAGATAAAAGTGCCGAGGATTGAAGGGGCTCGGCTTGATCGTCTTGAGCGGCAGTTCGATCACCTGGCCGGGCTGATAGCGATTCTCGATTCGCCACGTGCGATAGTGGCTCGATTCGTCGGCCGGATCGGTAGGAGGCGTTTCGACGATGGTGACAGGAATGTTTTTCTTCGATGATTTGCTGGCGGGAGCAGCGGGTGCGGCTGAGTCGGACTTGACGAGACCATCGATCGCGTTGAGCCGGTCGAGCGCCGTGCGCTTTTCGCTGGTTGTGATGTCGGGGCGCGCTTGGAAGCCTTTGGCGAATTGAGAGGGTTTCATTCAGGGTCCTTTATGCGCATAAAGTCAGGGCAGCATCGCGCCGATCTCGTCGGCACATGCACGGATTTCCGCCGCTGCGAGCTTTGCGCCGCGGTCGTTCATTTGCAAGACGGTTTGGCCTAGCGCCATCGCTTGTTTATAGGCTTCTCGCGTGGGAATTTGCGTCCTGAGGAGCGGGAAGCCGAGTTCTTCGAGTGCACGCTTCAATTCGCGCGTGAGCATCCGCTTCTCTTCGGTCTTGTTCAGCAGAAACACGGCGCGAAGATCCTCGTTCATCACCTGCGCTTGCTGAATCAGTTTGACGAGGCCGACGCTCGACCAATAGTCGGCCGGCGACGACGAAGTCGGGATCACCGCGATCGTCGCGGCGAGCAGTACGACACCGGACACCTTCTCGGTGATCGACGGCGGGCAGTCGACGATGATGACGTCGTAGTCGTTGATGAATTTCTTGATTTCGCGGTGAATCTGGCTGCCCGCTTCGGCGAGGTTGACGACGGGGAACGGGATGCCGGTGTCGCTATCTGCGGAGGCGCTGGACCAGTGAACGAGGGTGTTTTGGCCATCGGCGTCGATTACCAGAACGCGTCGCCCTTTTTCGTGGAATGCGGCGCCGAGGTGCATCGCAATGGTGCTCTTGCCGACACCGCCCTTTTGCTGAGTGACTGCAATGATTTCAGCTGCCAATTTTCACTCCTATTTTGATCGGGAGAATTCTACCGGACGAATTTTTTATTTCAATGAATTTGTTGTGAACTGACCACGCGCTAGCCATTTGGCCGATGGTTTATGCGCATAAAGCCGAGGCGGAATCGACGGGGTGCGGTCGTGATGGGCGGCCGATCGATAACGCAGGTTCGACACTGCGATCTGAGTTGGTGGGCTGTAGCGCGTCGAGGGAGATCAAACTTGTGCGCGAAGCGGCCATCGTTGTCGCGCAGATGCTGATGCGATGATGTTCGAAGCCGAAGCCGAAGCCGAAGCCGAAGCCGAAGCCGAAGCCGAAGCCGAAGCCGAAGCCGAATGTCATCGCATTGCGTCGGACTTTATGCGCATAAACTGGCGCCGCCGCGATATCGTCTGTTGCGTCCGTAGCCTACGATGCGCGTCGATTCAACCGCCATGGGTCAACGACAACTAAGCACTTGACGCCTAGACCTACCGGCGATTCGCCCGCAATCCCCAGCGCCCAGCCGCCTAATGCCACGGCCGCTACAATACCCGCGTCATTCACCCACTTTCATCCGCTGACCGATGATCACGATCTATCACAACCCTCGCTGCTCCAAATCGCGTGAAACGCTGGCGTTGCTCGAAACGCTCAACCAGGCCGGGGACGCCATTCATGTCGTCGAGTACCTGAAACAACCGCCGACCGTCGCGCAATTGAAGGCGCTCCATCGGCAACTGGGGCGCCCGGTGCGCGAAATGATCCGTGACAACGAGGTGCCTTACAAGGACCTCAATCTTGATGATCCCGCCATATCTGATACGCAGCTGTATGACGCGATCGCGGAGCACCCGGTCCTGTTGCAGCGCCCTATCGTCGTGTACGGCGATAAGGCAGTGATCGGTCGCCCGCCTGAAGTAGTGAAATCGTTGTTCGAATAATTATTGAAAAAATAAACTTTCGAAGAGAGTGTCGGTCCGGCAGCTTTCTTTGCTACGGATGCAGCCGGCCTGAGGCTTATCAGGTCAGCTATCGTGGTTGTCCAAGCGCAGCGTGGCAGAAGCGGTTTGAGCGCGCGTAGTTGCTCGCCCGATCCCGAGCAATTTCAGGCGAACGTCGAATTTGCCGCGCCGATTGTAGATCGGCTGACCTGGCATTGAACGATCCACGCGGTTCTCCACCGCCCCGGCCACGCGCGATTCGTGCGCATCGAGGAACGAGGAGCGCTCACTCGCCCTGTTCCGTCCCGCGCCCGCCTGACACGCGCGCCGCCTCCCGCAGCAAGCGAATCTGCATGCGATAGTTGCGGCAGCCGGAGCAGGCCGGCAGATGCACGCGCACCCGGAGCCGTTCGTCGAGCGACAGCGAACGATCGAGTTCGTCCGACAATAGCCGCGTGATGTCCTTACATTTCCCCAGTAGCATCTTCGGTCGTCAGGCCTTTTTCGGTGAGACAGGTGCGCAGCCGGGTTCGTGCGCGGTATAGCAGGACGCTGCAATGATTCGCCTTCAACTCGAGCTCCATGCAGATGTCCTCGATGGCGAAGTCGAGGAATTCGCGCATCATGAACACGCGGCCGATCTGCTCCGGCAGATGATCGAGACACATCTCGAACAGCATCCAGAATTGCCGCTGCTGCAGGACGGTTTCCGGCTTCGGCCACGGACGCGGCTTCGCATGCGGCGCCCAGTGGCCATTGTCCGCGAACAGTTCGCGATCGAGAAGTGCTTCGCCGTCGAGTTCGGCGTCGAGCGCCGACGCATTGATCGTCCGCCGGCGCGCCCGCATCGTGTCGATCAGTTTGTTGCGCAGGATGCCGAACACCCAGGTCTTGTGGCTCGACTGTCCGTCGAAGCGCCCGGCCTGAGCCCACGCGGCCGCAAGCGCTTCCTGGACGGCGTCTTCGGCTGCATCGGCATCGCGCAATTGCAGGCGCGCGAAGCGGAGTAAATCGTGGCGCAATTGCGCGAGATAGGCGGGATCGTCGTGCGCGGGGCGCGCGTGCTGCATGGGATGGCTTCCGGTTCGTGCCCGCGCACACGGCACGCGCAGGCGGCAGCGCAAGATTATCCATGCGACGCGCGTCGTTGCAAGGGTGTTGCAAGCGATGCGTGTCGTTGTCGGGCGCGTTCGCGTTTCTCGACGCGCCGTCGCGCGCTATGCTCTCATCGTAGACCATGCCGCCAATCGGCAACATACGCGCTGAACTGACATCGGCGATATAAATGGAACGGCTATACATATTCACAAAGTTATCCACATTTTCTGTGGATAACTTTGTGGAAATCCGATCCGAAGCCCCGATCTACCGGGATTCAAGCTGGCTTGCTCATAAAAGGGCCAATTGATGCGAAATCAGAAACAAAACAGATTGATTACCTACTGAACGGAAGGAGAATCAGATGGCTTATCGAATTGCGGTGATTGTCGGCAGTCTGCGGCGCGAATCGTTCAATCGCGCGCTCGCGCAGGCCGTGATTTCGCTTGCGCCCGCCGATCTGTCGTTCGAATCGATCGATATCGGCTCGCTGCCGCTATATAGCCAGGACTACGACGCGGATTTCCCCGACGTCGCGAAGCGTTTCAAACAGTCGATCGAAGCCGCGCAGGGGCTGCTGTTCGTCACGCCCGAGTACAACCGCTCGATGCCCGGCGTGCTGAAGAACGCGCTCGACTGGGGGTCGCGTCCGTGGGGCAGCAATTCGTGGACGGGCAAGCCGGCCGCCGTGCTCGGCACGTCGCCGGGCGCGACCGGCACGGCGCTCGCGCAACAGCACCTGCGCAACGTACTCGCGTATCTCGACGTCCCGACGCTCGGACAGCCCGAAATCTTCATCAAGCACGACGCGTCGAAGATCGACGCGCAGGGCAACCTCGTCAACGACGACACGCGCAAGTTCCTGCAAGGTTTCGTCGATCGCTACGCGGACTGGGTGCGCCGGCACGCGAAGCCGGCCTGAGCGATTGGCGGCGCGATCGGGACATACGGATGTCGAGGCGCGCGCGCGTTCAAGCGTTCGTCTTGGCATCGACTGCCACGGAAGGGTGACGGCTTGGCCGACGCCATCGCGGCCCGATGCTGCCCGCCAACCGCCAACCGCCAACCGCCAACCGCCAACCGCCAACCGCCAACCGCCCACCGCCCACCGCCCACCGCCCACCGCCCACCGCCCACCGGCTCACTCGCGCATCGCCCCATCCTTCATCGACCAACGGGCAGCCGGCGCGCCGCCGCTCACCTCAATCAGCACGCCCCGCGTGCCCCATATCGCGCTCGTGCTGAATCTTCAGCAGCAAGTCGTCGAGCAGCGCGATGTCGAACGGCTTCGACAGCAGGCGCGCATGCACGCGCCGCGTCCGGTCGAATTCCTCCGCATAGCCGGTGATGAGAATCACCGGCAGCTTCGCGTCGCCGCGCTCGATCGCCTCCGCAAGATCGATTCCGTTCATCGTGCCCGGCATGTGGATGTCCGAGATCACGAGATCGAATGCGCCGGGCGCGGTCGGCTCGGCGCCTGCTTCGTTCAGCATGCGCAGCGCGTCGTCCGCATTCGGCGCGTGCGTGACCTGGTGGCCAAGCAGCTCGAGCAGCGCCTCGGTGCCCGCCGCAACTTCGCCGTTGTCTTCGACGAGCAGGATTCTCAAGCCCGCCGGCGTCGATGCGGCCGGCTTATCGATCGCGTCCGGCGCGGCGGCGGGCGGCGCGAGCTCCATCGTGCGCGGCAGATAGAGCCGTACCGACGTGCCGGCGCCGACTTCGCTCTCGATCGTCGCCAGGCCGCCCGAACGCTCGCAAAACGCGAACACCTGCGGCAGCCCGAGGCCCGTGCCCATCCCCTTCGCCTTCGTCGTGAAAAGCGGTTCGAACGCGCGCGCGAGCACGTCGGGCGGCATGCCCAGCCCCGTGTCCTCGACCGAGATCCGCACGAAGTCGCCCGTCAGCGGAAAGCCGTCCTCGCGGCGAAACGTGATGTTGTGCGCGCTGATCTTGAAGCGGCCGCCCTGAGGCATCGCGTCGCGGGCGTTGACGGCGAGATTGATCACCGCGAGCTCGAGTTCCGCGACGTCGACGCGTACGGGCCACAAGTCGAGCTGCGCGTCGACGGCGAGCGTCGATTTCGAGCCGAGCGATGTCTTCAGCAATTCGCGGCACGACGCGAGCCATTGCGCGATGTCGATCGTCTCGCTGCGCAGCGGCTGCTTGCGCGCGACGCCGAGCAACTGGCGCGTGAGCGACTGGCCGTTCTTCAGCGCGCGCTCGATCGCGGCGAGCTCCGTGTCGAGATGCTGGACGCCGCGCCGCCGCGCGATCTGCACGTTGCTCGAGATGATCATCAGCAGATTGTTGAAGTCGTGCGCGACGCTGCCGACCAGATTGCCGAGCGCTTCCATCTTGCGCGATTGCCGGTACGCCGATTCGATCGAGCGCCGCATCGACGCCTCCGCCTGCCAGCGCTCCCACGCCTCCTCCTCCGCGCGCAGCCGCTTGAGCGACAGCCAGATCACGCCCCACAGCGCGGCGGACGGCGCGAACATCGAGATGAACAGGACGCTCAGGTGTTCGTACCAAGCGCTGCGGATCGCCGACGTGCGGTACGCGCACGACACGAACACCGGATAGCTGCCGACCTGCCGGTACGCGACGATCTCGCTGTCGCCGTCGCGCTTCACGCGCACGACGCCCGCGTGCTGATCGCCTTGCGCGCCGCCGAACGGCGTCGCGCTGTCGGCCTGCGCGGCGGCGTCGCCCGGCGCGCCGCGCGGCGCGGGCGGATACGACGCGAGCACGGCGCCGTCGCTGCGCGTGAGCGCCATCGACATCGGCGCGTCCGCGCCGCCGAGCAGATCGCGATAGAACGCATTGAAATACGCTGATTTCAGCGCGATCGACACCATTCCCGCGAACGTTCCGTCGCTGTGACGCCGCGCGACGCCCGTGTTGAACACGGGCCCCGGATTCGCCGCCTTGAGCGGCCCCGGCATCACGCGCGAGATGTGCTCGATCACCTTGCCGTCGCGGATGCCGACGAAATCGTCGCGATTCGCGATCGACGCATACGGCGCCGGGTAATAGAGGCTGTTTGCGAGCAGCATCCCGCTCGCGCCGAAGATCGACACCGACGCGACCTGCGGATAGCCGCCGCCGATCGTGTTGAGCGCGTCGTGGATGTCGGCTTCGGCGTTGCGGACCGCGGCGTCGTCGAGATCCTGAACGAGATCGACGATGCGCGCGTCGAGCGTCTCCGACAGGTCGAACACCTTCAGCGCGTGTTCTTCCGCGACGCGCACGGTGCGCATCGTCACGTCGCGCGCGGTCGCTTCGCGCGTGCGCATGTCGTTGTACGCCATCACCGCGACGTAGACGCACGGCAGCACGATCGCGGCGACGAGCATCACGATGAGCGTCACGCGCCGCACCGCGAAGTCGTGCTCCGGCGCGCCGGATGCGAACGACGCATCGTCCTCCCAATCATTGTCGGGCGGTGTCGAGCGTGAGGCGTCGGGCCGTTCGGGCGTCATGGTTGGCGAACGAGTGCAAGAGGATTGATCGGCATCATAAACGAGTCGCGCGTGCGCGCCCCGATGCGGCGCGGGCATTGCGCAAGCCCGGATTTCCTTCGCTTGCGGCGGCTTCGCGCAAACAGCGACGAATTCAAAAGCGCAAACGTAAGCAAAGGAATAATTTGCGTGCTTATCGCGAAAACAACCCGAGCTATTCCCGGATTCGAATTCGGGCTAATCAATTCTGTTCGAACCCGCAAAAATGGCGAGTTGCAACGCACGGGGTTTACTCCCAGAATCCCGCATCGCTTTCCTATGCGGAAAATGCCCGCGATGCCCGGGCGCGGCCTCGGCGAGGTTCATCCGCGGGCGGGCGCATCCGGCGTGTCGAGCCGGTTCTTGCGAGCCGAGCGGTTCGCGCGTGGTTCGTCCCTCGTATCGCCCAGTCGCACCTTGCCTAAAGAAGCGCGGCGAACCGTCGTTAACGCGAGACACACGACTCCGTTTACCGTTACGACAGCCATGCCCCTGCCGATTGTGATCGCCGATGATTCCTTGCTCGCTCGCAAGCTGCTGACGAAGGCGCTGCCGGCGGATTGGGACGTCGACGTGAACTATGCGTCGAACGGTCGCGACGCGTTGATGCTGTATCGCGACGGCAAGGCATCGGTGATGTTCCTCGATCTGACGATGCCGGACATGAGCGGCTACGAAGTGCTCGAGACGTTGCGCGGCGAGGATCTGAACACGTTCGTGATCGTCGTGTCCGCCGATATCCAACCGATGGCGCAGGCACGCGTGCGCGAGCTGGGCGCGGCGGCTTTCGTCGCCAAGCCCGTCACCTCGGAAGCATTGCTGCCCATTCTCAAGGAGTATGGGTTGTATGTCTGAGACGGTGTTGACGGCGGAGCAACGCGACGCCTTGCAGGAGATCGCCAACCTCGCGATGGGACGCGCGGCGGCGCGCCTCGCGCTTCTCCTCGGCACCTTCATCGAGCTGTCGGTGCCGCGCGTGCGCGTCGTGCGCGCGGCCGACGTCGGGCGCGTGCTGCGCGACATGACGGGCATTCACGACAACGTGACCGCCGTGCGTCAGGGCTTCCGCTCCGACATCAAGGGCGAGGCGCTGATGCTGTGCCGCAGCGCGGGCGTCGGCCAGCTCGTGTCGCTCGTCGACGATGCGTACGCGGACGGCGAGTTCGGCACCGTCACGCAGGCCGAGCTGATGTTCGACATGGCGAACGTGCTGATGGGCGCGTGCGTGTCGTCGATTCTCGACGAACTCGGGCGCACGCCGGTGTTTTCGCCGCCGGGGCTGCTCGGCGAAGACATCGCGCTCGACGACGTGTTTCAGCCCGACGTGCTCGCGTGGAGCGAGACGCTCCTGCTCGAAGTGAATTTCGGCGTCGCGGACGACGGTGCCCGCACGCATTTCGTGATGCTGCTCGCGGAAGACTCGATTCGTCACATGAGCGACGCCCTCGATACGTTGCTGTCCAGCTTATGAACCTGCTTGCTTCGCTGAGCGATCTCGTCATCGAACGGGTCAGCTTCGGTATTTTCGTGCTCGACCGCGAGATGAAGGTGCTCATGTGGAACCGGTTCATGCAGGACCACAGCGGCGTCGCCGCGGCCGACGTGATCGGCCGCAATCTGTTCGACTGCTTTCCGGAGCTGCCGCGCGCGTGGCTGTCGCGCAAGATCGAGAGCGTGTTTCAGCTCGGCAGCTTTGCGTTCAGCTCGTGGGAGCAGCGCCCGTATCTGTTCCGCTTCGATCATGACCGACCGATCACGGGCGGCGTCGACTTCATGCAGCAGGACTGCACGTTCGTGCCGATCGCGCGCGCACGCGAAGTGGAGGCCGTCTGCGTGACGATCTCCGACGTCACGCACGTGAGCGTGATGCAGCGCGAGCGCGAGGAGGCCGTCGCGAAGCTGCAGGAATATGCGAACCGCGACGGCCTGACGGGCATTGCGAACCGGCGCTTCTTCGAGGCGCGGCTGCGCGACGAGTTCTCGCGCTGGCAGCGTTACGGCGGCAATCTGTCGGTGCTGCTGTTCGATCTCGACCACTTCAAGACGATCAACGATCGCTTCGGCCATGTCGTCGGGGACAACGTGTTGCGCGTGATGGCGCAGCGCGTCGCGGACGTCGTGCGTTCGCAGGACACGTTCGGCCGCTTCGGCGGCGAGGAATTCGCGCTGCTGCTGCCGTGCACGTCGCTCGACGAGGCGATGCAAGTGGCCGAGAAGATCCGCCAGACGATCGGCAGCACGCCGATCGAAGCGGAAGGCGCGCGGGTGCCGGTGACGGCGAGCGTGGGCGGCGCGGCCGCGCACGTGGGCGCGCTCACGCACGAGACGCTCGTCAACGAAGCCGATGCCGCGCTTTACCGCGCGAAGCGGCAGGGGCGCAATTGTTCGGTTGCGTTTGGGTGAGGTGGTGGGTTGGGAGGGGGCGATGCGCTTGCTTTGGGGGCAAATGATTAGACTGCCCGATCGCCCGATCGCCCGATCGCCCAATCGCCCAATCGCCCAATCGCCCAATCGCCCAATCGCCCAATCGCCCAATCGCCCAATCGCCCAATCGCCCAATCGATCAATCGATCAATCGGGCAACCAGCATACGCTCGAGAAACGCTTCAGCGCGCACGAAGCGAGGCGATCGGCGCGCCGCACCGCTTCGGCGCGTGAGCGGCGAGGCGGCGAGCGTCAGCCGCGCGCGATCGCGGCGAGCGTATCGGCGACGGCGTGCGGCTGCGCGATGAACGGCGAGTGGCTGCTGTCGAGCGTGTGCACGCGCGTGCGGTTGCCGGGGGCGAGCGCGTCGGCCTCGTCGACGAAGCGCTGCTGCAGCGCGGGCAGCAACACCCGGTCGCGCAGGCATTTGATGTAGTGACGCTCGATCGAGCCCCACCGCGCGGCCGTTGTCTCGATGCGCGTCGCGAACGGCGCCGCGGGCACGTCGCAACTGAGCAAATGGCCGATCGCCGTGTGGTCGGCGTCGCTGGCGTCGTCGCAGAGCGCGCGCTTCGCCGCCGCGCGGTACGCCGGGTCTTCGCTGCGCGGGTCCATCCGCAGCGCGCCCGTCGCCTTCGGGCTCGCCATCATCAGCGGCGCGAGCATCTCGCCCTGGTTCTCGGGCGCGCGCACGTAGTCGAGGCCCGTGGTGCCCGCGGTCGGCATGAACGCAGCCAGGTAGACGAGCTTCGCGATTTTCTCGGGCGCGCGCTCGGCGGCCATCGTGATCGCAATGCCGCCCATGCTGTGGCCGACCAGCACGACCTGTTCGTGACCGAGCGCGCGAGCCTGATCGACGGTGCGCAGCACGTGGTCGACGTAGTCGTCGAGCGTCGTGCCCGCGACGGGCGACGGCTCGCTCGCGAACGCGGCGGCGTCGAGCGGGCGCTGGAAGAACGATGCGGGAAAGCGGGCGTTGATGCCGTGCGCGGGCAGATCGCGCGCGAGCGCCGCGTGGCCGTGCGCGGCGAGCGCGGGAATCACCCGTTCGTAGGCCCATGCGCCGTGCCACGCGCCGTGCACGAGCACGAAAGGCAGAGGGGACGAGGCCGCGGGGTCGCGGCGGTCGGCGGTGGTGTCGCGCGGTTCGGTCGGCAAGTCTGTCTCCTGTCGGTCATGGTTCTTGTGGCTGATCGTAAGCCAGCGCCATCTTAGTGAGGAATCGGCGCGGTGTCGCGTTTGATCGAGCCCCGAGAAAGTATCTTGTTGCGGGCATATGGCATGCGGGCGCCGACGGCGGATCGTTCGGCGCCGCGCGGATTGCGGGCTACCGAGCACCGTGTGCCGGATGGCGTACGCTCAACGCCGAAGCCGAAGCCGAAGCCGAAGCCGAAGCCGAAGCCGAAGCCGAAGCCGAAGCCGAAGCCGATGCCGATGCCGATGCCGATGCCGATGCCGATGCCGAAGCCGACGCCGACGCCGACGCCGACGCCGACGCCGACGCCGACGCCCAAGCCCAAGCCCAAGCCCAAGCCCAAGCCCAAGCCCAAGTCAACGGCAACGGCAACGGCGATCGAAATGCAACAGACGGCAGAAAGGCACGGATTCCGCCGAATAATGATGGGGGCGGACCATATCCGCCAAAGAGGGCGTCAACTAAATTCGAACAGCCATTAATCCATATCCAATCCGACGATTCGAGGCCGTCGGAAAACGAAATCCGCCGCCACCGCCCAGCCATCGTCGCGTTTGCGCCCCCTATTCCATCAAGCCATCCAGTTCCGCATCGTCAACGAAAACGAACCACTGGCCGCACTATTGACAAGAACCCGCCACGAACCCGCCGCACGTCGCCGCCCGCCCGTATTCGACAGCCGAACCGCGCGGCAGCGACCCTTAAAGATTGCTATACTCTCGCCCAATTCCGGTTTCCCGCCGGTAATTTGTGCCTGTCTGCGCCGATCGTTCGCGCATCTCGCACGCATTTACCATCCCAGCCGGGCATGGCTTCTTCAATCGCCCCGCAAGGGCGCCATAGCGGAGCTCGTCTTGGCCGTTTCCAATCCCGTCGTGGACGATAACGAAACCGACGCCGCTGCCGCCACATCGGGCAGCTCTTTCTATCTCGCGATGCGCATCCTGCCCGCGGAGCAGCGCGACGCGATGTTTCAGGTCTATGCGTTCTGCCGCGCGGTCGACGACATCGCCGACGAAGGCGGCCCGCGCACCGAGCGCGCGGCGCAGCTCGACCGCTGGCGCGCCGACATCGACGACTGCTATGCGGGCAAGCCGCGCGCGTCGCTCGCACCGCTCGCGCGCGAGATCGGGAAGTTCGGTCTGCATCGCGAAGACTTCCACGCGATGATCGACGGCATGGCGATGGACGCCGCCGAGGACATCTGCGCGCCCGACGAACAGACGCTCGACCTGTATTGCGACCGCGTCGCGAGCTCGGCCGGCCGGCTATCGGTGAGGATTTTCGGGATGCCGGACGAGCCCGGCCGCGTGCTGTCGCACCACCTCGGCCGCGCGCTGCAATTGACGAACATCCTGCGCGACATCGACGACGACGCGGCGATCAACCGCTGCTACCTGCCGCGCGAGCTGCTCACGCGCGAAGGGATCGCGATCACCGATCCGCAGACGATCGCGCGCGATCCGAATCTGCCGCGCGTCTGCACGACGCTCGTCGAGCGCGCGCGGCGGCACTTCGCGCAGGCCGATGCGGTGATGGATATGTCGCGGCGCGCGCAGGTTCGCGCGCCGCGCATCATGTCGGGTGCGTATCGTCTGATTCTCGAAGCCGCGGTGGCGCGCGGCTTCGCGCCGCCGCGCGCGCCGCTGCGCAAGCCGCGCGCGCGGATGCTGCTGCTCGCGGCGCGCTACGCGCTGTTCTGATTCGATGCGGGACACCGTCGATGCGGGCCGCGCACGCCCGTCGGGCCGCATCGCGACGCTCGAACGGCGGCGCGCGCCGCGCACCGCATTGCCATTTGCCGCCGCACACGGGTGGCGCCGATCCGATCGCACACAGCGCATGACGATCGGATGCGGCGTGCGCATCGTGCCGACGGTTCGCCGTGCGGCTCCCGCGCGGCGGATGCAAACCCCCGGCACGCGTACGCGCGTGTCGAACCAGGTGCTCGCGGGCGCTTGGACGGCCGCAGGCCGGCCCGCGACGAACGGGCGCGCGCTTCGACCGGGCAAGATCGCCGGGCGCGCGCGCCGTCAATAAGAGAGGGACCGATGAACGACATGACCGAAATGCAGACGCTCGACGCAGCCGCCGCGCCGGCCGCCGCCGCGCCCGCCGTGGCGGAAGGCCTCGATGCCGCCGTCGCGCGCGCGACCGACGCGCTTCTTGCCGCGCAGAACGCGGACGGCCACTGGGTCTACGAGCTCGAAGCCGATTCGACGATCCCGGCCGAATACGTGCTGCTCGTCCACTATCTCGGCGAGGAGCCGAACGTCGAGCTGGAGCAGAAGATCGCGCGCTATCTGCGTCGCATCCAGCAGCCGGAGGGCGGCTGGCCGCTGTTCACCGACGGCGCGCCGAACATCAGCGCGAGCGTGAAGGCGTACTTCGCGCTGAAGGTGATCGGCGACGACGAAAACGCCGAGCACATGCAGCGCGCGCGCCGCGCGATCCACGCGATGGGCGGCGCGGAGATGTCGAACGTGTTCACGCGGATTCAGCTCGCGCTGTACGGCGTCGTGCCGTGGTACGCGGTGCCGATGATGCCGGTCGAAGTGATGCTGCTGCCGCAGTGGTTCCCGTTCCATCTGTCGAAGGTGTCGTACTGGGCGCGCACCGTGATCGTGCCGCTGCTCGTGCTGAACGCGAAGCGCCCGGTCGCGAAGAACCCGCGCGGCGTGCGCATCGACGAGCTGTTCAAGAGCGCGCCCGTCAACACGGGCCTGCTGCCGAAGCAGCCTCACCAGAGAACCGGCTGGTTCGCGTTCTTCCGCGTCGTCGACGGCGTGCTGCGCCTCGTCGACGGCCTGTTCCCCCGCTACACGCGCGAGCGCGCGATCCGGCAGGCGGTCGCGTTCGTCGACGAGCGCCTGAACGGCGAGGACGGCCTCGGCGCGATCTATCCGGCGATGGCGAACGCGGTGATGATGTACGCGGCGCTCGGCTATCCCGAAGATCATCCGAACCGCGCGATCGCGCGCCAGTCGATCGAGAAGCTGCTCGTCGTCGGCGAAGAAGAGGCGTATTGCCAGCCGTGCCTGTCGCCCGTCTGGGACACGTCGCTCGCCGCGCACGCGCTCCTCGAAACGGGCGACGAGCGTGCGCGCGAAGCGGCCGTGCGCGGCCTCGACTGGCTCGTGCCGCGCCAGATTCTCGACGTGCGCGGCGACTGGATCTCGCGCCGTCCGCACGTGCGTCCGGGCGGCTGGGCGTTCCAGTACGCGAACCCGCACTATCCGGACGTCGACGACACGGCAGTCGTCGTGATGGCGATGGACCGCGTCGCGAAGCTCGATCAGACGGATGCGTATCGCGAGCAGATCGCGCGCGCGCGCGAATGGGTCGTCGGCATGCAGAGCAGCGACGGCGGCTGGGGCGCGTTCGAGCCGGAGAATACGCAGTACTACCTGAACAACATTCCGTTCTCGGATCACGGCGCGCTGCTCGATCCGCCGACCGCCGACGTGTCGGGCCGCTGCCTGTCGATGCTCGCGCAGCTCGGCGAGACGAACGCGTCGAGCGAGCCCGCGCGCCGCGCGTTCGACTACATCCTGAAGGAGCAGGAACCGGACGGCAGCTGGTACGGCCGCTGGGGGATGAACTATATCTACGGCACGTGGACCGCGCTGTGCGCGCTGAACGCGGCGGGCCTCGGCCATGACGACCCGCGCGTGAAGCGTGCGGCGCAATGGCTGCTGTCGATCCAGAATCAGGACGGCGGCTGGGGCGAGGACGGCGAAAGCTACAAGCTCAACTATCGCGGCTACGAGCGTGCGTCGAGCACGTCGTCGCAGACCGCGTGGGCGCTGCTCGGCCTGATGGCGGCGGGCGAAGCCGACAATCCGGCCGTCGCGCGCGGGATCGACCATCTGCTCGGCGCGCAGCGCGAGCACGGCTTGTGGGACGAGACGCGCTTCACCGCAACGGGTTTCCCGCGCGTGTTCTACCTGCGCTATCACGGCTACCGCAAGTTCTTCCCGCTGTGGGCGCTCGCCCGCTATCGCAACCTGAAGCGCGCGAACACGACGCGCGTGACGGTCGGGATGTAACGGACGATGGCAAGTTCCGGCCGGTCGGCCGCGCCCGTGATCGCCGTCGCCGGGATGGCGTTCGAAGCGCGCATCGCGCGCGGCGCGGGCGTCGAGGCGGCCTATGCGGCGCGCGCCGATCGGCTCGAGCGCGCGCTCGCCGAAGCGGCCGACGCGCACGGCTGCGCGGGCATCGTCAGCTTCGGAACGGCGGGCGGGCTCGCGCCCGATCTCGCGCCGGGCGCGCTGATCGTCGCCGATGCGGTCGACGGGCCGTTCGGCGTGCTCGACACCGATTCCGCGTGGAGCGCGCGCATCGTCGCCGCGCTCGCGGGCACGCCGGTCGCGTCGCGCACGCGGCGCGGCACGGTCGCGGCGGTCGGCGCGCCCGTCGTCGACGCGCGCGAGAAGGAAACGCTGCATCGGGCGAAGGGCGCGCTCGCGGTCGACATGGAATCGCACATCGCCGGCGCGTTCGCGGCGGCGCGCGGCGTGCCGTTCGCGGTGTGCCGCGCGATCGTCGACCCGGCATGGCGCACGCTGCCGAAAGCGGCGACGGCCGGGCTGCGCGACGACGGCAGCACGGCGATCCTGCCGATCCTGCGCGAGCTCGCGAAAGAGCCTTCGCAACTCGGCGCGCTGCTGCAGGTGGCGGGCGATGCGCGCGCGGCGCGCTCGACGCTCGCGCAAGCGCGGCGGGCGTTCGAGCGTGCGGGGGCGTGGCGGATCGGTTGAGCGCGGTGCGCGGCGGGCTTCGGTGCGTCGCGCAGCGGCTTGCGATGGGGCGCGTCTCTCGCGCGAGCGCGACGTGAATCGGTTCGCCGTTCGAAATGATTGCGGCGCGCCGTCTCGGCGTCGATTTCGCTTGGCACGGCGGCGATGTCGAGTTTAGGCTGCCGCTTTCCGCTTTCCGCTTTCCGCTTTCCGCTTTCCGCTTTCCGCTTTCCGCTTTCCGCTTTCCGCTTTCCGCTTTCCGTCTCGCGCTTTTCGTCTTCCTATTCGATCTGAATTCCGAGGCCGCAACGAGCGATCCGTACCCTCATGGCCATCCGTCATCGTCGGCACGGCGGGCCGCCTCCGCGGCCTCATGTTCCATGTGCGGCTGCTCGTGCTTGCCGCGCCGTTGCGCCGCCTACGCTGAGCCAAATCGCTCCGACCCCGACCCCGACCCCGACCCCGACCCGAATCCCCCGGTCCCGCGCACGCATCGGCGGGCGCGCCCGGCCATCGGCCCGCTCTTCCTGCCGAGCCAGCCAGCCTCCCCGCAAACCTAGGGTTTCTCGCGACGCAAATTCCTGTTGCATTCTTTTTTGGCGGCTTAGCATCCGTCGTGACAACACATGTTGCACGATTTACAATCACGACATCGCGTGTTGCGGTGCGGCTGGTGTTCGTCGCCAATCCCCGATCGGATCGGGGCATCGCCACTCACTGCGGAGAAGAGAAATCATGGGACGCCGTTCGTTCATCAAGACAGTCGTCGCGGTTGCGCTTGCCGGCGCGAGCCTCGCGAGCGCGCATGCGAAGGAGCTCGTCGTCGGCACCGATACTTCGTTCATGCCGTTCGAGTTCAAGCAGGGCGACAAGTACGTCGGCTTCGACCTCGATCTGTGGGCCGAGATCGCGAAGGACGCGGGCTGGGCCTACAAGATCCAGCCGATGGACTTCGCCGGCCTGATCCCGGCGCTGCAGACGCAGAACATCGACGTCGCGCTGTCCGGAATGACGATCAAGGAGGAGCGCAAGAAGGCGATCGACTTCTCCGATCCGTACTATGACAGCGGCCTCGCCGCGATGGTCCAGACGGGCAACACGACGATCAAGTCGATCGACGATCTGAACGGCAAGGTGATCGCCGCGAAGACGGGCACCGCGACGATCGACTGGATCAAGGCGCACCTGAAGCCGAAGGAAATCCGCCAGTTCCCGAACATCGATCAGGCGTATCTCGCGCTGGAGGCGGGCCGCGTCGATGCCGCGATGCACGACACGCCGAACGTGCTGTTCTTCGTGAACAACGAGGGCAAGGGGCACGTGAAGGTCGCGGGCACGCCGGTGAGCGGCGACAAGTACGGGATCGGCTTCCCGAAGGGCAGCCCGCTCGTCGCGAAGGTCAACGCGGAGCTCGCGAAGATGAAGGCCGATGGCCGCTACGCGAAGATCTACAAGAAGTGGTTCGGCTCCGAGCCGCCGAAATCCTAAGCGATGAATCGCGCCGGCGCGGCGCGCCGCGCCGCGTCGATCGGAACTCAATCGGGAGCTGGATGTGCAATTCGACTGGTCAGCGATATGGGCTGCATTGCCGGACTTGATGGACGGCGTGCGGCTCACGGTTTTCATCGCGTTCTTCGGGCTGGCGGGCGGTTTTCTCGTCGGCATGATCGCGGGCATGTTTCGCGCGTACGGCCCCGCCGCGCTGAACGTGCTCGCGCAGGTATACATCGAACTGATCCGCGGCACGCCGATCGTCGTGCAGGTGATGTTCCTCTATTTCGCGCTGCCGCTGCTCGCGCACATTCGAATCGACGGGCTGACGGCCGCGGTCGTCGCGATCACGCTGAACTCCGGCGCGTATCTCGCCGAAGTCGTGCGCGGCGCACTGCTTTCTATTCCTAAAGGATTGACGGAAGCCGGGCTCGCGATGGGATTGCCGATGCCGCGCGTGCTCGTGAAGATCGTCGGGCCGCTCGCGTTCCGGCGGCTCATTCCGCCGCTCGGCAATCAGTGCATCGTCAGCCTGAAGGATACGTCGCTGTTCATCGTGATCGGTGTCGGCGAACTGACGCGCAAGGGGCAGGAGATCATCGCCGGCAACTTCCAGGCGGTCGAGATCTGGACCGCGGTCGCCGCGATCTATCTCGTGCTTACCGGCGTGATGACGCTCACGCTTCGCTTCGTCGAGAAAAGGATGCGTATCCTATGAGCATGGTCGAATTCCGCAGCGTGTCGAAAAGCTTCGGCCACGTGCCGGTGCTGAAGGACATCAACCTGCGCATCGACGCGGGCGAGGTCGTGGTCGTCGTCGGGCCGTCGGGCTCGGGCAAGTCGACGATGCTTCGCTGCATCAACGCGCTCGAGAAGATCACGGGCGGCGATCTGCTCGTCGACGGGCAGAGCGTGAAGGGCAAGGCCGCGGTGATCCACAACATCCGGCTCGAAGCCGGCATGGTGTTTCAGCAGTTCAATCTGTTTCCGCAGATGACCGCGCTCGAGAACGTGATGTTCGGGCCGATCCAGGTGCGCGGCGCGTCGCGCGCGCAGGCGCGCGATCAGGCGGTGGCGCTGCTCGCGAAAGTCGGCCTCGAGGCGCGCGCGAACCACTATCCGTCCGAGCTGTCGGGCGGCCAGCAGCAGCGCGTCGCGATCGCGCGCGCGCTCGCGATCAAGCCGAAGCTGATGCTGTTCGACGAGCCGACGTCGGCGCTCGATCCCGAGCTGCGCCACGAAGTGCTGAAGGTGATGCGCGATCTCGCGAACGAGGGCATGACGATGATCGTCGTCACGCACGAGATCGGCTTCGCGAAGCAGGTCGGCACGCGCCTGCTGTTCATGGACCAGGGCGGCATCGCCGAGGACGGCGATCCGAAGACGCTGATCGATCAACCGCCGACGCCGCGCCTGAGGGAATTTCTCAAACACGTTTCGTGATCAGGACAACCGATGAAGTTTCTCACGCCCGCCGTCGTGACGGGTTCGCCGCATGACATCGGCCGGCAGCTCGGCGAGCTCGCGCGGCCGGCGATGGACGCGTATTTCTCGCAGAGCAGCGCGTGGCGCGCAGTGGCGCGCTGGCGCGGCCATCCGTTCGTCGCCGAGCTGCGCCGTGCGGCCGAGGCGGCGTTTCCGGCGCTCGTCGCCGAACTCGACGGGATCGCGGCCGGGCTCGGCTGGCGTGCGGAAGACGTGTTCGTCTGGAACTGCCGCGGCGAGCTGATCCACAACGCGCCGGACGGCTGCACGACGCTCGCGGTGCGCACGCCGCGCGAGCGGATGATCGCGCACAACGAGGACGGCGATCCGCATCTGCGCGGCAAATGCAGGCTTGTCGACGTGCGGCCCGACGGCAAGCCGGGCTTCGTCAGCTTCTACTATCCGGGCTCGCTGCCGGGCCATACGTTCGCGGTGAATCGCGCGGGGCTCGTGCAGACGATCAACAACGTGCGCATCCGCCGCCCGGCGGCGGGCGTGCCGCGAATGATCCTCGCGCGCGCGGTGCTCGACGCGGTGTCGCTCGACGGCGCGCTGCGCGTGCTGCGCGATACGCCGCGCGCGAGCGGCTTCCATCACACGCTCGGCTGCGCGGGCGACGCGCGCGTCGTCAGCGTCGAGGCGAGCGTCGCGCGCACGTCGACGCTCGACGTCGACGGCGTGTACGGCCACGCGAACCATCTGATCCATCCGGGCTGCGACGGCGAAGCGCAGATCGTCACCGCGTCGTCCGCCGATCGGCAGGCGCGGCTCGCTCAGTTGCTGCCGCCGCTCGGCGGCGCGGCCGACGCGTCCGCGCTGTGGCGCGTGCTTGCCGATCGCGCGGGCGACGGCCTGCCGATCTATCGCGACGATCCACGCGATCCGGACGACGAGAACACGCTCGCGACCGCGCTGTTCTCGATCGGCGACGACGGCGTCGCGTTCGAGGTGCGCGAGCAAGGCTCGGTGCGCTTTCAGCAATTCGTGCCGCGGGACCCGCAGCATCCTTCGGCGCTTCGACACGGACAAGGACACGCATGACCACCGTATTTCATCGCGCGCCGCGCGCGAACCTGCCGGTCGCGATCGCGGGCGACGGCATCGAGATCATCGATTCGACGGGCAAGCGCTACATCGACGCATGCGGCGGCGCTGCCGTGTCGTGCCTCGGGCACGGCAACCAGCGCGTGATCGACGCGATCAAGCGGCAGGCGCAGCAACTGCCGTACGCGCACACGTCGTTCTTCACGACGCAGCCGGCCGAGGAGCTCGCGGACAGGCTCGTCGCGGCCGCGCCCGCCGGGCTCGAGCATGTGTATTTCGTGTCGGGCGGGTCGGAGGCGATCGAAGCCGCGCTGAAGCTCGCGCGCCAGTACTTCGTCGAGCGGGGCGAGCCCGCGCGCCGGCACTTCATCGCGCGCCGGCAGAGCTATCACGGCAACACGCTCGGCGCGCTCGCGATAGGCGGCAACGCATGGCGGCGCGAGCCGTTCCTGCCGCTCTTGATCGAAGCGCATCACGTGAGCCCGTGCTACGCGTATCGCGGGCAGCGCGCGGACGAAACCGAAGAGGCATTCGCGCAGCGTCTCGCCGACGAGCTTGAAAGCAAGATTCTCGAACTCGGGCCGGACACGGTCGCGGCGTTCGTCGCGGAGACGGTCGTCGGCGCGACGGCGGGCGCGGTGCCGCCCGTGCGCGAATATTTCCGCAAGATCCGCGCGGTGTGCGACAAGTACGGTGTCCTGCTGATTCTCGACGAGATCATGTCGGGGATGGGGCGCACCGGCTACCTGTTCGCGTGCGAAGAGGACGGCGTCGCGCCGGACATCCTGACGATCGCGAAGGGGCTCGGCGCGGGCTATCAGCCGATCGGCGCGACGCTCGTGAGCGACGCGATCTACCGGACGATCGTCGACGGCTCGGGCTTCTTTCAGCACGGCCACACGTACATCGGCCACGCGAGCGCATGCGCGGCGGCGCTCGAAGTGCAACGCGTGATCGCCGAGGATCGCTTGCTCGACAACGTGAAGGCGCGCGGCGAGCAATTGCGCGCGCGGCTGCGCGAGCGCCAGGCCGATCATCCGCACATCGGCGACGTGCGCGGGCGCGGGCTGTTCGTCGGTGTCGAGCTCGTGCGCGAGCGCGACACCAAAGCGCCGTTCGATCCGAAGCTGAAGCTGCATGCGCTCGTGAAGCGCGAGGCGATGCAGCGCGGGCTGATGGTGTATCCGATGGGCGGCACCGTCGACGGCAATTTCGGTGATCATATCCTGCTCGCGCCGCCGTTCATCTGCACCGCGCCGCAGATCGACACGATCGTCGAGCGGCTCGGCGACGCGATCGACGCGGCGCTCGCGTCGATCGGTGCGGCGGCGCGCTGATGCGTGATTGCGTGCGTTTGCACGGCCCCAATGAACCGACATGACGAAAGCGAAGATGAGGCTTCCTGAATTCCACCGCGAGACTGCAACCGACGAGCAGAAGGCAGTGCTCGACGAAATCCTGAGCGGGCCGCGCGGCAACCTGAACGGGCCGTTTCTCGGCTGGATCGCGAGCCCCGAGCTCGCGCAGCACGCGCAGCGGCTGGGCGCGTTCTGCCGGTATCGAACGGGGCTGCCGCTGCGGCTGTCCGAGCTCGCGATCCTCGTGACGGCGGCGCGCTGGCGCTCGCAGGCGGAATGGCACATCCATCATCCGATCGCGCTCGAAGCAGGCGTGCCCGCCGCGGTTGCCGAAGCGATCCGCACCTGCACGGCTCCGGCGTTCGACGAAGCGGACGACGCATTGATCTTCCGCTTCGCGACCGAGCTATACGAGACGAAGCGCGTGTGCGATGCGACATACGACGAGGCGGTTGCGCGTTTCGGGCATCAGGTGGTCGTGAATCTCGTCGCGCTGCTCGGCTACTACGCGCTTGTCGCGATGACGCTGAACGTGTTCGCGATGCGCGCGGACGGGCAGACGGTGCTGCCGTTCGCGGAGTGAGCGGCGGGAAGAAGTGCCGATGAGGCGGACAATGCGCGCGCCGCGTTCGGTTCGTGTGACGGCCGAAGGCCGAAGATCGATGGGCGCACGGCGTTGCCGCACGCCGGCTGATCGGCGGAAAGACGAAGCGCGAAGGACATGGTGCGGCGCGCGTGCGTGCCTGATCCGGATAAGACAACGGCGGCCGTTTCGGATTCGACGCGGCCGCCGTGTCGTTGCGCAGCGCGAGCGTCAGTTCGTCTTCGGCGAGGCGTTCGCGGCGGGCGCGGATGCAGGCTCCGCCGGCGCAGCCGCCGATGCGGGCGTGGGAGCCGTTGCGGATGCCGCAGCCGGCGCCGCGCCGCTTGCACCCGCGTCGCCCGGGTCCTGATACCGCGGCAGCCCGGCCGGCTCGCGTGCGTCGCCTTGCGCGCCGCCGGACGGCATGCCGCCCGCGCCCTCGCCCGGGTCCTCGTACTGCGGCAAGCCGCCCGGCGCGTTGCCGCCCGCGCCCTCGCCGCCCGGTTCGTTGTAGTTCGGCAGCGATTCTTCCTCGCTCTTGCCGTGATACGTGAGCGAGCGGCGCTGCTGCACGTACGCGTCGCGCACGAACGAGTATTTGTCGAGCGCCGCCTGCTGCAGCAGGTCGGTCGCGCCGAGCAGATCCGAGCGCGCGCTGATGAACTGCGCGATATACATCGGATTGCGCGCGGCGGGCTCGATGTAGTTGAGCAGATTGAAGCGGACGTCCACCGCTCGGCCGACGCCGTCGCGGATCGAGCTCGGCCCGAAGATCGGCAGCACGAGATACGGGCCCGCCGGCACGCCCCAGCGCGCGAGCGTAAGGCCGAAGTCCTGGTGATGCTTCGGCAGCCCGGCGAGCGTCGCGACGTCGATCAGCCCGGCGACGCCGAACAACGAGTTCATCGCGACGCGCATCACGTCCTCCGTTGCATCCGTGATCCGGAGCTGCAGCAGGTTGTTCGCGATGTTGCCGAGATCGCCGAGGTTCGAGAAGAAATTGCTGATCGCCGTGCGCAGCGGCGTGGGCGTCACTTTTTGATAGCCCTTCGCGATCGGCACGGCGATCGTCGAGTCGACCGCGTCGTTGAACTTGAAGACGGCGCGGTTCATCGGCTCGAGCGGATCGCCCGGGTGCCGGTTGGGGCCGGTCGCGCAGCCGCTTGCAAGCAGGCAGACGGCGAGCGCCGACGCGGTAATTCGCATTTTATTCATCGATTCCTTGCGATTGATTCGTCACACGCTTCGTGCGCGGCTTGCCCATCAGCACGGGCTGGAAGACGACGGCGCCGATCAGCGTGCACGACAGCGCGAGCGCGAGCAGCCGCCCCATGCTCGCCGTGCCCGGATGATGCGACAGCCACAGGCTGCCGAACGCGGTGGCCGTCGTCGCGGCGCTGAACAGCACCGCGTGCGTGAGGCTCGACTGCAGCAGGCCCGTCTGGCCCGCGCGCCACGCCATCACGAAATACACCTTGAACGCGACGCCGACGCCGAGCATCAGCGGCAGCGCGATGATGTTCGCGAAATTCAGCGGCATGCCGAACAGCACGCACAGCTCGAGCGTCACGACGCCCGACACGAGGAGCGGCACGAGCGTGCGCAGCACGTCGCCGAAGCGGCGCAGCGTGATCCACAGCAGCGCCGTGATCGATATGACGGACAGCGCGGCCGCCTGCAGGAATGCGCGGATGATCGTGTCCGCCGAATGCAGGATCGAGATCGGGCCGCCGATCGCGCCCGGCTCCGCCGCCTTCACGGCCTTCGCGAAACGGCGCAGCATCGCGTCGTCGCCGGGATCGACGCCCTTGGGCACCTTCGGCGAGATCTGCACGAGCGCGCGGCCGCCCGGCGCGATCCAGTCGCGCGCGATCTGCGGCGGCAGGTTCTCGCGCGTGATCTCCGACGGCTGCAAGAGCATCGCGAGCTGGTTCAGCGCGATCCGCAGCGGCGCGGAGAACGCGTGCTCCGCGCGGTCGCGCGTCGCTGCGTCGGCGGCGGCGAGCTTCGCGAGCGATTCGGACAGATGCTTCGCGGCCGCCGCGCCCGGGCCCGGGTAATCCTCGGACGCATATTCGAGCAGGTTCGACGCGCGCTTCAATGCCGCGACGCGCTGCGCGTCCGAAGCGGGCGCCGCGGCCGGTTGCGTGAGCGCGGGCAGCAGGTCGCGCGCGGCCGCCGCGATCGTCGCGAGCTTTTGCGGCTGTGCGTCGGGGATGAACGTCGACAGCGTCGTCGTGCGGCCGACCTCGGGCAGCGCGTCGAGCCGCTTCGCGGCGGCGTCGGCGGCCGCGAGCGACGGCGCGAGCATCGACACGTCGTTGACCGACGCTTCCGGCGAATCCTTCAGTGCGAGCAGCGTCGCCATCGATTCGCTGCTCGGGTCCTTCAGATGCAGCGGGTTGAAATCGAAGCGCAGATGCGCGAGCAGCGGCAGCGCGCCGATCACGACGGCGAGCGTGCCGATCAGGATCGGCTTGCGATGGTGGTCGAGATAGTCGTCGACGGGCGCGAGGCGCGGAAAGCCCGGCGGCTTGCGCTCGCCGGGCGGCGCGAACAGCCTGAGCAGCGCGGGCAGGAGCGTGAGCGTCGTGAAGAGCGCGACGAACATCCCGACGCCCGCGATCAGGCCGAGCTCCGACACGCCGCGATACGCGGTCGGCAGGAACGAGAAGAAGCTCGCGGCGACGGCCGCCGTCGCGAGCGTGAGCGGCATGCCCATCGCGTGCGCGGCGCCGACGAGCGCGTGATCGAGATTCGGATAGCGGTGGCGCTCCTCGCGATACTTGACGCCGTACTGGATCGCGAAATCGACGCCGAGGCCGACGAACAGCACCATGAACGCGACCGAGATCATGTTCAGCGAGCCGACCATCATCAGCCCGAGCGCGGCCGTGACGACGAGGCCGACGAACAGCGTGACGAACACCGCCGCGATCATTCGCTTCGAGCGCAGCGCGATCCACAGGATCACGAGCACGATCGCCAGCGTCGCGATGCCGTTGACGAGCGCGCCGTCCTGCACCGACGCGAATTCCTCGTCGGCGAGCGGCTGCTCGCCCGTCAGCCGCACGGCGGCGCCGAAGCGCTTGTCGAGCTCGAGCGCCCGCGCGGTCGCGCGGATCGTCCGCGACGCCTGCTCGCCCGCCTTCAGCGCGCCGTAGTTGACGACGGGCTGCACGGTGACGAACGCGCGCGCGGGTGCGCGGGCGGCGTCTGCATCGACGAGCGCGCGCCACGAGAACGCGGCCGGCTTGCCGGCGAGCACGTCGTCGACGGTCGCCGCGCTGCGCGACAGCAGCTTCGCCATCCCCGAGAGCTTGACCTGGCCCGACTGCAGCGGCACGCCGAGCGTCGTCGACAGCGTCGTCGCGAGGCCCGCGATGCTCGGGTCCTTCGCGAGCACGTTGACGAGCGGCCGCGCGCTCGCGAGCTGCGCGGTCGTCGTCGCGACGTCCTGCTCGGGCAGGAACAGCAGCCCGTTGTGCTCGAAGAGCGGCCCGCCCGCGGGCTCCGACACCTGGCCGATGCGGCCCGCCTCGGTTTCGCGGCGCAGGCCCTCGGCGAGCGCATCGGCCGCGGCGGTCGCGAATTCGGGCGCGGGCGCCTCGACGACGGCGAGGATCGTCTGGCTGCGCTGCGGGAACGCATCGTCGATCGCGTTGCCGAGCGCGGCCCATTGCGGGTCGTTCTCGACGAGCTTGCTGATGTCTGTGTTGATCTTGAAATGGTGCGCGACGTACACGCCGCTGAGCGCGGCGGCGACAAGCGACAGCACGACGACCCAGATCGGGCGCCGCACCGACCAGGCGACGAGTCGGACGAGGACGGAAGTCAGCATGAGGCGGCGGGTTGGGGGCTGCGAAAAGGCAAAGTAGCCAAGTATACCGGCGCGCGGGTTTGAGAGTCGGCTAGGTTCGGGCGCGTGCGAATCCCGCCGGATTGTTGCGAACCGGGGTTGGAATGCGGCGGAAAAAAGGCGGGGACACATCGAACGCGGGCCGGGGCCGGAGCGCGATGCGAATGCGGGCAGAGGGAAACGCGGGAATTCCGCGCGTGCGCCCGCCCGCAATCGCACCGATTCGTTCGCGACGGCCGCCAATCTGGAGTGCCGCGCGCGAATATCGATTTTCAGTCGGTTAATTCAAGATTTTTAACAAATATTGTCGTGAATCTGACTTTAAGATCGGGCCCGCGCGACGCGGCGCCATGCATATTCGATGCGTAAATGGGCACAGAAGATGTGTAGTTTGGCGAACATAGGTGTGTAAGCACGTATGTTACTTTACGCCAATGCATTAATGGATTTAAGGATTGCATATCGCCCCGCGATGCGTAATCGAATAAATGGACGGCAGGAGGCTGGGGAGACAGATTCTCGACCGATCGACATCGGGCTGTTTGGCATTGGTGGTGGGTAAAGGCAATCACATGGCGCAAGTTGCATTTCTGTTTCCCGGGCAAGGCGCATTCTATGCGGGCGCGACGCGGGCGTTGAGCGGCGCGTACCCCGTGGTACAGCGGGCCATGCAAGCCATCGACGCCGTTTCCGTGCGGCGGCTGCGCCGCCCGCTGCTCGCGACCGTGTGGGACGAGCACATCGGCGTGGAGGATCTCCTGCAATACGCGCCGGACCTGCTGCAGCTCGCGATCTACGCGACGTCCGTTTCGTACTTCGAAGCGCTGCGCGCGCGCGGCGTGCGGCCCGACGTGCTCGTCGGGCACAGCTTCGGCGAGGTCGCCGCGCTCGCGTGCGCCGGCGCGTTCTCGTTCGAGCAGGGCGCGGACATCGTCTGCGACCGCATCGACGCGCTGCGCGAAGCGGCGCCCGCCGACGGCCGGATGGCGGCCGTCGGCGCATCGCCCGACGCGGTGCGCGCGCACCTCGCCGCGTGCTTTCGCGGCGCGCCGCAAGGGCGCCCGGGGCGCGTGCAGATCGCAGTCGAAAATCATTCGTCGCAGACGGTCGTGTCGGGTGCGCGCGAATATGTCGACGAATTCACGGCCTATTGCGCGCGACACAATATCTCCGCGCAAATATTAAATTCGCCTTACGCATTTCATCATGACGATCTGGAAAATGTGCGCATCGAATTTGGACGGCGTCTGAAAGCTTATAAAAATAAAGCGCTCGAATATCCGGTTTATTCGCCGATATTGAATCGCTATTACGCGGCGGCCGACGATCTCGGCGCGTGTCTCGCGCGCCACCTGGTGCTGCCGGTCCGGTTCGGAGATGGGGTCGCAAGACTGAAAGCCGCCGGCATCGGCGCGCTCGTCGAGTGCGGGGCGCTGAACGCGCTCAGCAGGATCGCGGTGCGCGCGCTGGGGCCCGGCGCCATCAAGACCTTTTCGGGCGCGTCGAGCGTGGGAGGCGAACTCGGCGGCCTGGAGAACGTTCTCGCATATTTCAATGGGGGTAGTGTCATGAACGACGACATTCGCGCAAGCAATCTGCAACTCGATTTCGACGAGTTCTGGCGCAACAGCGGTCCGGGGATCGTCGAGAAGATCAAGGGCGAGCTCAAGCGCTTCTTCGATGCGCGGGGGCTGCAGGCGACGCCCGCGCCGCACATCGTGACTGCTCGCGGCGCCGCGGCCGGTTTCGCGCCGGTTGCGCCGGTTGCGTCGGCTGCGCCCGCTGTGCCCACTGCGCCTGCTGCGCCCGTTACGCAGGCCACGCCGGCTGTCGCACCCGCGGCGCCGGCCGCGCCCGTTGCGCATGCAGCGCATGCCGCGCCGGTCATGCAAGCGCCGGCCGCGCCCGGCGCGGGCGCCGAACCCGCCGACGCGCCGGCCGCGCGCGTGCCGCGCGATCGGCTCTTCGCCGAGCTCGTCGCGATCTATGCGGAGGCGATGGAATACCCGGTCGAAGTGTTTACCGAGACTGTCGAGCTCGAAGCGGAGCTCGGCATCGATTCGGTCAAGCAGACGGAGATCATTCAGCGGATCAGCGCCCGCTACGGGCTGCCGCCGCTGCCGGCGAATTTCCGCGCCGGCGATTTCAAGGCGATGGGCCAGATCGTCGATTTCGTCTACGAGCATCAGGGCCAGGCGGCGGCGCTCGTCACGAGCTGAAGCGCCGCACACGCACCGCGCGCCACGAGAAGAACGAGAGGAGAGGGCCGGATCAGACGGAGAGTCTCGTCCGAATGTTTGGTAATCCTGACCACTGCGATTTATGTCGAATTCCTATCTGTTGGGGAAACGGGTTCTGGTGACGGGCGGGGCAAAGAATGTCGGCAAGGCGATCTGCCGCCGCTTTGCCGAAGAAGGCGCGCACGTCATCGTCAATTTCTTTCATTCGCTCGACGCGTCGAAAGAGACCGCGGCCGAGCTGCGCGCGCTGGGCGCGACTGTCGACGTCGTGCGCGCGTCCGTCGCGCAGCCGGCGCAGGTCGAGCGGATGTTCGACGAAATCGAAGCGAAGTACGGCAAGCTCGACATTCTCGTCAACAACGCGGCGTCGGGCGCGCTGTTGCCCGTCGACGACATCGAGGCCGCGCACTTCGACCGTGCGCTCGACACCAATCTGAAGGGCGCGTTCTGGTGCGCGCGCCGCGCCGCGCGGCTGATGGCGCGCGCGGGCGGCGGCGCGATCGTCAACGTGTCGTCGGTCGGCTCGACGCTCGTGCCGGCGAACTATCTCGTCGTCGGCACGGCGAAGGCCGCGCTCGAATCGCTGACGCGCTATCTGGCGGTCGAGTACGCGAGCCTCGGCATTCGCGTGAACGGGGCGTCGTCGACGCTGATCGACGGCGACGTGGCCGCGCAGTTTCCCGACCCCGACAACACGAAGCGCTCGAGCATCGCGGCGACGCCGCTCGGCCGCCTCGCGACCGCCGAGGATCTCGCGGACGTCGTGCTGTTCCTCGCGTCGGATGCGGCGCGCTGGATCACGGGGCAGGTGATCGTCGCCGACGGTGGGCTGTCGCTGTGCAGCGAGGCGCTGTCGCCGCGGCGCGAATGGAGCGGCGCGGCGAACGGCGTGCAGGGCGGCGGGCAGGGTGGCGACGCCGCGCCGTCGGCGGCCGCGTTTGCGAGCCGGGCGAGCGCCGGTGCGGCGGCTGCGCCGGTTGCGTCGCACGTTGCGGATGTCGGCGTCGCGACGGCGGCGATGGCCGGCGTTGGCGCTGCCGGTGCGGCGGCGGCGTCGGCGGCGTCGGCGATTGCGCGGAACGTCACGAGCGAGCGTGCGAGCGCGCCGTCGCACGATTCCGCTTCGGCGCATGCGCCGGTCGAGCCGAGCGCATCGGCGTCCGGCGGGCGCGCCGACGTTTCGGCATCGTCGACGGGTTCCGCGTTGCCGCGGGTTTCGAGCCCGGCTTCGGCTCAGGCGGGCGCAGGCATCGCCGTGCCGTCGTCTTCCGCGGTCGCGGCATCGCACGCGTTTGCTGACGCGAACGTCGCGGACGCGAACGGCGTTCGTCCCGCGACGCCGGCCGGCGAGATCGACGCGCCGCATGCCGAACGCGCATCCGACGACACCGAAGCCGACGACATCGCCGTAGTCGGCATGGGCGTCGCGCTGCCCGGCGCGAGCGACCCGGAAGCATTCTGGCAGGCGCTGCTGAACGGCCCCGAGCTGTTCGGCAACGTGCCGCCCGATCGTTGGGATTACAGATCGTTCTATTCGCCGGACTCGTCGGCGGAAGACAAGAGCTACCAGTCGCGCTCGGTGTTCATCGAGCGCTTCGAGCCCGAGGCGCGCCTGCGCGCCGAAATCGAAGCGGCCGCCGCGCCCGACGAGCTGACGACGCTGTGGCTGCGCCATTCGCTGCGCCAGGCGCTCGACGGCGTGCGCGTGCGCGCGGGCGATCGAACCTCGTTCCTCGTCGGTTACACGGCCGACGGCAGCCAGCATCTCGAAGAAGGGATGGTGCTCGCGGCGATGCGCGCACGGCTGCGCGACGCGCTCGACGAAACCGGCGCGTCACCCGACGAGCGCGAGAGCCGCATCGCGCAGATCGACGCGGTGCTGCGCGCGCGCTATGCGCGCGGCACGGGCGAGTTGTCCGAGTATTTTCCGCATCGCGTCGGCCTGAACGCGATGCGCGGCGTGCTGCCCGACGATGCCGAGTACATGATGGTCGACACCGCGTGCTCGTCGTCGCTCTATTCGGTCGATCTCGGCATCAAGAGCCTGCTCGCCGGCAAGCATGACGTCGTCGCGTGCGGCGGCGCGTTCGCGCTCGCGCCGCGCGGCTCGATCCTGTTCTCGAAGCTGCACGGGCTGTCGAAGAGCGGCGAAGTGCGGCCGCTCGACAAGGCGTGCGACGGCGTGCTGTTCGCCGACGGTGCGGGCGTCGTGATCCTCAAGCGCCTGAAGCGCGCGCTCGCCGACGGCGACCGCGTGCTCGGCGTGCTGAAGGCGTTCGGTTCGTCGTCGGACGGCAAGGGCAAGGCGATCTACGCGCCGAACTCGGCCGGCCAGAGCATCGCGATCGAGCGCGCGTATCGGCAGACCGACGTGCCGAAGGCCGCGGTCGACTGGGTCGTCGCGCACGCGACGGGCACGCCCGCGGGCGACCTCGCCGAATTCCAGAGCCTGCGCGACATGCTCAAGCGCGACCGTCCGGTGTACGTGACGTCGAACAAGTCGCTCGTCGGTCACACCGGCTGGGCGGCGGGCGTCGTGTCGCTGATCCAGGTGCTGCTTGCGCTCGAGCACGGCCGCATTCCGCCGCAGCATCGGTTCTCCGAGCCGCCGCGGGAATTCGACATCGGCGCGAGCGGCTTCACGATTCCGACGCGCGCGGTCGACTGGCCGCGCAAGGCCGATGCGGCGCGCGTCGCCGCCGTGTCGGGCTTCGGCTTCGGCGGCACGAACGGCCATCTGATCGTCGGCGAATACCGGCCGGACCTGGGCGCGTCCACGCCTGCCGCGCGCGTCAATCGCGAGCCGCTCGCGATCGTCGGCTGGTCCGCGAAATTTCCCGGGCTCGACGGCCGCGACGCGATCGCCGCGTGGCTGAACGGCGCGGGCGCGGCGCCCGGCGCGAGTTTCGGCCTCACCTATCCGCTGCCCAGCTTCGACCGCGTACGGATGCCGCCCGCGGTGCTGCGCGCGCTCGATCGTTGCCAGCTGATGGCGCTCGACGCCGCGCACGACATGCGCGAGCAGCTGCGCGACTACTGGAGCGGGCATGCGAACACGATCGGCGTCGTGATGGGCCACATGGGGCCGACGCGCAACGCCGCGCTGTACGCGAGCCGCTGCTATCTCGACGACATCGCGACCGCCGTGCGCGCGAGCTTCGACGACGCATCGCGCGCGCCGCTCGACGATGCGCTCGCGCGCGTCGCCGAGCACACGAAGCGCCTCGTGCCGCCGACGACCGAGAATTCGTTTCCCGGCATGATGCCGAACGTGATTCCCGCGCGCGTCGCGAATTATCACGATCTGCACGGGATGAACATGACGGTCGACGCCGGGCACGCATCGACGCTCGCCGCGTTCGAGGTCGCGTCGCGCTTCCTGAGAAGCGGCGAGCTCGACATGGTGATCGTCGGCGGCATCAACGGCAATTCGGCCGACGAAGTGCAGCCGGCGTTCGACCGGCCGCTCGCCGAGGGGATCGTGCTGTTCGCGGTGACGACGAAGGCGCAGGCCGACGCAGTCGGGCTGCCGGCGCTCGCGTGGATCGAGAGCGGCCGCGAGTTCGCGGACGCCGCCGCAGCGGCGCTCGCGCCGCGCGATGCGCAAGGCCGCGAAGTCACGTACGCGGGCGCCGACGGCGCGCTCGCGGTGCTGCGCGCGCTCGTCGGCCGCGAGGACGCCGCGTCGATCGCGTTCGGCAACGATCGCGATCGGGTGCGCTTCGGCCTGCGCGTCGATCGCAACGCGCCGCCGGTGAGCGGCGACGGCGTACGCGCACGCGACGCTGCGGACGCGAGCGGCTTGTCGACTTCGGCGCCGCTGCCGGTGCCGGCAGCGACATCGACATCGACATCGACATCGACATCGACATCGACATCGACATCGACATCGACATCGACATCGACATCGACATCGCCGGCTCCCGTTTCTTCTCACCTTTCGGAACCGTCGTCGACGCCCGCCGTTGCGTCGGCGCCGCCGGCGCATCTCGTCGCGCCGCTCGCAACGACCGTGCACGCGGAGCCGCCGGTGGCCGTCGCGACGGCCGAGCCGATTGCCGGCGCGTCGGCCGACAAGCGCGTGCCGATTCCCTCGACGCTGAAGGCGACCGACGTCGCCGCCGACGGCGAGCCGCTCGGCGTCGCCCGCTATCGGATCGATCTGCAGGAGACGCCGTGGCACGCGGGCGCGGGCGCGATCGCGTATCTGCCCGCGGGCAGCGTTGTCGTGACCGACGCGCCCGAGCTGCTCGACGGCATCGGCATGCTGCCCGCCGATCTGCTCGTGCTGTCGACGCGCGCGACGGCGTTCGCGCGCGCGCGGCTCGTCGTCGTCGATACGCTCGGCGAAGCCGCGTTGCAAGGGCTGATTCCGGCGGGCACGCGCCACGTGCGGCTGCTGACGTCGCTGCGCGCGGGCGCGCTCGCGCCGGACCGCTCGTCCGCGCCTGCGCCCGAGCGGCTGAAGCTGCACGACCTCGCGTTCCTCGCGCTCAAGCAGTGCTACGACGGCGTCGCGCAGCAGGGCTCGTTCATCGCGCTGCTGCTCGACGCGGTGAAGGACGACGTGCTGCATCCGGACGCGGGCATGTTCACGGGCCTCGTGAAGGCGCTCGCGATCGAGCTGCCGCATGCGCGCTCGCTCGCCGTGCTGACGGACGACGCGGACATCCGGCACGGCGTCGCGCGCGCCGAGCGCGAGAGCGGCGCGCAGCATCTGCTGCCCGTCGTCGCGCTGTGCGGCGGCCGGCGCCTGACGCCGCGCGTGACGCGCGACGCGGGCGAGCTGCCCGCCGACGGCTTCGCGCGGCTCGGGCCCGACTCGGTCGTCGTTGCGTTCGGCGGCGCGCGCGGGATCACCGCGGAGCTGATGAAGGCGGTTGCCGAGCACTTCCAGCCGACGATCCATCTGATCGGCAGCAGCGCGCTCGACGCATACGGCCCCGACGTGTTCTCGGGCAGCGACGAGGCGTTCGCGCGCCGTCGCCCCGACTACATCCGCGAGCAGAAAGCGCGCCATCCGCATTTGCCGCTGCCCGCGATCATCAAGGCGTTCGAGCGCCAGGTCGAGGCGCGCGCCGCGCGCCGCAACATCGACGTGATGAAGTCGTACTGCGGCCCGAACAAGGTGTTCTACCTGCGTGCCGACGTGCTCGACGCAGGCAGCGTGCGCGAGGCGGTCGGCCGGATCGCGGCGACGGGCCAGCCGATCGATCTCGTCGTCAACGCGGCGGGCCTGAACCGCTCCGCGTCGGTCAACGTGAAATCGTTCGACGATTTCGTCGCGGTGCGCGACATCAAGATTCGCGGCTACTGGAACGTGCGCGACGCGTTCGGCGCCGCGCAACCGCGCGCGTGGTGCAACTTCGGCTCGTTCATCGGCCTGACGGGCCAGGCGGGCGAGACCGATTACGCATCGGGCAACGATTTCCTCAACACGCAGGCCGCCTACCATCGCGCGGCGCTCGCGCGCGATGAGTTCACGATCGGCTGGACGCTGTGGCGCTCGGTCGGTCTCGGCGCGAATCCCGTCACGCGCGCGTTCCTCGAAAAGAGCGGGCTCTTCACGAGCATGCGGACCAACGAGGGCATTCATCACTTCCTGCGCGAGATCAATCTGACCGAGCGCGCGGCGAGCTCCGTGCATCTCGGCGCGGCCGAGCGGCGCGCGATCGAGACGCATCTGCCGACGTTCTTCGATGCGCCGCCCGCATCCGTGCGCGCCGCGTCAACGCAGCGGCCCGTGCAATCGGCGAGCGGCGCGGCCGACGCGCAAGCCGTCGTCGCCGCACATGCGGGGCACGCGGCTTGGCCGTCGCCGCAATCGCATCCGACGCCGCCGCCGCGCGAGCGCATCGCGCAGCCGCCGAGCCACGATTTCTATCTCGGCCGCGAAGTGCGCCGCACGAGCGACAGCGTGACGTTCGAGCGCATCTTCGATCTGCGCACCGACGCGTATTTGCAGCACCACGTCGTGAACCGCTTCGCGACGCTGCCCGGCACGTTCGTGCCCGAGCTCGCGGCCGAGGCGGCGATGAAGCTGCTGCCGGGCCTGCGCGTCGTCGGCTTCCGCGACGCCGCGTTCCGCCACTTCCTGCGCGTGTACGACGCGCAGCGGCCGAGCACGAAGCGCATCCACGCGCAGGTTGTCGGCCGCGAAGGCGACGCGGCGGTCGTGCAGGTGCGCATCACGGGCGACGTGCTCGCGCCGAACGGCCAGGTGCTCGTGCAGGACAAGCTGCACTTCGAGATCAAGGCGCTCGTCGCGCCGCGCCACGCGAGCGCGCCCGCCTGGCCGATGCGGCCGGACGAGCCGCGCACGCCGGTCGCCGATCCGTATCATTTCGAATCGGCGCCCGTGCGCCTGACGGGCATGTTCGTGTCGACCGCGGATACCGGCGTCACCGCGTCGGGCAAGGTCGCGCGCTACCAGCTGAACGTCGCCGCCGACGATCCGGTGTTCTCGCGTTTCATCGTCCCGAGCATCATGCTCGACGGCCTCGCGCGCGTCGCGGTGCTGAATTACGTGGCGGACGACTACATTCCGCTCGCCGCGCCGGTGTCGATCGGCAGGATCGAACTGTACGAAAGCGGCAACGACTGCGAGCTCGCGCGCCGCTACGAGCGGATCGATTTGTACGCGACGCCCCGCGCATTCGCGCTCGAGGGCGCGCACGGCGGCAACCGCTTCGCCGCGGTGCGGCCCGACGGCCGCATGCTGATGGAGATGAGCGACGTGTCGGGCGTCGTGATCGGCTATGTGCACCGGACGACGGGCGCGTACGCGACGAAGGCCGAGGTCGACGCGCTCGCCGCGCGCCTCGCAACCGAGCGGGAGACGGCATGAGCAAGCACCGCCAGGCGCCGGGGCCGCGCGGCAGCCTCGTGATGGGCAACCTCGCCGCGTACAAGCGCAATCCGATCACGATGCTGCTGCGCCTGCATCAGCAGTACGGCGACGTCGCGCGCAACCGGCTCGGACCGTTCGTCACGCATGCGCTCGCGCATCCGGACCACATCCAGTACGTGCTGCAGGAGAACCATCGCAACTACGTGCGCGGGCGTTTCTACGACAACTTCAAGATGTTTTTCGGCGACGGGCTGCTGACGACGGACGGCGAATTCTGGCGCCGCCATCGGCGCGCGGTGCAGCCGCTCTTCCACAAGAAGCAGGTCGATGCGCACACGGCCGCGGTCGGCGACGCCGCGCTCGCGCTCGCGAATCGCTGGAGCGCGCTGCCGCCCGGCAAGTCGGTCGACGTCGTCGAGGAGATGATGCATCTGAGCCTGAGGATGCTCGGGCTGATGGTGTTCAACACTGACGTGTCGTCGCACGCGGAGGCGGTCGGCCCGGCGGTGCGCTTCGGCATCGAAGCGATGATGCCGCAGGGCAACATGAACGACTTCGTCCCGCGCTGGGCGCCGACGCGCTTCAATCGTCGGATCGCGCACGCGCGCCGCGCGATCGACACGATCGTCGCGAAGATCATCGCCGATCACCGCGAAGAACGCTGCGAGCCGAGCGACGTGATCTCGCTGCTGCTGAACGCGCGCGATCCCGACACCGGCGCGCCGATGACGCAGCAGGAAGTGCACGACGAAGTGATGACCGTGTTCCTCGCGGGGCACGAGACGACGGGCGCGGGCCTGGCGTGGGCGCTGTACGCGCTCGCGCAGCATCCGGCCGTGCTGCGCCAGCTGCGCGACGAGCTCGACGCGCGCCTCGGCGGACGCGCGCCGACCATGCAGGACTTCGAACAATTGCCGTACCTGTCGCAGGTCGTCGACGAGGCGCTGCGCGTCTATCCGCCGATCTGGGGCTTCACGCGCGATCTCGTCGAGGACGACGAGATCGGCGGCTACCGGATTCCGGCGCGCACGTCGGTGTTCATGTCGCCGTACGTCACGCATCGCCATCCGGCGTTCTGGCGCAATCCCGACGCGTTCGATCCGGAGAACTTCGCGAGCGACGCGCCGGCGCGCCATCGCTTCGTCTATTTCCCGTTCGGCGGCGGGATGCGCAAGTGCATCGGCTTTCAGACCGCGCTCTTGCAGATGCGCGTGCTCGTCGCGGTGGTCGCGCAGCACTTCGATCTGAACGTGCTGCCAGGCCATCCGATCGAACTCGGCGCGACGATCTCGCTGCGGCCGGTGCACGGCATTCGTCTGATCGTGAAGCCGCGCGAGCGGCAGCAGAGCCATCTCGCGCGCGTGCGCGAGCAAGAATCGGTGCGCGCCCTGCGGCCGCTCGGCGATTCGGTCGAACCGACGGGCGCTGTGTGTCCGATGACGGCGGCGCACGAGATCGGCGCGAACGCGACCGCCGCCGCGGCGGCGGAGGCGGGCGCGCTCGCCTGCGCGCCTGCGGGCGGCGCGACCGTCGCCGCGGAGCACGAGCATGCGGCGGCCGGGCAGCCTGCCGATGCCGCGCGGCTGTCGCTGGCTACCGCGCCCGCGGCGGCGCCGCACGACGCGGCCGCCGACGCGAATGCGCGCGGCGTGCCCGCGTGGCGCTTCACGTGGAAGCCGGTGCCCGTCGATGCGGTGCCCGACGAGCCGTCGCCCGCGTTGAGCGGCAAGCGGATCGCGCTCGTCAACGGGCGCGGCGGCACGGTCGAGCGCGTCGCGGCCGCGCTCGCGCGGACCTGCGCGAAGGTATCGGTGTTCGCGCCCGCCGCGAGCGCCGATCACGCGGAAGCCGCGCGAACCTTCGTCAACGAAGCGGGGCCGCTCGACGGCATCGTCGATCTCGGGCTCGAAACGCCGTTCGCGCTCGACGACGCGAGCGCATGGGAAGCGCCGATGCGCCGCACGGTCGAGCTGCTGAAGGCATGCTACGGCGACTGGGCGGCGGAGGACGACACGTCGCGGCTCTTCTACGTCGCGCTCACGTGGATGGACGGGCAGATGGGCTACGGCGGCGACGCCGGCGCGCAGCCGCTCGGCGGCCTGTGGGCGGGGCTCGCGAAGACGCTGCCGCAGGAGCTGCCGAACTGCAACGTGCGCGTGCTCGACATCGCGCCCGACGAGACGGGCCGCGTCGACCGGCACGTCGTCAACGAGCTGTATCGCTGGGGCCTGTTCGAGGTCGGCTATCGCAACGGCGTGCGCTACACGTTGCACGCGAAGCGCAACGAACTGCCGCCGCTCGCCGTCGACGCGCAAACGGCGCTCGCGCCCGGCGACACCGTGCTGTTCTCGGGCGGCGCGCGCGGGATCGGCCTGCTGTGCGCGCGTGCGCTGGCCGAACGCCACGGCTGCGCGGTGATCGTCACGGGGCGCGAGGCGCCGCCCGACGGCAGCGAGCCATGGATGGCGCTCGACGACGAAGGCTTCAAGCGATACGGCCTCGAACAGCTGCGCGCGGCGACGCCCGACAATCCGCCGAAGTCGATCCGCGCGACGCTGCAGCGCCTGAAGCGGCGGCGCGAGCTGAAGGCGGCGCTCGACGAGATGGCCGCGCTCGGTCTGGCGGTGCATTACCGCGTATGCGACGTGACCGACCGCGCGGCCGTGCGCGCGCTGTGCGACGAGCTCGGCGATTCGCTGCGGATGGTGATCCACAACGCGGGCGTCGACCAGCCGGTGCGGCTGATCCAGAAGCGCGCCGACGATTTCGCGCACACGGTCCGCACCAAGGTGCTCGGCTTCGCGAATCTGTGCGATGCGGTCCGCGCGCGGCCGCGGCTCGTGCAGTTCTGCAACGTCGGCTCGCTGACGGGCCGCTGGGGCGGGATGACGGGCGAGACCGACTATGCGGCCGCGAACGAGGCGCTCGCGCGTCTGGGCCTGTGGGCGGCCAAGCACGCGCTTTCGCCCGCGTGCGGCGTGAAGACGCTCGTGTGGCCGACGTGGGAAGGCGTCGGGATGATCACGAACTTCGCGGTCACGCAGCGCTACATCACGCCGATGAACGTCGACGAGGGCGTGCGCCACTGGCTGCGCGAGCTCGCGTCGCCGGGCAGCGGCGAGGTGATGTTCATGGGCGCGGTCGGCCGCGCGCCGACGCCCGTGCAGATCAAGGGCTTCCAGCCGATTCGCGAGCTGCCGAACATCGGCGAGCTCGTCACGCGCCGGCATCACGTCGGCGAGCCGCTGCGCTTTCGGCCGTTCAAGCGTTTCGAGGGCCGCTACGCGATCGATCCCGCCGTCGCGCCGTACTCGCACGCGTTCCGCTTCAACGGCCGCGCGGTGCTGCCCGCGTCGCTCGTGCTCGAGCACGCGTGCGCGGTCGGCGACTGGGTGATGCCGCCGACGGGCGAGCCGCGCGACCTGAGCGAGATGACGAACGTCGTGTTGCGTCTCGACGCGCTGCCCGACGTGTCCGGCGGCGGCGAGCCCGTCGAGATCGGCAGCGAGGCGGCCGGCTACATGATCGGCGACGTCTGGTGTGTCGACGTGCGCTGCAGCGACGCGCGCACGCGCGCCGAGCTGCTCAGCATGACGCTCGTCTATCGGCCGCAGCCGGAGCAGATCGGCGCCGCGTATGCGCGCCCGCCCGGCACGACGCCGGAGCCCGCGCGGCTCACGAGCGCGCCGCATGCCGCGTGGAACGGCGAGCTGCTGCCGGCGGGCGACTGGAGCGTGCCCGACGACGCGTCGGCCGGCATCGTGCGGATCGGCCGCGTGCCGCCCGCCGCCGTGTTGAGCCTCTGGGCGCTGCCGTTTCCGCTCGAACTGCGCCTGCCCGTCAATCACGTCGAGCACGTGCTGCGCGTGCTGCTCGCCGAATGGGGCGCCGCGCAGCCCGACGCGCCGGCCGTGTGGCGGATCGGCGGCGCGAAGCTCGCGCGTCTGCCGGCGTCGTCGGCAGACAGCGTCGTCGAGTACGCGACCGGCCGCTTCGCGGTGCTCGACGCGCGCGGCTACGTGCTGCTGCGTGTCGACGACACGCGCGTCGGCGCCGATGCCGACGCCGCACATGCGACGCAGTCCGAAACAGGCGCGCTTGCCGATCCGCTGACGGCATGATGCGCGACCGTACAAGTGAAGGAACGACAACGATGACGACGACGAACACGACGACGGAACCGAGCACGGCAGTGGCAGCGACGTCGGCGCACCGGGATTGCAGCGGCCGCTATTGCATCATCGGCGGCGGCGCGGCCGGCATCGCGACGGCGAAGAACCTGCGCGAACACGGCATCGCGTTCGATCTGATCGAGCGCGAGGACGACATCGGCGGCACCTGGTACTACGGCAAGCCGTGCAGCGCGATCTACAAATCGGTGCACATGATCAGCTCGCGCGAGTTCTCCGAATACACGGATTACCCGATGCCGGCCGATTACCCGACGTACGCGCGCGGCGATCAGGCGCTCGCGTATCTGCGCGACTACGCGCACCGCTTCGGCGTCTACGAGCACGCGGAGTTCAACCGGACCGTGCTGGAAGTCGCGCCGCTCGCGGAAGGCGGCTTGTGGCGCGTCGAGCTCGACGGCCACGACGTGCGCCACTACAAAGGCGTATTCGTCTGCAACGGCCATCTGTCGAAGCCGCAGGTGCCGGATTATCCGGGCCGCTTCGACGGGCTGCAGCTGCATTCGGCGCTGTACAAGACGCCCGACGTGCTGAAGGACAAGCGCGTGCTCGTCGTCGGCGCGGGCAATTCGGGCTGCGACATCGCGGTCGAGGCGGCCCATCACGCGAGCGCGGTGTTTCACAGCACGCGGCGCGGCTACTTCTACTGGCCGAAATTCCTGTTTGGGATTCCTGCGGATCGCTGGGCCGAGTGGCCGCTGAAGCTGCGCCTGCCGCTGTGGGCGCGGCGCTTGTTCGGCGAACGGCTCTTGCGTCTGACGACGGCCGGCCAGCCGGAAGACTACGGGCTGCCGAAGCCGGACCACAAGCTGTTCGAGGCGCACTTCATCATCAATTCGACGCTGTTCTATCACCTCGGGCACGGCGATCTCGCCGCGAAGCCGGACGTCGTCGAGCTGAAGGGCGACCGCGTGGCGTTCTCGGACGGCAGCGAGGAACAGATCGACGCGATCGTCTACGCAACGGGCTTCCAGCTGAGCTTCCCGTTTCTCGACCAGTCGTATCTTCAATGGGACAAGATGCAGCCGCGCCTCTACCTGAACATCTTCGATCGCGTGCATCCGAACCTGTTCTTCATCGGCCTGTTCCAGACGTCGACCGGCAACTGGCCGCTGATGGATTATCAGGCGCAGCTCGTCGCGCGCTACCTGCGCGCGCGCGATGCGGCGCCGCGCAAAGCCGCGCGGATCGACCGGCTGACCGGCCGCGACCGCTCGAACTGGAACGGCGGAATTCATTTCAGCGCTACGCAGCGGCACGTGATCGAAGTCGAGCACTTCGCGTACCGGCTGCAACTGAAGCGGCTGATTCGCTCGCTGCCCGATTCGCGCGTCGCGTCGCGGCAGGCGCGGCCCGTGGCCGTCGCGGCTTCGGCTTCGCCTCCGGCGCAAGCCGCCGCGCGCGTGCAGGCGGGGGACGCGTGATGCCGATCGTGCGCGTCGAGAACGTCAGCAAGACCTACTTGCTCGACAGCGTGAAAGTGACCGGCCTCGCCGGCGTGTCGATCGACATCGACGCGAATCGCTTCACCGTGCTGAGCGGCCCGTCCGGCAGCGGCAAGACGACGCTGCTCAACATGATCGGCTGCATCGACCGGCCGGACGCGGGGCGCGTGAGCGTGGCGGGGCAGGACACCGCGACGTTGTCCGACGATGCGCTGTCGGATTTCCGCGCGAGACAGGTGGGCCACGTGTTCCAGTCGTTCAACCTGCTGCCGGTGCTGTCCGCGTACGAGAACGTCGAATATCCGCTGCTGATGGCGCGCACGCCTGCACGCGAGCGCGCGGAGCGCGTCGCGTATCTGCTCGATGCCGTCGGCTTGAGCGGCAAGGGCGCGCACCGGCCGAGCCAGCTGTCGGGCGGCCAGCGGCAGCGCGTCGCGATCGCGCGCGCGCTCGCGGCGGGGCCGTCGCTCGTGCTCGCCGACGAGCCGACCGCGAACCTCGACAGCGTCACGGGCCAGGCGATCATCGCGTTGATGCACAAGATGCAGCGCGAGAGCGGCGTGTCGTTCATCGTGTCGTCGCACGATCCGCAGGTGCTGGATGCGGCCGACGACGTCGTGCAGATTCGCGACGGGCGCATCGTCGATCGCCGCCGCGTCGCGCAGGAGGCGCAGAGCTGATGCATACCTTCATGTTGGCGCTGCGCAATCTGCAGCGAAACCGGCGGCGCTCGATCACGACGCTGCTCGCGATGATCGTCGGCGTCTGCGCGATCCTGCTGTTCGGCGGCTTCAGCAAGGACATCACGTTCGGATTGCAGACGGATTTCGTGCGGCGCAGCGGGCACTTGCAGATCCAGCGGCACGGCTATTTCCAGTACGGCAGCGGCAACCCGGTCGCGTACGGGATCGGCGGCTACGAGCGGCTGATCGCGCAGCTGCGCGACGATCCGGTGCTCGCGCCGATGATCGCGGTGATCACGCCGACGCTGCAGTTCGGCGGGATAGCCGGCAACTTCGAAGCGGGCGTGTCGCGCACGGTGCTCGCGCAGGGCGCGATCGCCGACGAGCAAGACCGGATGCAGCAGTGGAACGACTACGGCTTTCCATTGACGCCGAAGCCGTATCCGCTCGTCGGCACCGTGCCCGATGCGGCGATCGTCGGGCACGGCGTCGCGCGCGTGCTGCATCTATGCGGGCCGCTGCGCGTGCCCGATTGCGGCGACGGCGGCATCGCGAAGGGGGCCGCAACGGCCGCGTCCGGCGTGGCGACGTCCGATGCAGCGACGTCCGATGCATCCGCGCCCGCCGCGGCCGACGCGCCCGCCGACGTGCTCGCGCTCGCCGCGGCCGAGGCGGACGCGCAAAAGCGCGAGCGAAAGAGCGACGGCGCGGGCGCGACGCACATCGAGGTGCTCGCGGCGAACGCCTACGGCGCGCCGAACGTCGGCGGCTTCACGGTGGTCAAGGCCGAGCAGCAGGGCGTGAAGGAGCTCGACGACGTTTATCTCGCGATGCATCTGCCGCGCGCGCAGCGGCTCGTCTACGGCGGCGACGCGCCGCGCGTGACGGCGATCGAGATCCAGTTCAAGCACACCGCGCAACTGCCCGCCGCGCGCGCGCGGATCGACCAGCTGTTCGGCGGCCGCTTCGAAGGCCAGCCGCTCGACATGCTCGATTTCGCCGCGCTCAATCCGTTCTATGACCAGACGAACCGCATGTTCTCGATGATCTTCGGCTTCGTGTTCGTGCTGATCGGCGCGATCGTGCTGTTCGTGGTCAGCAACACGATGAGCACGGCGATCCTCGAGCGGACCGTCGAGATCGGCACGCTGCGCTCGATGGGCGTGCGCCGCGGCGGCATCCAGGCGCTGTTCGTCTGCGAAGGCGCGCTGCTCGGCATCGTCGGCGCGTCGGTCGGCGTGCTCGTCGCGCTCGGTCTCGCGGCAGCGGTGAATCACAGCGGGCTCGCGTGGACGCCGCCCGCGCGGATCGATTCGGTCGCGCTGACGGTGCGCGTGTGGGGCGAATGGCGCCTCATCGCGTTGACGTTCGTCGGGCTCGCGTTCGTCGCCGGGCTGTCCGCATGGCTGCCCGCGCGGCACGCGGCGCGGCTGTCGATCGTCGACGCGCTGCGCTACGTATGAGTTTCGTGAATTTTCAGTTTGAACAACGAAAGATCGAATCGATCGGGAGGTGGAGCGTGCGTCGCTTGTTTCGTACATGGTGGATCGGATTGAGTCTCGGCGCGGCGGCGCTCGCGCATGCGCAGACGCCGCCCGATCCGCAGAAGCTGCTCGCGGAAAGCGACGCGATCCGCACGCCGGCGAAGTCGTTCGTGCTCACCGCGACGCTGACCGAATACCGGTCCGGCAAGCAGGTCGACGGCAACACGCTGTCGATCTATTCGAAGCCCGACGCGCCGGGCGGCGCGTTCCGCACGCTGGTGCGCTTCGTCGCGCCCGCGCGCGATGCGGGCAAGCTGATGCTGAAGAACGGCAACGACCTGTGGTTCTACGATCCGGCGAACCAGGCGAGCATCCGCATCTCGCCGGACCAGCGGCTGCTCGGGCAGGCGGCGAACGGCGACGTCGTGACCGTCAATCTCGCGCACGATTATCAGGCGGAGCTCGAGGGCGCCGAGGACGTGATGGACGGCGACCGGCAGACGCGGCATTGTTACAAGCTGTCGCTGAAGGGCAATGCGCAGGGCCTCACGTACCATCGGATCGAGATGTGGCTCGACGCGTCGAACAGCCGGCCGGTGAAGGCGAAGTTCTATTCGGAAAGCGACCGGCTGCTGAAGAGCGCGTTCTATCGGCGCTATACGATGGAGCTCGGCGTGGAGCGTCCGACCGAGACGGTGATCATCGACGGCCTCGATCCGAACTGGGTGACGGTGATGCGCTTTTCCGGATACGCGTGGCGCGACATTCCGGACGCGTGGCTGCAGCGAGATTATCTGCCCCGCTTCCAGGCGCAATGACGCTCAGATCGTTGGCGGTCCTGATTTGCGCGGCGGCCGCGGCGATGCCGCTGCGCGCCGCGGCGGCAGGCGATGCTGACGCGCCGGGCGACGCGACGAACGCGGCGCTGGACCTGGCTGACGCAACGCCTGTCGCCGCGCCGGAAGCGGCGCGATCGTGGAAATTCAGCGTGCAGGATGCGGTGCGCTGGAGCGACGACCGTGACGCCGCTTCATCGTGGCGTAACCAGCTGTCGCTGGAATTCCAGTTCGAGCACGCGCTCACGCCGACGCTGAACGTGAACTTCGCGATGCGGTTCGATCGTTTCGATCCATTGTCGTCCGGCGCGGCGTCGCACCGTGACGTGATGCTCGTCAAGGAGGCGTATGCGAGCTGGAAGCCGTCGCCGCTGCTGGCGATCGACGCGGGCCGGATCAACGAACGCATCGGCGCGGCGATCGGCTACAACCCGACCGATTTCTTCAAGGCGGGCGCGGTGAGCCTCGACGTGCCGCCCGATCCGGACAGCCGCCACACGAACCGGCTCGGCAGCGTCGGCGTGCGCGCGCAGCGCGTCTGGGATTCGGGATCGATCGCGCTGATGCTGTCGCCGCGGCTCGCGAGCCGCAGCGTGCCGGGCGATCCGTTCGCGTCGTCGGACCTGCGGCGCACGAATGGCGTCGATCGCTGGATGCTCGTCGGCAGCCAGCGGATCACGCCGGCGATCCAGCCGCAGTGGGTGCTGTACGGCGAGAGCGGGCAATCGCCGCAGTTCGGGCAGAATCTGAGCGTGCTGCTGGGCAACGCGGTGGTCGCGTACGCGGAATGGACGCTCGGCTGGCGGCCGTCGCTGATCGGCTCGGCGACGGGCGGCGGCAACGGCGACCGCGCGTTTCGCACGCGCTCGGCGGTCGGCTTTACGTGGACGCTGCCGATCGACTTGTCGCTGACGGCGGAGCTGCAAGGCAACAGCGGCGGCGCGTCGGCATCGCAATGGCGCGCGCTGCAGGCGAGCGATCCTTACGCGTGGGGCCGCGCGGTTCGTACGTCGATCGCCGCGCAGGAGTTGCCGTCGCGGCACGGGCTGTTCCTGATGGCCGCATGGCGCAACGTGTTCGTGCGCCGCCTCGACCTGACGGGCTTCGCGCAACTCGATCTCGGCGCGGGGCGGCAGTATTGGGTCGAGCTGCGGCGGCGCTTCGACACGTTCGACGTCGCCGTGCAGTTCCTGCGGCAGACGGGACCGTCGTGGAGCCGCTTCGGCGCGATGCCCGAGGCGAGCAGCGTTCAGGTGCTGGGCATTTTTTATCAATGAGACGTCGTCAATCGTCGAATAACAAGGACAAGGGCCACTCTTCGATGAGCAAACGCATTCTGCAAATCGCCACCGCGATTCTCGCGGCCGTGCCGGTCGCAACCGGCGCGCTCGGCATGATGGGCATTCACGATCCGCTGTACGCATCGCTCGGCGTCGCGCTGCCCGCCGACGCGACGCTCGACAGCAACCTGCGCTTCTACGCGGGCGTCTGGTTCGGCCTCGGTCTCGGCGCGTTCTGGACGATCCCGAACATCGAGCGCAACGGCGTCCTGTTCCGCGCGCTGTGGACGATGATCTTCGTCGGCGGAATCGGGCGTCTCATCTCACTCGTGTCGCTCGGCGCACCGTTCCCGCCGTTCATCGGCTTTACCGTACTCGAGATCGTCGGCGCGCCGCTGTTCGTCTGGTGGCAGCGCCGCGTCGCGGCGACGGCCGGCTGACGGGCGACGTCGAGCGCGCAGCGCGGCCGGCGCCGTCGGCGTGCGTTTGAAACACTTAGGTTGACTGACAAAAATGATGGCGGAAGGATTGCCGCGCGCGGCACCGCATGACGACGCGGCGGCGCTGCGGTTCTGCGTCGCGCGGCCGTCGGCGGCACTGACGGAGCGGTTGATGCGCGGCGAGGCGCACGTGTGGCGCGCACGCGCGGACGAAGCGGGTTCGTATCTGAAGCGCGATTGCTTGTCGCTGAGCGAATACGAGCGCGCCGCGCGGCTCAAGTTCGGCGCGCATCGCGAGTTGTTCGTGTTCGCGCGCGCGATGGTGCGCGTCGTGCTCGGCGAATACCTGAGCGCCGATCCGGCGCGGCTCGTGTTCGACGTCGAGCCGGGCGGAAAGCCGGTGCTGTTCGGCCGCGATCTCGAATTCAGCGTGAGCCATGCGAGCGGCGCGGTGCTGATGGCGGTCGCGAAAAAGCGGGTGGGCTGCGATCTCGAATCGCTCGGTCGAAAGCTCGACGTCGACGCGCTCGCGGCCGCGAGCCTCGGCGAACGCGAGCGCGACCTGTTCGAGCGCGCGCCGAAAAACGCGCGCGAGCGGCTGTTGCTGCAATTGTGGACGCGCAAGGAGGCGCTCTTGAAGGCGCACGGCGCGGGCCTGCGGCGCGATCCGCGGGAGCTGGAGATGCCGTGGCCCGTGTCGCCGGGCGCGCGGGACGAATGCGTGAGCGACGGCGTGCGGTGGGCGGTCGCCGACGTCGCGCTCGGCGCGCAGTGGCGCGCCGCGGTCGCGATGGAGGATCGCGGCGCGCACTTGCGCGGATTCTGTTTGGGGTGGTGAGCCGCCGTCCGGCGTCGCGATCGTGGCGATTGCGGCGAACGGGCGTGCGGCATCGTTCAAGTAACGCTACATGCAGGGGAATCGTTCATGGAGTCGATGTTCAAATGCGTCGCCGACGCGGCGCGGGCAGCAAGAAAAAGTCTGATGAATGCCTGGGCGACGGCGATCGTCGCCGCGATGTGCGCGATCGCCGCGCCGGCAGTGCACGCGGACACCGCGGCGGGCGCGGTCGACGATTACGCGGCGACGCGCTATCCGATCATCCTCGTCCACGGCCTGACGGGCACCGACGACTATTTCGGCATCGTGCCTTACTGGTACGGCATGCAATCCGATCTGCAGCGGCACGGCGCGACCGTGTTCGTCGCCGATCTGTCAGGATTCCAGAGCGACATCGGCCCGAACGGGCGCGGCGAGCAGCTGCTCGCGTACGTGAAGCAGGTGCTCGCCGTCACCGGCGCGCAGAAGGTCAACCTGATCGGCCACAGCCAGGGCGGGCTGACGTCGCGCTACGTCGCGGCGGTTGCGCCGGATCTCGTTGCCTCGGTGACGACGATCGCGACGCCGCATCGCGGCTCGCAGTTCGCCGACTTCGTGCTCGGCGCGCTGAGTCTCGATCCGACCGGCCTGTCGACGCCGATTTTCGGCGGACTGCTGAATATTTTCGGCATCCTGACAAGCCACACACACAACACGAATCAGGATGCAATCGCCGCGCTGAACGCGCTCAGCACGCCATACGCGACGCAATTCAACACGCTGTTCCCGAGCGCGAGCCTCGGCGCGGCCGGCGCGTGCGCGTCGGGCGTGCCGAGCGAGACGGTCGGCGGCAACGTGCACCTGCTGTATTCGTGGAGCGGCAGCGCGTACCAGCCGATCAAGGTGCTCGGCGTCACGACGGGCGCGATCGACACGAGCACCATTGCGCTCGTCGATCCGGCCAACGTGCTCGATCCGTCGACGCTCGTGTTCCTGACGGCCGGCAACATCATGGCGCTCAAGCAGGCGGGGCCGAACGACGGCTTCACGTCGACCTGCAGCTCGCTCTACGGAACGTCGATCTCGACGGATTACAAATGGAATCACTTCGACGAGATCAACCAACTGCTCGGCGTTCGCGGCGCGTATGCGCCCGATCCGGTCGCGGTGCTGCGCACGCATGCGAACCGGCTGAAATTACAGGGCGTTTGAAAGAAGGTTGAGCGGCGGCGCGCCGCGCGTCGTATGATTGTCCGACGAATGCGCCGCCGCTTGCGCGAGCGGCGGCGCACGCGCATTCATGCAGCGGACGCGTCATATGTAACGCGACGAGCAGACGAATGCGCGCAAGATGGCCAGTCTACGCACGACCTCCACGAGGATCTGCGAGACAGGCCACGCTTCGAGCATCTGGCGGCGGACCGGCAACGGGTCGCCGCCGGTTCGTTTCCGGCGTTAGCGCGCGCCGGGGGAATACGAGACCGCCGCGGTGAAGCGGCGCGGCGGCGGGGCTGAGGCAAGGTGGACGATGAACGGGACTTCCAGCATGCGCGAACAGGCGCTCGGCTTGAACGACGCAAGAGGCCAGGCGGCCGAACTGAGGCCGGCGCTCGACGTCTGGCCGATCCTGCTGATGGTGTCGGTGCTCGTGTGCGTCGTGATCGTGAGTCTGACGGTGGTGTCCTTCCTTAGGGTGTACATCGGCGGCGAGAGCACGTGGTCGAAGTCGCAGAAGGACGCGGTCATCTATCTGATCCGTTACGCGGAGACGGGCGACGAGCGCGCATACAAGCTCTACGAGGCCGCGATCGACAAACCCTATCGGCTGAGCCTCGCGCGCGCCGCGTTGCAGCGCAAGCCGCCCGATCGCGCGACCGCGCGCGAGGCGATCATCGCGAGCGGCATCGACCCTACCGACGCGGCGGCGGCCGCGCTGCTGCTGCCCGCGCTCAGCTGGGTCGCGAAGATCAACTACGCACTGCAGTGCTGGATGCAGGCCGACGTCGAGCTCGCCGAGTTCCGCAGCGTCGCGAGCCAGCTGCACGCGCTCGTCAGCAGCGGCCATCGCGACGATCCGCGCGTGAAGGAGCTCGAATATCGCGCGTGGGACATCAACGAGCGCGTGTCCGGCCTGCCCGATCGCTTCTCGAAGGCGTTCAGCGACGAATTCCGCTCGAGCGTCGCGCTGCTGCTCGTCTGCTACTTCGTCGCGTCGATGTTCCTGATGTATCTCGCGCTCGTCTGGGCGCGCAAGGCCGCGTTGCAACGGTTGTCGATCCAGTACGCGCTCGACCGCAGCGAGGCGTTCGCCGAGGCGGCGCTGAGCTCGGTCGCGGAGGCCGTGATCACCGTGGGGCTCGCGAAGAACGTCGACTTCATCAACAACGCGGCCGAGCAGTTGCTCGGCTATTCGGCCGCGGCGTGCGTTGGCGCGCCGGTGTCGAGCGTGCTGATGCTGCTCGACAAGGAGACGGGGAACGCGGTCGACATCGTCGACGAACTCTGGGCGCGCGAGGAGCGTACGCCGATCAAGCGCGAGGTGCATCTGCTGCGCCGCGATCACTCGAAGATAGTTGTACAGACAACCATCTCGGAAATGGGCGACCGCGTGCATGGCCACATCGGCTACGTGCTGATCCTGCGCAACATGACGCGCGAGCAGCAGTTCCTCGAAAGCCTCGCATGGCAGGCGACGCACGACGTGCTGACGGGGCTCGTGAACCGCGTCGAGTTCGAGCGCCGTCTCGAAGTCGCGCTCGCCGACGCGACCTCCGGCAAGGCCCGCATCGATTCGATGCTGCTGATGCTCGACCTCGACCGCTTCAAGGAGATCAACGACACGTGCGGCCACGCGGCGGGCGACGCGATGCTGCGTGAAGTTACGCAGCGCTTCCAGAGCTGCCTCGACGACGAGGACGTGCTCGCGCGGCTCGGCGGCGACGAGTTCGGCGTGCTGCTGCCGCACGGCGCGGGCTCGTGGCCGTCGAAGAACAAGGCCGAGCGGCTGCGCCGCAGCCTCGAGGATTTCGTGTTCCTGTGGGAGGGCGAGCGCTTCACGGTCAGCGTCAGCATCGGCGTGCTCGAGCTCTGCAAGGCGCCGCGCAATCTCGAGATGGCCGTCAAGCTTGCCGACATCGCGTGCTACATCGCGAAGGAGCGCGGGCGCAACCGCATCCAGCTCGCCGACCCGAGCGACTTGCAGCAGGCGCGCCACGTCGGCGACGTGCAATGGAGCCGCCGGATCAAGACCGCGCTCGAAACCGACGGCTTCCGCCTGTACGTGCAGCCCATCGTCCACACGCGCCCGGATTCCGGCACGCCCGAGCGCGCGGAGGTGCTGCTGCGCATGACGGGCGGCGCGGGCCGCGACATCTCGCCCGCCGCGTTCCTGCCGGCCGCCGAGCGCTACGGGCTGATGGGGCTCATCGACCGCTGGGTGGTCCGCACCGTGTTCCACAAGTTGAGCGCGATGCCGGTACGCGAGTACCACGAATACAACGTGAACTTGTCGGGCGCGTCGATTTCCGACGAGCGCTTTCTCGAATTCGTGATCGCCGAGCTGTTGAGCTCCGGTCTCGAACCATCGGTGATCTGCTTCGAGATCACCGAAACGATCGCCGTGAAGAATCTCGAGCTTGCGTCGCGCTTCATGAGCGAGCTGCGCACGATAGGCTGCCGCTTCGCGCTGGACGATTTCGGCGCGGGCATGTCGTCGTTTCGCTATCTGCGCAACCTGCCGATCGATTATCTGAAGATCGACGGCGAATTCGTGTCGAACATGATGTCGGACCGGGTGAGTTTTGGCGTCGTCAGCGCGATCAACGCGGTCGCGCACTCGATGCGTTGCAGCACCGTCGCCGAGCATGTGGAATCCGACGCCGAGCTCGGCATGCTGCGCGAGCTCGGCATCGACTTCTGCCAGGGATATTTCTTTGCTCAGCCTTCGCCGTGGCGCGAGGGCGGCTATTGACGTGGTTGGGTGACTTTATCTAAGGAGAGGAAATTGCATATCCCTTTTGAACGCGAAGGCGACTTGATGGATATCGGGAGCTATCCACACTGGCTACAGGACGTGGTCGGCACGGTGCGGGCGGCGCGCGACCGCGTGCGCTTCCACGAGGTTTTCTCGCTGATGCGCGACGGCCGCCTCGCGCCGCGGCAGCTCGCCGCGTTCTTCGTGAACGGCTGGCCCGTCGTCGAGCAGTTTCCGAAGTACATGTCGATGAACCTGCTGAAGGCGAACGGCACGAGTTCGTCCGGCGACGAGAAGGCGCGCCGCTATCTGATTCGCAACATTCGCGTCGAGCTGAACCACGTCGAGCACTGGGTCAACTGGGCGGAGGCGAGCGGCTTGCCGCGCCGGCAGCTGATCGACGGCGACAGCCCGCCCGCCGCGCTCGCGCTCAGCCACTGGTGCTGGAAGAGCAGCAGCGCGGATTCGCTCGCGGCGAGCATCGCGGCGACCAACTACGCGATCGAAGGCGTGACGGGCGAATGGAGCGCGGACCTGTGCCGTTCGGACGTCTATGAAATGGGTTTTCCCGAGCATGTGCGCGGCCGTGCGATGCGCTGGCTGAAGCTGCATTCGAGCTATGACGACAAGCATCCGTGGGAGGCGCTCGACATCGTCGCGACGATCCTCGGCCAATCGCCGAGCACCGAGCAGGTGCGCGACGTCTCGGCCGGCATCGAGCGCAGCTTCCGTTATTTCGAGATGAGCCTTTCATGCTGCCTCGACGCGTGAGCTCCGCGCGTCGTCGTCTGGCGGCGGGCGAACGCAAGCCCGGCCGGCGACGGCGAGGCGAGCCCGCTTCGCGGGCGATCCGCGGTGGCGCGCGTCGATCGGTCGCGCATGCGTGTCCATGCGTGGCGGCGACGGAGAGGCGCACCGCTTCGCCGGCCGCGTCGTAAATATTTCGTCTATTCGGTAACAGACCGTCACGGCGCCGCGCGAGCGCGCCAAGCTCGGTATACTGTCCTGTCTGCGCCGGCGCCGTGTCGCGTCCGGCTTGTTCTCTTCCTAGTTCGATACACGCTACACGCATGAAACGTCATCTGTTTGCTTTTGTGGCCGCGGCCGTCGTGTCCGTTTCGGCAATCGCTCAAACCGCGCCCGTCGAGGTGGTCAGGAACGCCGTGGAGGGCACCGTCGGCGCGATGAAGGCGGACCCCGCCGCGCGCGGCGGCGACATGGCGAAGATCACGCAGATCGTCGAAGCGCGCTTTCTGCCCGCGACGAACTTCGAGCGCACGACGCGCATCGCGGTGGGCGATGCGTGGAAGCAGGCGAGCCCGCAGCAACAAGAGGAGCTGTACAAGCAATTCCGGATTCTGATGACGCGCACGTACGCGGCATCGCTCGCGCAGCTCGGCAGCCAGGACGCGAAGTTCAGTTTCAAGGCGGCGGGCGCGGGCGGCGCCGACGCGCTGGTGCGCTCGACGGTGACGACGCCGGGCGACAGCCAGTCGGTCGGCTACCGGCTCGGCAAGATCGGCAACGACTGGAAGATCTACGACATCGACATGTCGGGCGCGTGGCTGATCCAGGTCTACCAGGGCCAGTTCAAGGCGCAGCTCGCGCAGGGCGGCATCGACGGTCTGATCGCATTCCTGACGAAGCACAACGCGCGCGCGAACTGAGCGCGCCGGCCGATTCGTTCGGCATTCGTCATTCGTCATGCAAATGGGCGCTTCGGCGCCCTTTTTCATGTCGCGCGATGAAGATGCGGGGTGTGTCGAGCGCGCTGCGTGTGGCGTGTGGCGTGCGCTCGCCGCTGATGCTTGTGTCGCGCGTTCGCCTAGCGCCTGCGATGCTCGACCGCGAACTTGATCAGCTCCGCCTGGCCTTCGATATCGAGCTTGCGTTTCAGATTCAGCCGATGCGTTTCGACCGTGCGCACCGACAGGCCGTTGCGCTGCGCGATCTGCTTGCTCGACAACCCGTGCGCGAGCGCATCGAGGATGTCGCGTTCGCGCGGCGTGAGCCGGTCGAGCGGCGACGCTTCCGCGCTCGCGTGAATCATCCGTGCGGCGATGCCCTCGCTGAAGAACGTCTGACCGGCGAGCACCGCACCGATCGCGCGCACGATCTCGGTCGCGGGCGAATCCTTCAGCAGATAGCCGCTCGCGCCCGCGCGCACCGCCTGCGTCACGTATTCGACGTTGTCGTGCATCGACAGCATCAGTACGCGAATCGCAGGGAAGCGCTCGTGAAAGACGCCCGCGAGCGCGATTCCGTTCATGCCCTGCATGCCGATGTCCATCAGCGCAAGATCGGGCTCGAGCGATTCGGCGAGCGCGAGCGCTTCGTCCGCGTTGCCCGCTTCGCCGACGACGGCGAGGCCGGGCGCCGCTTCGAGGCGCATCTTGAGGCCGTCGCGCACGAGCGGATGGTCGTCGACGAGCAGGAGGCGCGCGGGGCGCGTCGTCGAGGAGGAAGTCGTCATCGCGTGGTTCCTGTTGAGTCGGCGCCGGACAGCGGCACGCGCGCGGCGACGACCGTGTGCCCGACCTGCGAGCTGATCGCGAGCGCGCCGCCGAGCGCGTCGAGCCGCTCGCGCATGTTGCGCAGGCCGACGCCGCCGCGCGCGTCCGCCTGCGCGCGTTCGGCGTCGAAGCCGCGGCCGTTGTCGGCGATCGTCAGCGCGGCTTCGCGCGACGACAGCTCGAGCGTAACGGCCGCGCGCGTTGCATGCGCATGGCGCAGGATGTTGGTCAGCGCCTCCTGCGCGATGCGAAAGAGCGCGGTTTTCACGGGTGCGGGCAACGACGGCGCGCCGTCGTGCTCGACCCGCGTGAAGCCGAGCTCGACGCCCGTCTCCACGCCGAGTTCGCGCACCAACTGGTCGAGCGCGGCTGCGAGGCCGAGGTCGTCGAGCATCGTGGGGCGCAGCGCGTGCGAGATGCGGCGCACTTCGCGCAGCGTGTCGCCGAGCCGCGCGATGCCTTTCGACAGCGCGGCTTCCGCGGCGGTCTCGCGCGTCGGCAGGCGCGCGAAGCGTTCGAGCGCCGATTCGAACATCAGCTTCGCCGAAACCATCATCTGGCTGATGCCGTCGTGCAGCTCGCGCGCAAGGCGCGCGCGCTCCTGTTCCTGTGATTCGACGACTTGCTGCGCGAGGCGCTTGAGCTTCGCGTCCGCGCTGCGCGACTCGCTCACGTTCAGCACGAGCGCGCACAGCGCGATGACCGCGGCGCCCGCGAGCGCGATCGCGCTCAACCACGTCATCGTGCGCTCGATGTTCGCCGATGCGCGCGCGTCGATCCGCGCGAGCGCGGTGTCGACGTCGTCCAGATAGATGCCGGTGCCGACCATCCAGCCCCAGCGCGGCAGCGAAACGACGTAGCCGAGCTTCGGCGCGAGCTTGCCTGTCGACGGGCGCTGCCACACGTAGCGCACGTAGCCGCCGCCGCGCGACGCGGCCGCAATCAGCTGTTGAATCGCGAGCGAGCCCCGCGGGTCGCGCAGCGACCAGAAATTGTGACCGACCCGTTCGGGCTCGCGCGGATGCATCAGCGAATTGCCGTGCAGGTCGTAGACGAAGAAGTAGCCGTCGGGGCCGAATTCCATCTTTTGCAGCATCGCGAGCGCTTGCTGGCGGAGCATCGCGTCGTCGCGCGCGTTGTCGCGGCCTGCCTCGTACAGCGGCGCGACGGCGCTCGTCGCGAGATCGACGTAGTGCTTGAGCTCGATTTCCTTGCTCGACAGGTACGCGGCCTCGATCGTCGCGTGCTGCGTGCGCGCGAGCAAGGTTGCTTGCTGGCGCACGCCCAGGCCGATCGCCGCGATCGTCACGAGGAAGGGCACGATCGCGAGCAGGAAGATCTTGAACTTCAGCCTCATCGCAATGGGCATCCGGCCGTGGGGGAGCGCGCCGCGCACGCGCGGCGGACCGCGCGCGGGGGCGCGCCGTCGATTGTCTGTCTGGTCGGCGGCGCGCCGCCTTCAATGATGTCGCGCGCGAGTCTCATCTGGGTTCCATCGCCGGGATTGGCACATGTCGGCGAGCGGCTTGTGGTTGTCGTTCGGCGCCGATCGTTCCGCCGAGCGCATTCTAGCGGAAGATTCGCGGCCTCGACTTGACGGCGCGCGGTATGCGCGCGGCGGATGCTCGAAGAAGCGGTCGGAAACGGGCGGCGTTCACCCGCGTCGTTTTGCGTGTATCGCTCGCGTGGCGACAAGCGCGTGCGAAGAGGGGGCCTTCCGGCGTCTCAAGCGCGAGTCGATCGGCACGACGGCGGCGCGGCGATCGAAGCCGCGACGCTCATGTCATGCCGGTCAGGCTGCAACCGCCTGCTTCGTATGCGAATCGACAAGTCGCGCCGAGCGTCATGCGATGCCGCCGGCATCCCGATTCGAACGCTCGCCGCCATGTGCGCGACGACTGCCCGGAAGGGCGATGCGGGCTCTCGCGGTTTCGTTTCTCGGCATGTTGATTAGATATGCGAAGTAATGAGGTGGGGGGGGAATACGCCTGAAGAGATGCGGTCGAAGGAGGGTATTTTTGAGATACGAGGATGCGCCGTAAAAGAAGACTTGAAATTGCAGCGCACCAAATAAGAGAATTACGCGGCTTAGAAGATAATCGAATTGCCAACCCATACAAATCAATTACTTTGTCGACGATTTCAATTCAAATTCCTTACTAAATCGTTTTTCGAATAATTGCTCCAAATTTTGTGTGGGCACATCAAATAAAGTTTGACGGCAAAATTTTTTCCTTGCTATCTTCTGCTCCCAAGACACGCGCTACATACAGGCTGATCGAAGAAAGTGAATGAAGAACCGGCGTTTCGTCTGAAAAATGGGGTGCGGGCCTCAACCTGACGAATACCTGTCTGAAAAGCGTTGCTGCAACATTAAAACCGGCGAACCGGCCGCGGGGAATAAATCAATAGCGTCGTATCGATTGAATTCGCATCGTACACCGCGGCTAATAATTTGGATTCCAAAACAAATTGAAAGCTTGCGGGAAGATGGCGAATGAAGAGTCCAGCGCATCGCGTCGCAGCTGGACGGCTGGACGAATCGTGCTTTGGGGGTGAAAGTGGGTATGAAAGTCGACGAAGGCTTGGCTGTTTCAAACGACGGACTCGCTCGGCTCGGTCGTCCGCGCGAATTCGGCAAAAGGCAGCAGAACCCGGCTCGGCGCTTCGGCGGCCTCGCGATCGTGCTCGCGCTGCACATCGTGCTGGTTTATGCGCTCCTCAACGGCCTCGCGACAAAGGTCGTGCAGGTCATCCAGCATCCGATCGAGACGCGCATCATCGAACCGGTGAAGCCGCCGCCCCCGCCGCCGATGCCGACGGTCAAGCTCCCGCCGCCGAAGTTCGCGCCGCCGCCGCCTCCGTTCGTGCCGCCGCCGGAAGTGCCGGTGCAGGCGCCGACCCAGCCGACGATCACGCACCAAGCTGCGCCCGTGCAATCCGCGCCCGCCGTGCAGGCGCCGGTGGCCGCCGCGCCCGCGCCGGCGAAGGCAGTCAGCCATGAAGTGGGCGTCGTGTGTCCGAATTCCGACCAGATCCGCGCGTCGATGCAGTATCCGAAGGAAGCCCAGGAGAACAACATCACGGGCGACGTGACGATCGAATTCGTCGTCGATGCGGAAGGGCGCATCACGAGCGAGCGCGTCGCGCAATCGGCCGATCCGGTGCTCGATCGTGCGGCGTTCAATGCGGTCAAGCAGTTCAAGTGCGTAGCGCAAGGGCAGTCGGTGCGCGTGCAGGTTCCGTTCTCGTTCAACCTGAACTGAGCCCGTACGCGGGCCGGACAGGATCGGGAGCGAACCCGGTTAGTCAGTTCAACGAAAAATTTGGAGTGGGGTATGACCAAGCGTTCACTGGCCGCTCTGGCGGCAAGCATGTTGATCTCCGTCGCTGCGGTTGACGCACTTGTCGCGCCGCAGCAGGCCTTTGCGCAGGCGAGCGACGCGGCGGTCGCGGTGTCCGCGGCCACGGCACCTCAGACGGCGAACACGGCGGCAGAACCCGCGCCGCCGCCCGCGCCCGCGGCGACCGAAGCTGTCGAGAATCCGTACGGCCTCGGCGCGTTGTGGAAGAACGGCGATTTCGTCGCTCGCTTCGTGCTGCTGTTGCTCGTCGTGATGTCGATGGGCAGCTGGTACATCATGATCACCAAGTTCCTCGATCAGCTGCGCGCGAACCGCCGTGCGAAGGTCGCCGACGAGCAGCTGTGGAGCGCGCCGTCGCTTGCCGAAGGCGCGAAGCGGCTCGACGAAGCGTCGCCGTTCCGCTTCATCGCCGAAACGGCGATCGAGGCGGGCGAGCATCACGACGAAGCGCTGCTCGAAGCGGTGGATCGCAATACGTGGATCGACGTGTCGGTCGAGCGGGCGATCACCAACGTGTCGAACCGCCTGCAGGACGGGCTCGCGTTCCTCGGCACGGTCGGCTCGACGGCGCCGTTCGTCGGCCTGTTCGGCACCGTGTGGGGCATCTATCACGCGCTGACGGCAATCGGCATCGCGGGCCAGGCGTCGATCGACAAGGTCGCGGGGCCGGTGGGCGAGGCGCTGATCATGACCGCGATCGGCCTCGCGGTCGCGGTGCCGGCGGTGCTCGGCTACAACTTCCTCGTGCGTCGCAACAAATCGGTGATGGAGCGCGTGCGCAACTTCGGCGCGCAACTGCACACGGTGCTGCTCGCGGGCGGAAAGCGGGCCTCGCGAGCGAACGTGCAGGCCGCGTCGCTCGTTCGCTGAAGCGGGGTGCGCCATGGGCATGAGCGTCGGGCAGGACGATAACGACGAGGTGATCTCCAACATCAACACGACGCCGCTCGTCGACGTGATGCTGGTGCTGCTGATCATCTTCCTGATCACGATTCCGGTCGTCACGCACACGATTCAGCTGCAACTGCCGAAGGAAACGATCCAGCCGCTGCAGACCACGCCGAAGAGCGTCGAGATCGCGGTCAATCGCGACGGCGATGTCTTCTGGAACGAGACGCTCGTCGACGCTTCGACGCTGCTGTCGAAGCTGAAGACCGTATCGGTGATGAATCCGCAGCCGGACGTGCACGTGCGCGGCGATCAGAGCACGCGCTACGAGTTCATCGGCCGCGTGATCACCGCATGCGAGCGGGCCGGCATCGCGAAAGTCTCGTTCATCACGGAACCGCCCGCGCGCGGCGGCTAGGAGGCGACGATGGGAATGAACGTATCTTCGGGCGGCGGCGAGCCGGACGTGATGGTCGACATCAACACGACGCCGCTCATCGACGTGATGCTGGTGCTGCTGATCATGCTGATCATCACGATCCCGATCCAGATGCACTCGATCAAGATGAATCTGCCGGTCGGCAATCCGCCGCCGCCCGCGACGCAGCCGGAAATCGTGCAGATCGACATCGATTTCGACGGCACGACGACGTGGAACGGCGCGCCCGTGCCGAACCGCGCGGCGCTCGAGGCGAAGCTCGCGCAGGTCGCGGCCGAGCCGGTGCAGGCGGAGATTCACCTGCGGCCGAACAAGCTCGTGCCGTACAGGGACGTCGCCGCGGTGCTCGCGTCCGCGCAGCGCATCGGCGCGACGAAGATCGGGCTGATCGGCAACGAGCAGTACATGCAATAACGAAGCGAGCGTGTCCCATGATCCAACGATGGTTGAAGTGCGCCGTGCTGGCGGCCGCGCTCGGGGGCTGCTGCGTCGTCGCCGCGCCGTTCGGCGCGGCGGCCGCCGCCGAAACGTTGCGCCCGGACGTCGCGCGGCCGCTCGGCGCCGCGCAGGACCTGTATCGAGCGCACAAGTACCGCGATGCGCTCGGCAAGATCGCGCAGGCCGCGGCGGTGCCGAACAAGACGCCGTACGAGACCTACATGGTCGAGGAAATGCGCGGCGCGGCGGCGATGGCGGCGGGCGATACCGGCGCGGCGATCCAGGCGTACGAGGCGGTGCTGGGTTCCGGCCGGCTGTCGAAGGACGACGAGCAGCGCACGACGGCGGCGCTCGCCGGCGTCTACTTCCAGCAGCGGAATTATCCGCAGGCGATCAAGATCGCGCAGCGCTATCTGAAGGCAGGGGGGGGCGATCCGGACATGCGCACGCTGCTGGTTCAGTCGTACTACCTGTCGAACGATTGCGCGGCGGTGATGGGCCAGCTCAAGCCGAGCGTCGACGCGCAGGCGCGCGCCGGACACGCGCCCGACGAGGCGCAGTTGCAGATGCTCGGCACATGCGCGCAGAAGATGAAGGATGGGGCGACTTATCGGGCGTCGCTCGAGAAGCTCGTCGCGTATCACCCGAACCCCGCGTACTGGGACGAACTGTTTCGTTCGATTCGCGACAGGCCCGGCTATCTGTCGTCGCTCGATCTCGACATGTATCGGCTGCGGCGCGCGACAGGCGCGCTGAACGGCGCCGACGCATACATGGAGATGACGCAGCTGGCGCTCGTCGCGGGTTCGGCGGCGGAAGCGAAGCAGGTGATCGATCAGGGCTTCGCGTCCGGCACGCTCGGGCGCGATGCCGGCGCGGATCGCGAGAAGCGGCTGCAGGCGCTCGCGGCGAAGCGCGCGCAGGCGCCGGCCGACAACGCGAATCCCGTCGCGCCGATCGACGCCGGGATGAATCTCGTGTTCGCCGGGCAGACGAAGCAGGGCATCGCGGCGATGGAGGCGGCGCTTGCGAAGGGCGGCATCGAGCATGTCGACGAAGCGCGGCTGCGGCTCGGCGAAGCGTACTACGTGGCGGGCGAGAAGGCGCGCGCGGTGCAGACCTTCCGCAGCGTGCAGGGCGGCGACGGCTCGGCGGATCTCGCAAGACTGTGGGCGCTCGTCGCGGCGAGATAGCGGCGCTCGCGCGCTTGGAGGGGCGGGAACGGCGGTTATCGGCGAAACACGGGGAAAGGAGCGGCTTTGCTGATCGGTGAAACGAACGGTGCCATCTTGCGCGGCGCATCCGGGCTCGGGACGTTCCCGGACAGCTTGCGCAAGGCGTGCACGTCGCCCGCGCGGCCCGCATCGCGTATGGCGGGTCGCCGCTTCGCGATGCGTGCTGCGCGGGCGCAGCGCAGCCGGCTTCTTCATCAAAAACGATTCTTGATCGCGGGATTGCGTGTTGCCATGGTTTTGCCACTCGACGAATCGGCGGTAGTCGCAGCCTCGATTGGAAACAAGATACGGGCGCTGCGCCAGCGGCTCAAGCTCACGCTCGACGAAGCAGCGGCGGCGGCCGGCATTTCGAAGCCGTTTCTGTCGCAGGTGGAGCGCGGACGCGCGACGCCGTCTATCACGTCGCTCGTCGGGATCGCGCGTGCGCTTGGCGTGACGATGCATTACTTCGTCGATGCGCCGACCGAAGCGCGTTCGGTATGCCGCAGCGAGGCGCTGCAGTATTTCAGCCTCGCGAACTCGACGAACGCGTTCGCGCGCCTGACGAACGTTGTCGACGGCCGGCAACTCGACGCGATTCTCGTGCGGATGCCGGCCGCGCAACCGCTTTCGGAAGTCACGACGCACGCGGGCGAGGAGTTTCTGTACGTGGTGAGCGGCCGCGTGGAACTGACGCTGGAGGACGTGACGTTCTCGCTGGCGGCGGGCGACACCGCGCATTACGAATCGACGACGCCGCATGCGTGGCGCAACGGCGGAGACAGCGAGGCGCTGGTCGTCTGGGTGGGGACGCCCAGGTTGTTCTGAGCAAGCCTGGCAACTCGGTTTGATCTTCGAATGTAAATGTAAGGAATCCTGATGTCATGAGGCGGTGAGATGCCGAAGCAGACGGGATGAAAAGAAACGAATAACAGGGCTCGCTTCGTAGAAATTTCGTGAACCTAACAAATTGAAAAGAAGCGAAGGGCCGTGAAGACGCGAGCGCGTCGATCGTTTGGCGGCGTCCGGCGGGCAGTCGGGCGGCAGCGGGGGCGGTACGCGAGTGCCGCGAGTCGGGCGCGGGGTTCAAAAGATTGCCGCGCGCAACGGGTGGGGTCTTACTGACGAGTGAGAGGGGAAAGATGAAGCAAAGAGCATTGGCGTTGGCGATCAAGCGGATCGTCTGGGCCGAGTTGGCGTTGACGGCCACGCTGGCGGCGCCCGCGTTCGCGCAGAGCCAGCCGGCATCTGCCGGCGCGGCGGCATCGGCACAAGGCGCGAGCGTCGCGCTCGCGCAGGCGGATGCGGCGGCGAGCGCGACGGGCGCGACGGGCGCGGTCTCCGCGCCGGCCGCGGCGGCGCCCGCGGCCGCCTCGGGCGCCGCCGAAGCGGCGGGCGCGACGCCGGCTGCACCGGCTGCACCGGCCGCGAAGAACGGCGTCGCGCAGATCAAGCGCTTCGAGGTGACGGGCTCGCTGATTCGCAGTGCCGACAAGGTCGGCTTCCAGCAAGTGCAGACGGTCACCGCGAAGGACATCCAGGACAGCGGCTACACGAACGTCGCGGACTTCCTGCGCGGCGTGTCGGCGAACTCCGCGAGCAGTTGGAGCGAAGGGCAGACGAACGGCTTCGCCGCGGGCGGCGCGGGCATCGCGCTGCGCGGCCTGAGCGAGAAATACTCGCTTGTGATGGTCGACGGCCAGCGCGTCGCGCCGTACGCGTTCGCGTCGAACGGCACCGACACGTTCTTCGACCTCAACACGCTTCCCCTCAACATCATCGACCGCATCGAGATCGTGAAGACGGGCGCCGTGTCGCAGTACGGCTCGGACGCGATCGCGGGCGTCGTCAACATCATCACGAAGCACAACTATCAGGGGCTGCAGCTCGACGGCAGCTACTCGGGCGCGACGCAAGGCGGCGACGGCACGACGAAGTTCAGCATTCTCGGCGGCTTCGGCGATCTGAACTCGGACCGCTTCAACATCACGGCGGCCGCGAGCTACTACAAGGCGAACGGCTTCACGATCGCCGATCGCGACACGACGAAGAACCAGGATTTCACGAACCAGGCGGGCGGCCTCTCGCTGCTCGCGCCGTCGTTCTGGCAGACCAACGGTGGCGCGACCGCGCAGGCGCTCAGCGGCTGCCCGTTCGGCGGCGCCGTGCGCCCCGCCGCGAGCAACTATCTGAGCGCGGGTGCCGGCATGGGCGGCACCGTGTGCAGTTTCAATTCGGCGGAATCGACGTCGATCGCGCCGTGGACCGAGCGTCTGAGCGCGAAGGTGCATGCGGACTTCAAGATCGACGACAAGACGACAGCGTTCGCCGATCTGTGGGAAAGCAACAATACGACGGTGCAGAACAACGGCGTGCTGACGGTGGGCAGCCCGACGTCGCCGAGCCTCGTCCTCAATCCGGCGACCGGCAAGCTGAGCCAGTTCAATTCGGTCGTGCCCGCGAGCAATCCGTACAACCCGTTCGGCGTCGATACGCCGCTCGCCTATACGTTTCCGGCTGCGGCGTCCGACCGGACGAGCTCGAACTTCTGGCGCGCCGCGACGGGCGTCAAGGGTTCGTTCACGCTGCCGTACGGCGATTGGGACTGGTCGGCGGCCTACTCGCATTCGCAGAGCGTCGTGTCCAACACGTTCAATAACGTGCTGAACGCGTCCGTCGTCAACGACATCTATCAGAACGGCACGCTGAACTTCGCGAACCCGTCGGCGACGCCCAACGCGTTCAACGGGCTGTACATGTCGACGACCAACCTCGGCGTGTCGAAGCTCGACGCGGTCGATGCGACGCTGTCGACGCCGAACCTGTTCAAGCTGCCCACGGGCGACGTCGGCTTCGGCCTCGGCGCGCAGTTCCTGCACGAAAGCGAATTCATCGGGCAGGGCTCCGAGGCGCTGAGCGGGCAGGTGCTGAACCCGCTGACGCAATCGGTGAACGGCTCGCGCAACGTCGCGGCGGTCTACTATCAGTTCGATATCCCGATCATCAAGAACCTGACGTTCAGCCAATCGGGCCGCTACGACCATTACAGCGATTTCGGCGGCGCGTTCTCGCCCCGCTTTGCGCTGCGCTACCAGCCGATCAAGGAATTCACGATGTACGGTTCGTACAATCGCGGCTTCCGCGCGCCGACGTTCGTCGAGAACACGCCGTCGCAGAACATCGGCCTGCAAACGTTCGGCAACACGCTCGTCAACACGCTGCAGACCGGCAACACGAGCCTGCAGCCCGAACGCACGCGCAACATCAACCTCGGCTTCCAGGCTTCGCCGACGCGCTATACGGATTTCGGCTTCGACTTCTACAAGATCTTCATCGACAACGTGATCGGCCAGGCGAGCCTGAACTCGGTGATCGCGGCGAACAACCCGTCGCAGGTCGTGCGCGATCCGGCGACCGGGCAGATCACGTACGTCGTGCTGCCGTATCAGAACCTCGGCACGCTCGAAACCGATGGCTTCGAGATGACGTTCCGCCAGGCGCTGCCGACGAAGTACGGCACGTTCACGCTGTCGGCCGACTGGGCATACGTGCATCACTTCAACATCGGCTTCCCGGGCTCGGCGACCGTCGATTCGGCGGGCAACAACTTCGCGATCACGCAGCCTTTCGGCGCGAGCATCCCGCGCTGGAAGGGCAATACGTCGCTGAACTGGGCGTATCGCAAGTGGAACGCGACGCTGAGCTGGGAATTCACGGGCCCGTATGCACAGGCGCTCGGCGTGGCCGCGCCGACGCAGGCGGCGGACCACGTGGGCTCGTACAGCCAGTTCAACCTGTACGCGAGCTACACCGGCTTCAAGAACTGGACGCTGTACGGCGGGATCAACAACATCTTCGACCGTGCGCCGCCGTTCGATCCGGTCTGGCAGAACGCGCTCAACCAGAACGGCTACGACCAGTCGCTGTACATGTACTACGGGCGGGTGATCCAGGTCGGCGCGACTTATAAGTTCTGACGCCGTTTCGCGTCGTCCTTCGGCATTCGACGGGCCGCTCCGCTTCCCTAACCACCCCTTTGGAGCGGCCTCTTTTTATCCGATGCCGGAATACCGCGATGCAGCAGGCAAACAGCGACGAAACGGGACTGGACGCGCGTTGCCGTTCATGCCGCCGCGTCGCGCGAGAATTGACTCTGCGTCGGCACAGCGCCGATGCGATCGTACGCAGGTGACGATGAGACCAACGAAGTTGCGTTTGCCGTTCGACGCGAGCTGGGCGATGCGCGCTTGGGCGGCCGTGCGGATCGCGGCCATCGCGTGCGGGATGCTCGTCGCAAGCGCCGCCGCGCCGTCGCACGCGCTCGCCGCCACGGCGCTCGCGCAATACGGCGAGCCGAAGTATCCGCCGACCTTCACGCATTTCGATTATGCGGACCCCGACGCGCCGAACGACGGCCCGTTGAATTTCGAAAACTACAACGAGGCGCAGAGCTACGATTCGTTGAATCCGTTCCTCGTGCGCGGCTCGCCCGCGCCGGACATCCAGAACCTGATGTTCGACACGCTGATGCAGCGCAGTTGGGACGAGCTCGCCTCCGAATATCCGCTGATCGCGGACAACGTCGACGTCGCGCCCGACGGCGGCTCGGCGACGTTCCACATCAATCCGGCCGCGCGCTTCTCGAACGGCGAGGCGATCACCGCGGCCGACGTCAAGTATTCGTTCGACATGCTGACGAGCCCGCAGGCGTCGCCGCTCGTCAACGCGCAGTTCGCGGTCATCAAGCGCGCGACGGTTGTCGACCGGCTGACGGTGCGCTTCGACTTCAAGCGCCCCGAACGCGCGGCTCCGCTGATCGCGGGCGACCTGCCGGTGTTCTCGCCGAAATGGGGGATGCGGGCGGACGGCACGCGGCCGCCGTTCGACCAGATCGTGAGCGAGCCGCCGATCGCGAGCGGCGCGTACCTGATCGAGCAGCGCAAGAACGACAAGCAGATCGCCTACGTGCGCAATCCGCGTTACTGGGCGGCCGATCTGCCGACGCGGCGCGGGATGTTCCGCTTCGCGCGCGTGTCATTCAAGCTGTATCTCGATCAATACACGATGCTCGAAGCGTTCAAGGCGGGCGATGTCGACGTGCGGATGGAATACAGCTCGACGCAATGGGCGCGCCGCTACGTCGGCAAGAACTTCCGAAACGGCATGCTGAAGAAGGGTGAGTTCCCGGACGGCCCCGCGCAGATGCAGGGCTTCCTCATCAACATGCGCGAACCGAAGTTCCGCGACGCTCGCGTGCGTCATGCGCTTGCGCTCGCGTTCGATTACGACTGGATGAACCGGATGATGTTCTACGGGCAATATCGCCGCACGAACAGCTTCTGGGAGGCGAGCCCGTTCGGCGCGTCCGGAATGCCGAGCAGCGAGGAGCTCGCGCTGCTCGAACCGTTTCGCGCGGAACTGCCGCCCGAAGTGTTCGGCCCGATGGTCAAGCAGCCGTCGACGGTGCCGCCCGGCTCGCTGCGCGCGAACCTGAAAGAGGCGCGCGACCTGCTCGCGCAGGCCGGCTGGCACTATCGCGACGGCGCGCTGCGCGACGCGAGCGGCACGGCGATGACGATCGAGATCATGGACGACGAGCCGGGCATGGACCGGCTGATCCTGCCGTACATCCAGGCGCTCGGGATGCTCGGCATCCATGCGCACATGCACGAGATCGACAGCGCGCTGTATCAGAAGCGCCTCGACAACTTCCAGTACGACATGACGACGCTCATCTATCCGCCCGTCACGATTCCCGGCGCCGAGCTCGTGCGCCGCTTCGGCAGCGCGGCGGCGTCGGAAGTCGGTTCGGAGAACTACCCGGGCGTGCGCTCGAAGGCGGTCGACGCGCTGATCCGCGCGGCGCTCGCGGCGAACACGCTCGACGAGCTGAAGACGGCGACGCACGCGCTCGACCGCGTGCTGATCAACCTGTACATCCTCGTGCCGCAGTATTACCTGCCGAACGCGCGGATCGCCTACAAGACGACGTATGGGCATCCGCCGGTCATTCCGGCATCCTATCAATACGAGGACTGGATCATCGATTACTGGTTCAGGAAGAAGCCGGCGGCCGGCGCGGTTGCGCAAGAGCCGGAACCGGCCGCCTAGCGGGGAGCGACGATGCTTGCATACATTCTCAGACGATTGCTGCTGATGGTGCCGACGCTCGTCGGCGTCGTGACGATCACGTTCGTCGTCACGCAGTTCGTGCCGGGCGGCCCGGTCGAGCAGGTGCTGACGCAACTGCGCCACGGCACCGCGCGCGGCGGCGAGGCGGGCGGCGGCGGGGGCGGCTATCACGGCAGCCAGGGCGTCGATCCGCAGCAGATCGAGCAGATCAAGAAGCAGTTCGGCTTCGACAAGCCGCCGCTCACGCGTTACGTGATGATGCTGAAGAGCTACGCGACGTTCGATCTCGGGCAGTCGTACTACGCGCACGAGAGCGTGTGGGGCGTGATCCGCTCGAAGCTGCCGGTATCGATCACGCTCGGGCTTTGGACCGTGATCCTCACGTATCTGATCTCGGTGCCGCTCGGCATCGCGAAGGCCGTGCGCAACGGCTCGCGCTTCGACACCGTGACGAGCGTGCTCGTGCTCGCCGGCTACGCGATTCCCGGCTTCGTGCTCGGCGTGCTGCTGCTGATGCTGTTCGGCGGCGGCACGTTCTGGCAGGTGTTCCCGATGCGCGGCCTCACGTCGGACAACTTCGACGAGCTCACCGCGCTCGGCAAGGCGCTCGATTATCTGTGGCACGTCGTGCTGCCCGTCACCGCATCGGTCGTCGGCAACTTCGCGATCGTCACGATCCTGACGAAGAACACGTTTCTCGAAGAGATCGGCCGGCAATACGTGCTGACCGCGCGCGCGAAGGGCGCGCCCGAGCGCGACGTGCTGTGGAAGCACGTGCTGCGCAACGCGGCGATTCCGCTCGTCACCGGCCTGCCCGCCGCGTTCGTCGGCGCGTTCCTGAACGGCAACCTGCTGATCGAGACGCTGTTCTCGCTCGACGGCATGGGGCAACTGTCGTACGACTCGGTGATCCGCCGCGACTATCCGGTCGTGCTCGGCTCGCTGTTCCTGTTCACGCTGATCGGTCTCGTCACTAAACTCATCGCTGACGTCTGCTATGTCCTCGTCGACCCCCGCATCCAATTCCACCGCGTGGACCACTGATCCCGCGTGCGTCGCGTGCGCGGCGTCGCCGTCGCCGTGGCGGCGCACGTGGCTGCGCTTTCGCAGCCAGCGGCTCGGCTACTGGAGCCTCGTGATCTTCGCCGCGCTGTTCGCGATCAGCCTGTTCGCCGACGTGCTGTCAAACGACCGGCCGCTCGTCGTCCGCTACGAAGGGCATTATTATTTTCCGATCCTGAAGGATTATCCGGAGGCGCAGTTCGGCGGCGATTTTCCGGCGAAGACGAATTATCTCGATCCGTACATCCGCTCGAAGATCGAAGCGAACGGCAACTTCGCGATCTACCCGCCGAACCGCTATCGCTACGACACGATCGACTATTTCGCGTCGCGCCCGTATCCGGCGCCGCCGTCCGCGAGCAATTGGCTCGGCACCGACCAGTTCGGCCGCGACGTGCTGTCGCGTCTTCTGTACGGCTTCCGGCTGTCGGTGCTGATGGCGATCGCGCTGACGGTGTCGGGCGTCACGATCGGCGTGCTCACGGGCGCGTTGCAGGGCTTCTACGGCGGCCGCGCCGATCTGATCGGGCAGCGCCTGATCGAGATCTGGAGCGCGCTGCCCGACCTGTACCTGCTGATCATCTTCGCGGCGATCTTCGAGCCGACGCTGTGGCTGCTGTTCGTTCTGCTGTCGATGTTCGGCTGGCTCGTGCTGTCCGACTACGTGCGCGCGGAGTTCCTGCGCAACCGCGCGCTCGACTACGTGAAGGCCGCGCGCACGATGGGGCTCACGAACTGGCAGATCATCTGGCGGCACGTGCTGCCGAACAGCCTCACGCCCGTCATCACGTTCCTGCCGTTCCGGATGAGCGCGGCGATCCTGTCGCTGACGAGCCTCGATTTTCTCGGTCTCGGCGTGCCGCCGCCGACGCCGAGCCTGGGCGAGCTGTTGCAGGAAGGGAAGAGCAATCTCGACGCGTGGTGGATCTCGATGTCGGCGTTCGCGGCGCTCGTCGTCACGCTGCTGCTGCTCACGTTCATGGGCGATGCGCTGCGCAACGCGCTCGATACGCGCACGCGCGGCTCGGCGTTCGGAGGAGGTCCGCGATGAACCGGCCGCTTCTCGAAATCGACGGTTTCTCCGCGGCGTTCGGCGAGAAGATCGCGGTGCGCGAACTGAGCCTGTCGGTCGCGCGCGGCGAGCGCGTCGCGCTCGTCGGCGAATCCGGCTCGGGCAAGAGTGTCACCGCGCTGTCGATCCTGCGGCTCGTGCAGCACGCGACGCTGTCCGGACGGATGCTGTTCGACGGCGAAGACCTGTTGACGAAGACCGAGCAGCAGATGCGCGGCATCCGCGGCGCGGACATCGCGATGGTGTTCCAGGAGCCGATGACGGCGCTCAACCCGCTTTACACGATCGGCAAGCAGATCGCCGAAAGCCTGCGGCTGCACGAAGGGTTGCGGCCGGGCGAGGCGCGCGCGCGCGGAATCGAGCTGCTGCGGCGCACCGGCATTCCGGAGCCCGAACGCAGGATCGACAGCTTCGCGCATCAACTGTCGGGCGGCCAGCGGCAGCGCGCGATGATCGCGATGGCGCTCGCGTGCCGGCCGCGCCTGCTGCTGGCCGACGAGCCGACGACCGCGCTCGACGTGACGGTGCGCGAGCAGATCGTCGATTTGCTGATCGAGCTGCAGGAGCAGGAGGCGGCGGCGCGCGGGATGGCGGTGCTGCTGATCACGCACGATCTGAATCTCGTGCGGCGCTTCGCGCAGCGCGTCGCGGTGATGGAGCACGGCGAGCTCGTCGAGACGGGCGACACCGATGCGCTGTTCGCGAATCCGCAGCATCCGTATACGCAGCGCCTGCTCGACAGCGAGCCGCAGCGCGCGATCGAAACCGTCGCGCCGTCCGCGCGGACGATCCTCGACGTCAAGTCGCTCGCGGTCGATTACCGGATCGCGCCGAAAGGCTGGCGCGCGCTGTTCGGCAAGACGACGTTTCGCGCGGTGCACGACGCGCAGTTTGCGCTGCGGCGCGGCGAGACGATCGGCATCGTCGGCGAATCGGGGTCGGGCAAATCGACGCTCGCGTCCGCCGTGCTCGGGCTGCAGCGGCCGGCGGCGGGCGGAATCGAGATCGACGGGCTGCCGCTCGAAGCGCTGCGCTCGGCGCGCGGCCGGCGCGGCCTGTACCGGCGCATGCAGGTCGTGTTCCAGGACCCGTTCGGCTCGCTGTCGCCGCGGATGACGATCGAGCAGATCGTCGGCGAGGGGCTTTCCGTGCATCGGCCGGAAGTCACCGGCGACGCGAGGCGCGCGCGGATCGCCGGGCTGTTGCAGGAAGTCGGCCTGCCTGCCGAGGCGATGCTGCGCTATCCGCACGAGTTTTCCGGCGGCCAGCGGCAGCGGATCGCGATCGCGCGCGCGCTCGCGGTCGAGCCGGAACTGCTCGTGCTCGACGAGCCGACGAGCGCGCTCGACGTGTCGATCCAGAAACAGGTGTTGAACCTGCTGACGAATCTCCAAAAAAAGTACAAACTCAGCTACTTGTTCATCACGCACGACCTGGCGGTGATGCGGGCGATGGCCCATCGGGTGCTCGTGATGAAGGAAGGGCGCGTGGTCGAGGCGGGCGACACGCTGGACGTGTTGGGCGCGCCGTCGCACCCGTATACGCGGTCGCTGCTGGCGTCGTCGATGCTGACGCCGCGGCGCAGTGTGCGAGAGAGGGCGGATGATTGACGAACGCTGGGCGCAAGCCGCCCGACAATTGCGCAGCGACGCCGATTTCTGGTCGCTGCGCGTCGTCGACGAACGGATCGACGAACACGCGGTGCGCAACGACGTCGCGCAGCCGCTCGCGAGCGTGCGCGACCGCGGCGCGATGCTGATTGCGTGGTCGGGCGCGGGCGCCGGCTACGCGGCGACGGCCGATCTGTCGGCGGCCGGCCTGCAGGCGGCGCTCGATGCGGCCGCCGCGCGCGCGAAGGCGAGCGCGGCGCTGTCGCTGATCGACCATCGCGCGGTTGCGCGGCCGGACGCGAGCGGCGGCTATGCGTCGCCGCACGCGGACGAGGCGCTGCCGTCCCGCGCGGAATGGATCGAGCGCCTCGCGCATGAATGCGCGGCGGCGGCCGTCGATGCGCGGATCGTCGAGCGCACGGCGGGCGTGATGCTCGTGCATGCCGATCAGCTCTACGTGACGAGCGACGGCGTGCGGATCGATCAGCGCTTTCGCCACGTGATGCCGCAGCTGAGCGTCGTCGCGCACGCGCGCGGCGATACGCAGGTGCGCACGCTCGGCAACGCGGGCACGCTCGCGCAGGGCGGCCTCGACGTGCTCGCGCGCTACGGCTTCGACGGCGCGGGCGCGCGCGTCGCCGGCGAGGCGCTGCAACTGCTCGCCGCGCCGAACTGCCCCGCCGGAACACGCGACCTGCTGCTGATGCCGGACCAGATGATGCTGCAGATCCACGAATCGATCGGCCACCCGCTCGAGCTCGACCGGATTCTCGGCGACGAGCGCAATTTCGCGGGCTGGAGCTTCGTGAAGCCGGAGATGTTCGGCTCGTACCGGTACGGCTCGCCGCTCTTGAACGTCACGTTCGATCCCGCGATGCCCGGCGAGGCGGCGTCGTACGCGTTCGACGACGACGGCAGCGCCGCGCGCAAGCAATACCTGATCCGCGACGGCGTGCTCGAGCGGCCGCTCGGCGGCGCGCTGTCGCAGGCGCGCGCGGGCTTGCCGGGCGTCGCGAACGCGCGCGCGTCGAGCTGGAACCGGCCGCCGATCGACCGGATGGCGAACCTGAACGTCGAGCCCGGCTCGCATTCGTTCGAGGCGCTCGTCGCGGGCATCGAGCGCGGTGTTCTGATGCGCACGAACACGTCGTGGTCGATCGACGATCACCGCAACAAATTCCAGTTCGGCTGCGAATTCGGGCAACTGATCGAAAACGGCGAGCTGACGCAGGTCGTCAAGCGGCCGAACTATCGCGGCGTTTCCGCGAGCTTCTGGCGCAGCCTGCGCGCGGTCGGCGACGCAAGCACGTTCCGCGTGTACGGCACGCCGTACTGCGGCAAGGGCGAGCCCGCGCAGATCATCCGTGTCGGCCACGCGTCGCCCGCCTGCGTGTTCGCCGACGTCGACGTGTTCGGAGGCGCGTGATGACCGACTTCGCGAAGCCGGGGCGCGCGGCCCCGATCGCCCCGATCGACTGGCACGCGCATTTCGCGCGGCTCGCGGACGAAGCCGAACGGCTGAAGCGGCCGGGCGAGACGGTGCTGCTGTGGTTCGCCGGCGAGACGTCCGATTTCATCCGCTTCAACGCGGGCAGAATTCGCCAGACCGGGCGCGTGCTGCAAGGCAAGCTCGGCGTGCGGCTCGTGGCGCACGCGCGGCAGGCGTCGTTCACGCAGACGGTGAGCGGCGATCCGGCGACGGACGTGCCCGAGCTCGCGGATGCGCTCGCGACGCTGCGCGACGGCCTGCGCGACGCGCCCGACGATCCGCATCTGCTGTTCGATACGTCGACGTGGCGGCAGTCGACCCGCCGCGCCGGCAGCCTGCCCGACCCCGACGCGCTCGCGCGCGTCGTCGCCGAAGCGGCGCGCGGGCTCGACTTCGTCGGCTTCTACGCGGGCGGCTCGCTCGTGCGCGGCTTCGCGTCGTCGGCGGGCAGCCGCGGCTGGCACGAGGTGGAGAATTTCGATTTCAGCTGGTCGCTGTACGACCCGAGCGGCCGTGCGATCAAGACCGTCTACGCGGGCGACGCGTGGAGCGACGCCGCGTTCGCGCGCAAGGTCGAGGAGGCCGCCGCGCGCTTGCCGGTGCTCGGCCGCGCGCCGAAGGCGCTCGCGCCCGGCCGCTACCGCGCGTATCTCGCGCCGGCCGCGGTCGCGGAGATCGTCCGCCTGCTGCGCTGGGACGGCTTTTCCGCGCGCGCGAACGCGAGCGCGCGCAGTAGCCTGCACCGGCTGCACGCGGGCGAGGCGGCGCTCGATCCGCGCGTGACGATCACCGAGGATTTTTCGCTCGGCGTCGCGCCCGCGTTCAACGCGGACGGCTATCGCCGCGACAGCGTGCCGCTCGTCGTCGAGGGGCGCAGCGCGGGGCGGCTCGTGAGCGCGCGCACCGCGCGCGAGCACGGCCTGAGCCCGAACGGCGCGTCTGCGGACGAGATGCCGGAGACGCTGTCGATCGCGGGCGGCGCGCTCGCCGACGCCGACGTGCTCGCGGCGCTCGACACGGGCCTCTACATCGGCAATCTCTGGTATCTGAATTTCTCGGACAAGATGAATTGCCGGATCACCGGGATGACGCGCTTCGCGACGTTCTGGGCCGAAGGCGGCAGGATCGTCGCGCCCGTCGATGCGATGCGCTTCGACGACAGCCTGTACCGGCTGCTCGGCGGCGAGCTCGAGCAGCTCGGCGCGACGCCGGAAGTGCTGCTGAGCGACGAATCGTGGGGCGAGCGGCCGACGGGCGGCGCGAGGCTGCCGGGCCTGCTCGCGCGCTCGTTCGAGCTGACGCTGTAACGCGATGGAGCGCGCCGCGAGTTCACCGCCGCCGCCGGACGTGACGATCCGCGCGCTGCGCGCGGCGGACGCCGACGCGCTGCACGCGCTCGCGCGGCAGCCGTCGATCGACGGGCGCTTCGCGAGCGCGCCTCACGCATCGCTCGACAGGCGGCGCGAATGGCTCGATGCGCTGATGCGCGAGCAATACGCGCTCGGCGCATGGATCGGCGAGGCGCTCGTCGGCTGGAGCGAGCTCGCGCCGGGCAAGCTGCGGCGCTCGCATGCGGCGTCGATCTCGATCGCCGTGCATGACGCGTGGCATCGTCGCGGCGTCGGCGGCGCGCTGATGCGCGAGACGCTCGCGATCGCCGACGACTGGCTCGGGCTGCGCAGGATCGAGGCGCAGCTCTACGCGGACGATTTCGTCGCGCTCGCGTTCCATCGCAAGTTCGGCTTCGAGATCGAGGCGACGCAGCGCGGTGCGGCGCTGCGCGACGGCGTGCTCGTCGACGGCTGTCTGATCGCGCGCCTGAAGGACTCGCCGCCGCTTGCGGCGGCCCCCTCCGAGACTCCGGCATGACGACGCAACGAGCAGGCGATCGGACCGATGCGAACCCGTCGCGCGCGGGCGCGAGCCGCGTGATCGTGCGTGCGGCCGAGCTGGCGGACGCGGCGGCCATCGCGCAGATGCGCAACCAGCCGCTCGTGCAGCGCGGCACGCTCGCGATGCCGCACGCGTCGGCCGACGCGGTCGCCGCGTGGCTCATGCGGGTCGCGGCGCGGCGAGGCGGCGGCGTCAACCTGTGCGCCGAGGTGGACGGGCGCGTCGTCGGTCACGGCGGGCTCGAGACGTTTTCCGGCCGCCGCGCGCACTGCGCGCTGCTCGGCATCGGCGTGCACGACGCGTATGCGGGGCGCGGCGTCGGCGGCGCGCTGATGGCCGCGATCGTCGACTGCGCGGACCGCGCGCTCGGCCTGCGCCGCGTCGAGCTCACGGTGTTCGCCGACAACGCGCGTGCGATCGCGCTGTATCGCCGCTTCGGCTTCACCGAGGAGGGGCGCTCGCGCGGCTACGCGATCCGCGCCGGCGAGCTGGTCGACGTGCTGCACATGGCGCGGCTCGCCGACGCGCCGCCGTTTGCGCCGCGCTGAGCGCGCGAGCGGATGCCGGCGCGCCCCATTCGAACGACGATTGCGCAATCACGGAGACATCGATGAAGCACGCCGACGCAGCGGCGCTGGACCGGCTTGAAAACCTGCCGAGCGAGAATCGCCGGCTGCCCTGGCTGAGCGAGCGGGCGCGCGGCGTCTTCGCCCGTCGCGCGAAGGCGTTCCTGCATTTTCACGGCGATCCGCGCGGGCTCTTCGCGGATCTGCGCCGCGGTGAGCGCTTCAGGCGCTTCAAGCACTTCGATTGCTTCGATTGCTCCGATTGCTTCGGGCGCCTCGGCGCGAGCGCGGCCGCCGCGCGCCGCGTGATCGGCGCGACCGTGCGCGCCGAATTGAACGCGTCGCGCTGACGGAGCCGCACGCATGCCGTCGTTCTTCATCGACCGCCCCGTTTTCGCGTGGATCGTCGCGCTCGCGATCGTCGTCGCGGGCGTGCTCGCGATTCCGCAACTGCCGGTCGCGCAGTATCCGCGCCTCGCGCCGCCGCGCGTCGTGATCAACGCGACTTATCCGGGCGCGTCGACGGAGACGGTCGACGGCGACGTCGGCAGCATCATCGAGGAGAGCCTCGACGGCGCGGACGGGCTGCTCTATTACGAGACGAGCAGCGACGGCCACGGCAACCTCGAGATCGACGTGACGTTCGCGCCCGGCACCGATCCGGACCTCGCGCTCGTCGACGTGCAGAACCGGCTCAAGCAGGTCGAGCCGAGGCTGCCGCAGCAGGTGGTCCAGCAGGGCATCGGCGTGTTCAAGGCGGCGAACACGTTCCTGATGCTCGTCGCGCTGACGTCGACCGACGGCACGCGCGATTCCGCGCAACTGAGCGACTACCTGAGCCGCTATGTGCTGCGCGAGCTGAAGCGCGCGCCGGGCGTCGGCTCCGCGCAGCTGTGGGACGCCGACGAGGCGCTGCGGATCTGGCTGGACCCGATGAAGCTGCGCGAGTACGGGCTCGGTGCCGACGACGTGATCGCGGCCGTCGCGTCGCAGAACGCGGCGGTGACGGCGGGCGCGATCGGCGATGCGCCGTTCGTCGCCGGCCAGCAGACGACCGCGTCGGTGATCGTGAAGGGCCAGCTCGCATCGCCCGCCGAGTTCGGCCGGATCGTGCTGAAGGCGAAGCCGGACGGCTCCGTCGTGCGGCTCGCGGACGTCGCGCGCGTCGAGCTCGGCCGCGACGACTATTCGTTCTCGTCGCGGCTGAACGGCAAGACGGCCGCGACGGTCGGCATCCAGCTCGGCCCGCGCGGCAACGCGCTCGAGACGTCGAACGCGATTCGCGCGCGCCTCGCCGAATTGTCGAAGCGGCTGCCGCCCGGCGTCGCGGTGGCCATTCCGTTCGACGGCGCGCATTTCGTCCGCATCGCGATCGACGAGGTCGTGCTGACGCTCGTCGAGGCGATCGTCCTCGTGTTCTTCGTGATGTGGCTGTTCCTGCGCGACCTGCGCTGCACGCTCGTGCCGACGATCGTGATTCCGGTCACGCTGATGGGGGCGTTCGTCGCGATGTGGGCGTTCGGGCTGTCGATCAACGTGTTCACGATGTTCGGCCTCGTGCTCGCGATCGGCATTCTGGTCGACGATGCGATCGTCGTCGTCGAGAGCGTGCATCGCGTGATGGAGGAGGAGCGCGTGTCGCCGCGCGAGGCGACGCGCCGCGCGATGAAGCGCATCGTCGGCGCGATCGTCGGCGTGACGGCCGTGCTGACCGCGGTGTTCGTGCCGATGGCGTTCTTTCCGGGCGGCGTCGGCGGGATCTATCGGCAGTTCTCGGTCGCGATGATCGCGTCGATGCTCGTATCGTCGTTCATGGCGCTGTCGCTCACGCCCGCGCTGTGCGCGAACCTGCTCAAGCCGCTGCCGCCCGGCGGCGCGCGGGCGCGGATCGGGCGGCGGCGCGGCGTGCGCGGGCTCGGCGCGTGGGCGGCGGACCGCTTCGCGGCGGGCTTCGCGCGCGCGTCGGCGGGCTATCGCTCGCTCACCGCGCGCACGGTCGCGCGCATCGGGCCGATGGCCGCGATCTACGCGGCGCTGCTCGCCTGCGGCGCGGCGCTGTACTGGGCGATGCCGAACGGCTTCCTGCCGACCGAGGACCAGGGGCAACTGCAGGTGATGATCCAGCTGCCGGCGGGCGCGACGCAGGCGCGCACGATGGCGGTCGTCGAGCGGGTGGAGGCGATCCTGCACGCGCAGCCGGCCGTCGCGAACGTGACGAGCGTGATCGGCTGGAGCTTCGCCGGCAGCGGGCAGAACGTCGCGATGGCGTTCGTCGAGCTGAAGGACTGGGCGCAGCGCGGCGTCGACGCGGCCGCGCTGCGCGATCGGCTGAACGGCGCGTTCGCGCGGATTCGCGACGGCGACGTCGATGCGTCGCTGCCGCCGTCGGTGCCCGGCATCGGGCATTCGGACGGCTTCACGCTGCGGCTCGAGGATCGCGGCGGCATCGGCGTCGACGCGCTGAAGGCGGCGCGCGAGCGCCTCGCCGACGCGGCGAAGGCCGATCCGGCGCTCGCGTCCGTGCGCACCGAGGATTTGCCGGACGCGCCGCGCGTCGAGCTCGACGTCGACCGCGCGAAGGCGTACGCGTTCGGCGTGCCGTTCGAGCGGATCGCGGGCCTGCTCGGCGGGCTGCTCGGCTCGAACTACGTCGACGATTTTCCGGCGGCGGGGCGGATGCGGCGCGTGATCATCGAAGCGGACGCCGGCGCGCGCAGCACCGACGATCAACTGATGGCGCTTTCCGTGCCGAACAAGACGGGCGACATGGTGCCGCTGTCGGCGATCGCGTCGCGGCGCTGGAGCGTCGGGCCCGTCGCGCTGAACCGCTTCGACGGCTATCCGTCGCTCGACGTGGTCGGCCGTCCGGCGAACGGATACAGCCTCGGCGCGGCGATGGCCGAAATGGAGCGGCTCGCCGCGAACCTGCCGACGGGCGTCGGCTATGACTGGGTCGACGCGGCGCGCGAGGAAACCGTCGCCGCGCGGCAGACGCCGCTGCTGATCGGCCTATCCGTGCTCGCGGTGTTCATGGCGCTCGCCGCGCTGTACGAAAGCTGGACGATTCCGCTGTCCGTGCTGACCGTCGTGCCGCTCGGCGTGATCGGCGCGGTGGCGGCCGTGCAGTTGCGCGGCATGCCGAACGACGTGTATTTCAAGGTTGCGATGATTACGGTGATCGGGCTGTCCGCGAAGAACGCGATCCTGATCGTGCAGTTCGCGCGCGATCTGCACGCGCGCGGCGTCGCGCTGCGCCAGGCGGTGGTCGACGCGGCGTCGGCGCGCTTTCGGCCGATCGTGATGACGTCGATGGCGTTCGTGCTCGGCGTCGTGCCGCTCGTGAGCGCGACGGGCGCGGGCGCCGAGAGCCGCCGCTCGATCGGCACGGGCGCGTTCGGCGGCGTGCTCGCCGCGACGCTGTTCGGGCTCGTGTTCGCGCCGGTCGCGTTTCAGGTGGTCGCGTCGCTCGGGCGGCGCGGGCGGCGGGCTGTCGAGCGCGATCGCGAATCGGGCGAGCACGGGGTAGCGGCGAACGAATGAGCGCGCCGATGCGGGCGGGCGCGCATCGGCGTTGTGCTCGCGCACTCGCCCGTTCGCCCGCTCGCGACGGCGACGCGGCCGGCGAGCGAGCAAGGGTGCGCGAGCGTCAGAGCGAGAATCGCAGGCCGAGGCGCGGGTTGACGATGTACGTGCGATGCGAAAGCTCGCGCTGAATCGCCTCGCAACGCTGCTGCTCGGGCAGATGGTCGTTTTCGGGCAGCTTCGCCTTGCGTTCGACCGCGCCGAGCCATTCGCCGCTGCCGGGATCGGGGCCGTGCCCACCGTCGTCGGTGATGTGGAATTGCTTGTCGACCGCGTCGAACCATGCGTCGGTGCACGGTTGCGAGGTGGGCGCGAGCAGGATGGTCGTCGTCGCGGCGAGCCAGCCGACGACGGCGAGAAAAGCGATGACAGCGAGAATCTTCTTCATTGAGTCCTTCAAAAAAACAGTGGCTTTCGATGATCGTGCGCGCGCCGTGGGCGGATGCGGCCGGTTTCGCAGCGGAAGCCGGCCGCCGACGGTGACTCGCGCACTTGCGCCGGCCCGCGCCGGCCCGCGCCGGCCCGCGCCGACCCGCGCCGACCCGCGCCGACCCGCGCCGACCCGCGACGACACGCGCCGACCCGCGCCGACCCGCGCCGACCCGCGCCGACCCGCGCCGACCCGCGCCGACCCGCGCCGACCCGCGACGACCCGCGACGACC
>NZ_LOYJ01000086.1:0-6134 GCF_001526245.1 Burkholderia sp. MSMB1498
GGCCTACGGGTACCGTGACGAGGAGTACTTCTTCCTCAAGATCCGCGCCGCGTTCCCCGGAATTCCGCGATGAACCAAAAAAAAGCCACGGACCTGAATCGGCCGCGGCTACAGGGAAAGACGCTACAGGGTTTGAAGGCGGTCACTCGCCGCGGATGATTTTTCCGATCTCTCCGCCTTGCGCACGAATGAAAGCGTGGTGGTCTTGCAGTTCCGGTTGCCGCGCCATCGCATCCCGTACCAGCAACGCCGTGAACTCGCGCTGCCCGGCGTCGACCAGGCGCTCCGCATATCGCAGCACCCGTTCGAAGTTGCCATCGCTTGCCTGATGTGCGAGCGCAGCGGTGACTGCGTACAGGATGCTCGGCTCGTCGGGGATTTCGCCCCGGTTGGGGTCCAACAGGATGGCGTCGACCGAGGGCAGAGCCCGATAGATGGAAAGAAAGCTGATCAGCTCGGCGCCAGCGCCTTCACCGACCGTCGCATTGATCGCGTCAGGCAGCAAATCAGCCGGAACAGCCGACATCGTCTTTGCGAGAAATCCCCATTTCCGGGGGCTTGCCGACGCAACTATGTCGCGGCCGCTGCGCGCCTCCCAGAGCAGGTCCGGTCTGAAGCGTAGGAACGCGATCAGCTCTGGAGGAACGTTCTGATGAACCGCCCAGGTCGTCCAGTCGTTCACGTTGGGTTCGAGCTCGACGACCGCGGCGAAGCGCGAGATCAGAGGATCGAGTATTCCGGTGACGCCGGCGTTGTCGCTTCGGCGATTCGTAGCCGCGACAAACGTGACGCAGTCCGGCAGTTGGTGCTCACCGATGCGACGCGCGAGCAGCAGCTGCATCTTGGCCGCCTGCACGGCCGGCGAGGCCTGCCCGAGGTCGTCGAAGAACCAGACCAGTGGACGCGTTGCCGACAGCGCGCGCTCGAGGTCGCCGAAAGGTAAAAATCGAGCATGCTTGCCGTCCGAAGACGGGAGCGGCAATCCCTTCGAGTCGGTCGGGTCTTCGACAACCGGGTGGCTGATGAGCAGGTCGTGCTCGGCCGCCGCGGTGGCGTCTTCGACGATGTCGGATTTGCCGATACCCGGCCGGCCGGTGATCAGCACGGGAAGGCGCTTCGGGATATAGATGGCAAGCAGCTCGGTGAGGCGTGCGGGAGAGAGTTTCATGGGGGGCTAGAAATAAAAGAGCCCCACGTGATCGCGCCCGGCAGGGACGTGACCCTGCGGGGCGATTGAAGATGCCGCGATGCGGCGAGTCGGCGCGTCCTAGGACGCCTGTTGATGCTTACGCACGTGCGCCGAGCAGCGCCGCGGCCTGCTTTGCCGTCAGCGACGATCGCGGGACGCTGGTTAAGCGGTTCACGATCATGACGCCGTAGACGTCCGCGAGAACCCGCGCCTCGGCGCAGAGAACAAGCAGCTCGTCGGGCCCGATCGGCGCCGGCGAGCGATTGCGCCACACGTTAATGGCCACCTCGATTTCTTTGATCGAAATTGCATCAGGCGGCAAGGACGTTGAAGTGTCAGGCTGATTCACGGGTGACCTCGAAAGTGTCGCCCCGTGAACAACGCCCTGCGGGACGTGATCCCAGGGGCTGGAAAAAGCCGCAATGCGGCGGATTCGATGCGTCAGTGACGCGGTGAGTAAAGCCAGTGTAGGAGCCACCACCCTGCGGGCCGGCCGGAAAGATCGAGAATTTCACGCGGCTTTGAAGCAACAATGTAGCGAATGAACGAAAAAAAACCGGCGCACAAGGCGCCGGTTGTTCGAAATCGGCTGTTTGCGCAGCCTTCATATCCCAAGCAGATCGCCTTGGACATTCAACTTCGGGAGGATCTTCGCACGGAGCTCTGCTTCCCTCTCACGCATCCTGCGCGTTCGCTCTTCGCCAACCCCGTTGTGCTTCTCGACGACGTAGATGAAGTACAACGGCTTCGCTGGCCCCGGCCACGCTCGCCACTCTGCCATGATCCGGGCGCGCATCTCGGGATCGCACGCAAAGTAGGACGCACGACCGGAGCGCCATTGACTTGAATCGATGTCGCGCATTCGCTGCTCGCTCTTCCGGGCCCAGTCGCGGCGCAACGCCTTCTCCACGTCGACGTCCGTTTTGGACGCCGGCGCGAACTGATCTGCGAACAGCGGGTAATCACGCTCGAGCTTCTTCGCAACACGCTTGTGCCGGTTGAGGAAGGCCACTTCCTTACGAGGCGTCCAGATGTAGTCCTCGTAACGCACAGATCGGTCGAAGCGCATATTCTGGCCCTCAATCAAGCTGCAAGCAGCGTGAGCCGCGACCGGGCATAGTCCAGCGTGCCGTCCTTCGCACGAATCAGCCGGCCCTCGGTCGAACCCCGCTTGGTCAACGCGTAGCGCGTCGTGGCACCAAGACGATACCTGCAGATCTCCGAGTAGCCATCGGCGATCGCGCGGTCCACATGCTCGACGCCAGTAATGACTGCGTTATCGTGCGTCCGATACCGAGCGCGGCCGGCCTGCTCTTTCGCGTCGTTTGCAGCCTGTTCGGCGCGTCGCTGCGCGCGGGCGGCGTCCTGCTTTGCCTCCCACTCGGCTTGCGCTGCCTCGTCGTACCCGCAGAACGCGAAGATCGCGCGCCGGCGGCGAGCCGAATTCAACCCACGCAACGACAGCCCAAACTGCTCGCGCAATACCTGCTTGCTCTGGTCGTTCCAGCCAGCCGGATGATCTAGGACTTTTAGCAGCTCGCTTACATCGCGCGCTTCAACTGCGGTCGCGAATTGATTCGGCAACTCGAACGTTGTCCGCCCTCGATCCAACTTCGTCATCGCGACCTGGAGACTGTATCGGCGCTGCGAAATCCGCCCTTGCTGCCGGTCAGCATCGAGCCGAGCCAGCGATCTCTTCAGACCGGTATCCCCGATCAGGTCACGCAACCGCTCGGCAACGGGAGACCAAGCGGTACCGACCTCCACCGGACGTTGGTATTGCTCCGGAAGATCCAGCTTGCCCACGAGGCCAGCGGCGAACAGGCGGTCGTCGACTTCGACGTAGGTGATGTCAGCCGGCGCCGATCGCAACGCCGCGACCATGCTCACGCCGAGCTCGACGTCGATCACCCTCTTCTCCTGACGAAAGATCGCCACCGCGAACTGCATGACGTCGTACGGGAGCGAGTTGCGAAGGACCGGGACGTCCAGGAGAACGGGGAACCACTGCAGGTCGTACTGGAAACGATTAGCGTCGCCACGGTAATCCGCCAGCACCATGTCAGGAATCGGCTGATTCAGAAACAACGCATAGGCAACGTGGACTTCGTGCCGACCGTTCACGCCGCCCGAAAGCGATAGTCGCGGCCCTTGCGACGTGTAGCCGAACAGGCTACACGCGACCTGGTCGCAAACATCGGGCAGGTGAAAACGCCGACCAGCGGCTCGCGCGGTTTCCACCTCCGCCTCGAGCTGCTCGCAGGACAGCAACCACGCCGGCCTTTTCGCCAGCTCGAACACAAACTGGAAGATCTCCCAGCGCTTGCGAGTGATCTGCCAGGGCTGCAATTGCTGCCCATCCCTGCTGAACCAGCGGTCGCGGATTTCCTCGAAAAGCGTAGTGAAGATCGCCTCGGCCGTACCAGGCCGTCGGACGGTGACGACCCCGTTGTAGCGGAGGATCGGCATTTCGGCGCCGCCGCGGGTCAACGAGATTTCCGCCGTTTCGTACGCGGACAGCGACGCATCGTGGAAGAACACGTGGAACACGTGCGCGAGGGTGTCGACGTGGATTGCGGCGTTGGGAGTATGGATCGTGTACATCCGTGGTTGTCCTTGCAGAAGAGGCAACCACCCCATCCGAGCAGTTGCCCCGGATCGGGAAAAATAGTAGGTGACGCGTCAGGCGATATCGAGCAGGTTTGACACTACAGCAGCGACGGCCCAGCCGTGAGAACGGGACAGCATCTCGATGCAGATGAGAGGTTGGGTTCGCCAGTGGTCGGCAGCGCCCCCGTCGTGAAGCCAGACATCGTCGACGACGAGCGCAATCCACCATCCTTCCGACCTACCGCGCTCGTTAGACACGGAACTGCGCCGGCGGTGCTCATCAGATACCGGCCAACCAGACCACCGTTTCGGACCATAGACGGCCTCGTTCATGTTTTTGAAGTGATTGGCAACAATCACCCATTCCGGCTCAAGTTCGGTAGCACGAAGCGACTGCTCGACGTATCGAGCCACCACTTCGACTGTCTTACCTGCGAGCTCGAACGCATCCTGCGGTCGCGATACCGACCGCTCCTGTACTCCAGGCATGGCCCCCAAAAAAGAAAAAGGGCCGCACCGTAAGGTGCAGCCCTTGATTGGTTCGCGGCCGCCCCGCTGGGCGGCCGACAAGTCGAATTAATGTGCGTGACGGTGTGCGTGGCGACGCTCACGGTCCGCCTTGCGGCCTCGCTCACACATGTACATCCCATATGCGCAGATCGCCGCACCCATCACCAGTACGAGAATTCCGAAACCCATGGTCAATCTCCATTCATGGAATCCATTCCTGCAAGGAACAATATCACAAACAACACCAGCAACGTGGTCAGATTGAATACTGCGGTCCCCGTCCAGACATCGGTCGAGTGCCAGTAGCCAGCAGCACCGGCACCCGAAGCCGCCGACAGCGTGTGAAGGTAGCGACCAAACTGCTGTCGTTTATCCTTCGTCCACTCGTGGCCGATGTGCCTCGCAACAAAACTCGCCGGCATCGGCGATCCGCTTTCGTCGCTCGCCACAAACGTACCGTCATCACACTGGTCCAGCTGTATGTCCTCGCCATCGATCAACGCGCGCGCCGACGGCGGAGCTTCCGTTCCGCTCAGGCCTCGCATGATGTCGATGACCCGTGACGAAGGGTGCACCGACCGGAGCTCGCACAGATAAGTTGCGCGGTCGGATATCGAGAGCCCGGAGGCATATTCGACAACGAGATCCACGATCTCCATGTTGCCCCCTACCGCCGGTCGCTATCGAGACCATCCACGAGCCGCAGATCGCCAAGCAGTGCCTGGTAGCCCTCGTCCGTGTCGAGCTGCGCGAGCGATACGACATTGTCGCCGCCGCCCGACAGGTCGCGGTAACCTCGCCGCGTGCGGAACGCCACCGCGACACGCTGACGCGACGACGAATCCGAAACTTCGAGCAGCATTCGGCTGGTGCGCAGCGTGACGCGGCAGCCACGGCCGGCCTTCGCCGGCTCGGCCACCACCTCGTGCTCGCCCGCGCGCAACCGCAGATCGCGCGCAACACGATACAACATCCGCGTCGCGTGGTGGGTCAGCGCAGCATCGGACGCGACGCCACCCGCGCGCCGATCCGCGTACAGAACTTTCGGTACCTTGAACATCTTGCCCTCGGAATAAAAAAGCGAGGCCCCGGACGGGAACCTCGCTATGCAGGAAGAAGCCGGCAGTAGCCGGCGAATGAACGACTCAGCGCGTGATGCGCATACCGGAAGAACTGCTAACGAGCATCACGCGATCGCCGGGGGCGAAGCGCTGCTCGTCAGACTGAACGACCACCAGCGTGCGGCCGGACAACGTGCGCACAACGACCTCGAAGCCGGCGTGACGCGCGAGTGACTCCGACAGGCGCTGCGACACATAGGCTGCACCGGCGCCGGCAAGGGCGCCGGCGATGTACCGGCCGTTGCCACCGCCGATCGCGCGGGAACCGAGAAACGCACTGACGCCGGCGCTCAGCAACGAAGCGAGACCCGATCGGTCAGACTCGCTGCTGATCGTGACGCCGCGCACGCTAACGACCGTGGCCGCCTCGATTTCTCCGGATCGCTGAACGTCGTAGCGTTGGTAGACATCGGGGGAACCGAAGTCGTATGACGCACAAGCGGTCAACGAAGCGAGGAGCAGAGCAGAGATGAGAAGCTTGAACATGACGATTGCCTCAAAAAAGAGGGCAATCGCCCGTCAGGGAGATTGCCCTGACAGGGAAGCCGAACGTTGTCGGTGAAAGAAATGCGCACGGGCAAAGCCGGTGCGACTGGGTCGATGCGCAGACGCGCGAGAAACTGGATCGGTAATCCTCCCGTCCAGTAGGTGGGATCAGAAGTAGAATTTCCAGCAAAGGGAGTTCTACGCAATGAAGAAGTCGA
>NZ_LOYJ01000087.1:0-3320 GCF_001526245.1 Burkholderia sp. MSMB1498
GCAAGGAGTAGGTTTCACATTGCACCTTGTCCGGTAGTTGGAGCGGCGATGAAGGTTGCTTGTGTTGCTTTGCGTCCACCCGCGCCTCTTACGAGCAGGACATTCCCCGGAGGTTCGTACAGGCAGCGGTGATCATGCCCGTAAACCTGCCGCCGTAGAAGTCCTTGGCGACCCCATTGATGGATGGTGGTCTGGCTCACTTTGAACTGCGCGGCGAGCTCGGCGCCGGTAAGCAGACCGCGCGAGCGCAGTCGCTCAAATCGGCTCGGCAATCCATAGGTGGTCCGCACCAGCGCAACCTTCCTGGCGGTAAATGCTTGCTGCTGCCAGTTTGTATATCCAAGTTCATTGAGTCGCGTGGCGACCTGCTGATCGGTACACGTTTCGAGAAGCTCATCGATAACCGTCACGACGGCCGGTAGTGTCTTGCGTACAAGTGCCATCGGCCTGGGATTGTCGACCGCCAGTGAAGTCGTCCGGCCACCCCGGAAACGCACGTGGATCGAGACCTTCTCTGACTTCACAAGAGTGACGTCTTCGATAAGCAGTCCGAGCATTCGCTTGCGCTCGATGGATTCGACGCGCCTATCGTTCCAGACGGCGGCGAAGTCATCTGCAAGAGCGCGGATACGCGCACGAGCCTCATCTCCAAGCAGATCCTGGTCTGACCGGCGTTGGCGATCGTGTTCCTGCTGCAGCACGTCAAGTCGACGTAGGCGATCGTTCCAATCGGCTTCCAGCGCATCGGCAACCATCCGGTTCGCTGGATCGACATTCATGTAGCGACGGCGGGCGAGTTCGGCTTCGTATCGTGCGCGTTCCAGTTGCTTCAGACGCATGGAATCGGCCTGCTCAATACGTCCGGCGATCTCGTCCTCGACTGCGAGCGCCACTTCGATGGTTGCCGGCCCAACTGTCTCCAGGAGCAACGCACTGATTGCATCATCGATCGCACGCCCACGTATCGACTGGCATGGTTTGCCCGCATCGTGAGCAGCGACGTCGTGACATACGTAGTACGGCTCCATCCTGTCGCTTACCTTCTGATAGCGCACACGCATGCGATTGCCGCAAATACCGCAGATGACGCGCCCCTGCAGCAGTCCGTCCCCTTCGCGAGGGACCGTACCTCGCACGAGCGAACCGAAGCCATTCGCGCTTTGCCTAAGCGTCACCTGATTGCGCTCGAATTCGTCCCAGTCAATGTAACCGATGTGGGCGTCTCGTATGAGAACCTGCCAGTCGGATTGCGCGACCTTGAGTTGCGTGCTCGTCAAGTCGGCTTTGCGTCCAATTCTCGTCCGACCGTACACAAAGGCACCGGCATATCGGGGATTGTGGAGGATCTGTAGAACACGCGATGTGTTCAGTGCGCCCCAGTGCACTTCGCCTTTGCCGATGCCGCGGCGGATCCGGCGCGGGAAGGACCAGCCTTCGCGACGGAAGCGGCGTACCACCATGCTTGCCGAGTGCGTTTGCCGGTAGGTATCGAACAGCAGTCGCAGGCTCGCGTGGATTTGCTGGTCGGGGTCGAGCACAACCGATCCGTTTGGATGGTAGACCAGCCCGACGGGAAGTGGCAGTTCGAGTTCGCCACGTCGCGCCTTGTTGCGCATCCCACCCTGCAACCGCGCGTTCAGCACGTGCAGCTCCGCCTCGCTCATGGTTCCCTTCAGGCCGAGCAGCAGGCGGTCGTTGAAGTAAGCCGGATCATAGACCCCGTCTTCGTCCAGAATCAGGGTGTGGGTCAGTGCCGCAAGTTCGATGAGCCGATGCCAATCGGCGTTGTTGCGCGCCAGACGAGATACCTCAAGTCCGAGTACGATGCCGGCGTGGCCTATGGCGACCTCCGAAACCAGTTGCTGGAACCCGTCCCGGTGTTCTGCGCTTGCACCGGACAGCCCAAGATCGGTGTCGATAACGTGGATGCGTTCGATGGGCCAGCCCAGTGACACGGCGCGCTCACGCAAAGCATACTGGCGCTTCGTACTCTCGGTGTTCTCAAAGACCTGGCGTAGTGAAGATTGCCGCACATAGAGGAAGGCATCACGGCGCAAGTGGTCGTGCGTAACCTTCTGATACCGTTCAGTAGACATGGGCGAGCTCCGAATGGGTCCGTAGAACGAGGTTGGCCAGCAAACGCACAAACTCGTCGCCAGCCGGAAAGGCGTCCATACGCTGCGCCTGGTGACGCGAGGTAGCGTCTATGGCCGCCGTTGACTTCACGAGTACAGGAAGTCCATGCAGCATCCCGTGATAGCGCAGCGCTGCGGCGCCCTCGGCGCGCGGGGTGCCGTCGATCACCGCATCGCGTAGGGCCTCGTAAGCGGCGGTCAAGGCTTGCGCGAAGGGGACGGCGGCAACGGTTGGCTCTACGGTTTTTTTTTGCGCGCGATTGCGCGTTCGATGCTGCGGGGGTGGACAGAGATGCCGAGCTCGGATTCCAGTTGCTCGGCTAGCGCCCGGGCGTGAATCGCGCCATCGCCTTCGAGATGTCGTTCGACGAACGCCATCGCCTCGAAATTGAGCTTGTGCGCTCCCTTGGGCCCACGCTGCTTCGGAGCGAGTCCTGCCAAGCCATCGCGAGCAAACGCGGCCTCGGCCTGATAGAAGGTTGGCCGTGACATGCCGAACAGGGCCGCAGCATCGGCCTTCGATGCGCCGTCGACGCTGACATGGCGCAGCATCTCGTACTTGACTTGAATCAAGTCGCGGGCGTCGAAAAAATCGCTCGACTGGAACCAGGAAGCCTGCACCCTCTCGGGATGGGGATTCAGTACCCCGAGGCGCCTGAGACGTTCCAGCTTTGGATCGGGCTTGGTCAAGATCGCTGCACCGGTGCAAAGTGTGTAATCTAAAATATGCCGCACACACGTCAATGTCAAGGTCGGCGCGCAATCGAATGCGCCGGCCAAATCGCGATATTGTGGGTATATTGCTACGCACGTCGCGCTCACGCGAATCTGATGCGGCGTAATTTAACTTACATTGGCGGCGTAATTTACTTGACACGCCCCAGGACCTCCGGCCTCAGGTCGTCGATTAGCGCGCGCAGCCTCCGAAGGTCGTCGACACGAAAGGCGGAGCGCCCCGCCGCAGCCTGCGCGAACGCGTCCGGCTCATCCACGTTCGTCCATGAGGCCAGTATCGATACCAGCTGGCCATGTTCGTCGTAGAACATGACGCGGTCCTCTCCCCAGTTGATGCGCCGGGTAGCCAGCTGGATTCGTGTACCGCGTCGCGGGTGAAAGGGATGGGTGATCTCGACCGTTACGGCCGTGCAACCGTCGTCACGACAAGCAGTTGCTGACTTACGATAA
>NZ_LOYJ01000088.1:0-49374 GCF_001526245.1 Burkholderia sp. MSMB1498
GGCGAACGGCGAACGGCGAACGGCGAACGGCGAACGGCGAACGGCGAACGGCGAACGGCGAACGGCGAACGGCGAACCGCCGACCGCCGACCGCCGACCGCCGACCCTCTTCGTTCGTTATCCTTTGCGCACGATGTCGGCCATGGCGATCCGCGCGGCGGCGCACGTGTCGCGGCGTATCCGCAGCGCGTCAAGCGAATCGCACGCATCGTCGCAACGTCGACGAACCCGCAATCGACAAACGAAACGCCGAAACGCCGAAACGCCGAAACGCCGAAGCGCCGTTCGACTAGAGCGGCGCACCCAAAAGCCGCAACCCGCGTGCATTGCGCTGAACCGTCGCGCGCCGCGGCTGTCGAATGCGCTCATCGTGTCGCGCGCCGTGCATCCGCGCGGCGCATCGGTCACCTGAAAACCGGAAAGAAAAGGTCCCCCTCATGTCTCACGCCATCGCCGTCGCTCTGTTTCTCCATCTGCTCGCGGTCGCGGTGTGGGTCGGCGGCATGGTGTTTGCGAACTTCTGTTTGCGTCCCGCGTTGTCCGATCTGTCGCCGCAACTGCGCCTGCCGCTCGTCGAAGCGGTATTCGGCCGCTTCTTCAACTGGGTCGCGGGCTCGGTGATCGTGATCCTGCTCACGGGCGGCTTCCTGCTCACGCAGTTCGGCGGCGCGCACGCGACGTGGCCGCTGCATGCGATGGCGGGGCTCGGCGTGGTGATGATGCTGATCTTCGGCCACATCCGCTTCGCGCTGTTCCCGCGCATCCGCCGCGCGGTTCAGGCGCAGAACTGGCCGGACGGCGCGCGCGCGGTGAATGCGGTGCGTCTCCTCGTGATCGTCAACCTCGTGCTCGGCGTCGTGACGATCGCCGCCGCGGCGCTGTCGCGCGGCTTCTGACCTTCGGCGTCCCCAGCCTTCGACGCTCGCGCACGCGGGGCGTTTGTTTCGCCGATGCGCGCGTCACGGCGCGAGCATCGTCTCCAGCAGCCATGAGCCGGCTGGTCCGAGCGGCCGGCCGCGCGACCACACGGCATCCACCGGCACGCGCCGCGGCCAGCCGCGCGCATTGAGCTCGACGAGCTGTTCGCGCGCGAAGTGTTCGACCATCCAGCGCGGCAACTCCGCCCAGCCGAAGCCCGCCACCGCCATTTCCAGCAACAGCAGATAGCTCGGCGCCGACCAGCAGCGCCGCCCCGCGACGAGCCCCGTTTCGATCCGCTCGCCGTGCGGCGCCACGTAGGTATTGAGGCGCAGCTCGCGTGCGTCGTGCAGCGCGGCGAGCGGTACTTCGGCGTCGCCGTACGCGGCGAACGGATGCTGCCGGCCGACGTAGAGCCCGATCTCCGAGCGCTCGGCGACCGTCGCCGCGCCGATGTCGGGCGGGTAGGTGCTGCGCGCCGCCATCAGACCGAGCTGCGCGCGGCCTTGCTGGATCAGGTCGAGCACGTCGTCGTGCTCGGCGATCTGACATTCGAACTCGAGCGTCGGAAAGCGACGGTCGAGCGCTGCAAGCGTCTGCTCGTATCGGCTCGACTGATAGGTGTCCGACATGACGAGCGTGAGGCGCGCCTCCTCGCCGCCCGCAAGACGCGCGGCGACCTGATCGATCGCCTCGCTCGCCTCGAGCACGCGCTGCACTTCGGGCAACAGCGCGCGGGCCGCGTCGGTCAGCGTCGGCTGGCGCGTCGAGCGGTCGAACAGCGTGACGCCGAGGTCGATCTCGAGGTTCGCGATCGCTTCGCTGATCGTCGACTGCCGCTTGCCGAGCTTGCGCGCGGCGGCCGAAAACGAACCGAGGTTGGCGGCCTCGGCGAACGCGAGCAGCGCTTCGGGGGAGTGGCGCATCGCGCATGCTCCTTTGATGTATCGGAAAAACCGATCATATCAAATTGGATGATTACGGTTAATCCGATGAAAATAGCGCCATCTCATTCACCGATGGAGCTTTTCATGCAAATGCAAATGACCAGGCACGTGCCGACGAAGACGCTGGCCGAGCGCGTCGTGCACGCGCTCGCGTTCGAAGTGACCGCGATCGCGATCTGCGCGCCGGTCGTCAGCTGGGTGCTCGGCCTGTCGCTCGTGCACGTCGGGGTGCTGACGGCGGCGGTATCCGTGATCGCGATGGTGTGGAACGTCGTGTTCAACGCGCTCTTCGAGCGGATCGAGCGCCGCTATCGTCTCGCGCGGACGTTCGCGGTGCGCGCGATGCATGCGATCGCGTTCGAACTCGGCCTCGTCGCGATGGCGCTGCCGCTCGCCGCATGGTGGCTCGGGATCAGCCTGCTCGAGGCGCTCTTGCTCGATTTCGGCATCCTGCTGTTCTTCCTGCCGTTCACGTTCCTGTTCAACCTCGGCTACGACCGTCTGCGTGCGCGCTGGATCGCGCAAAGGGCGGTGGCGTGGCGATGAACGGAATCCGATTCTTCTTCGATGGTCCCTTTCGAAAGCCGGCGCGACGCCGGCTTTTTCTTTTTTTGTGCAAGCGCGTCGCGGCGCGCTTCGTCGTAGGTGCCCGAGCGCGCGGCGCGGCTTGTCGCGGCGGCGCTCGCGATGGGCCTTTCCGTGCGCGAGCCGGCCGACTTCGGCGTCGCGCCGATCGCGGCCGTGCACGACATGAACTAGCTGCGCTTTCTCGACGCTGCGCATCGCGGGTGGAACACGATGCCGGAGGACTGGGGCGACGCAGTGATGTCGGAGGTGTTCGAGCGCGAGCCGAACGCGCTGTGCCGCGCGGCGTGCTCGCGCGGGCGGGCCGCTATTTCGCCGACGGCAGTTGCCCCGTCGGCGCGGACACGTGGCGCGCGACGCATCGCCAAAGGCCGCGAAGCGGGAGGCGGGCGGCAGCGAAGCACAACGCAGCGAACGAAGGGGGAGACAAGTACGGCGCGACGCGAAACGCGACCGTGAAGCGAATCGACGACTCGAATCAGCAACTCAAATCAACAACGCGAAACCACGAGAAACAATAGATCGCGGAAAACCTCGGGCCGCATTCACCCATGCGCCGCGAGAATCAGCCAGCCGCCGCACGCGGCCGCGACCGCGCCGTATAGCGCATAGACGGGCACCTTGAATCGCGCGAGGCACAGCCAGGCGATCACGCCCGTCGCCCAATACACCGGCTCGACGGGCGTCTTCGCGACGAGCCGCACGGCCGCGATCGCGAGGAACGCGGTGGTGGCCGCGCGCAGCACGCGCATGCCGCTCGCGAAGCGCGGATGCAGCTTCAGGCGCTCGACGTGCCGCCGCGCGAAGATGACGAGGCAGCCGGACGGCACGAACAGCGCGACCGTCGACAGCAGCGCGCCGCGCCAGCCGTCCTCGAGATAGCCGAGAAACGGCACGACGTTCAGGAGCGGCCCGGGCGACACCGGCGACAGCGTGAACGCGAGCATGAAGTCCTGCTCGGTGATGCCCGTCGCGCGCGAGACGAACAGCGATTTCAGCACGGGCAGCGCGGAGAAGCCGCCGCCGAAGAGCGTCATGCCGGCGCCCGCGAGGCGCGGCCAGAATAGCGACGATTCGTATTCGATCGGCAGCGGCAGCGCGAACAGCGCGATCAGGACCGCCAGCGATACGAGGAGCCGCCATTCGCGCGCGGGCAGCGCGAGCCGCAGCGTCTCGCTGCTGCGGTGCCCGCCCGCGAGCCAGCCGACGGCGAACGCGGCGGTCAGGATCGCGACGAACGTGGCCGGGCTGTGCGCGAGCGCGAGGAGCACCGTCGCGAGCGCGGCGATCACGCGCTCGAGCGGCGCGTGCACCAGCGCGCGGATCTGCCTGAACCAGGTGAGCCCGATCAGCGCGGCGAGCACCATGCCGAAGTGATGCAGCAGCACGGGCGACGCGAGCGTGCGCACGAACGGCGTCTGGTAGAAGATCGCGAAGACCGTCATCGCCGCGAAGAACGGCAGCACGCTCGCGATGCCGGCGATCCACGCGCCGGCGTGGCCGCGCAGCGCGTGCCCGACCTGAACCGCGACGTTGCAGCCGACGGGGCCGGGCATCATCCACGCGAGCGCGACGAGATCGGCGAACGAAAGCGGATCGATACGCCGCTCATGGTTGACGTAATGCTGCTCGAGCTGAGCCATCATCGCAAGACCGCCCCACGACACGGCGGAAACGCCTGTCACGGTCTTGAACAATGCCCATAGCGATTCTCGCTCGCCGCAACACGCGGCCTCCACGCTTGCGATTGTCATGCTGATGTCCAAGTGCGGTCGTGGACGCACCCGCGGCCACATGTGCGTCGCACGTTCCATTGTGCACTCGGAAAACCGGTAGTTGTATGAGCGAAAACGAGTACGCACCGGGCGCGCGGCGCAAACGAGGGTGCGGTGTTTAGTCGCCGCCCGTCGATTGTTTAGCGGTGCTCGCGATATCCCGGCGCAGCGGGGAAGCGCTGTCGCCGCCGCATACGCCGAAGCGCGCGAGAAGGGCCGGAATGCCGTCGGCGGGCACCGGTCGGGAGAACAGGAAGCCTTGCGCCTCGATCCGGCCGAGCGCGGTGAGCCAGGCGATCTGCTCCTCGGTTTCCGTTCCCTCGACGACGACCGTGAGGCCGAGCGAGCGTGCGAGGTGCACGATCGACGACACCATCACGCAGACGCTGCGGTCGGCCGGGATCGCCTGGATGAACGAGCGGTCGACCTTCAGCGTGTCGACCGAGAAGCGGTGCAGGTACGACAGCGACGAATAGCCGGTGCCGAAATCGTCGAGCGCGACGCGGATGCCGAGCTTCTTCAGCGCGACGATCTTCTCCGACACGAGCTCAGGGTATTCCATCATCGCGGTCTCGGTGATCTCGAGCTCGAGGCGGCGCGCCTCGATCCCGGTCTCGACGAGCGCGCGCGAGATCGTCTCGATCAGGTCGCCGCGCCAAAACTGCACGGGCGAGATGTTGACGGCGAGCGTGAGCTTGTCGTGGCCTTCGTTGCGCCAGCGCGCGAGCTGCTCGCACGCGGTGCGGATCACGAAATCGCCGATCGGCACGATGAGTCCGGTCGATTCGGCGATCGAAATGAATTCGTTCGCGGAGATCACGCCGTGTTCCGGATGGTCCCAGCGCACGAGCGCCTCGAAGCCGGTGATGCAGCGGTACGTGAGGTCGATCTTCGGCTGGTACGCGAGGAACAGCTGCCCGTCCGCCAGCGCGACGCGCAACTGCTGTTCCCAGCGCATCAGGTGATCCGCGCGATGCGACAGATGCGGCGCGTAGAACTGATAGCAGTTCTTGCCCGCGTCCTTCGCGCTGTACATCGCGAGGTCCGCCTTTTTCAGCAGGTCGATCTCGCTTTCGTTTTCCACCGAATGCAGCGCGATGCCGATGCTCGCGTGCAGCACGAACGAGCTGCCGCGCACGTCGAACGGCTCGGCGAACATCCGCACGATCGCCTCCGCGAGGCGCTCGGCGCGCCGCTCGACGTCGTCGCCCTTCACGACGACGACGAACTCGTCGCCGCCGATGCGCGCGAGCGCGCCTTCGTTCACGACCGCGTCGGACAGGCGCGCGGCCGTCATCTGCAGCACGATGTCGCCGGCGTTGTGGCCGAGCGTGTCGTTGACGGTCTTGAAGTTGTCGAGATCGATGAAGAGAATCGCGAGCCGCGACAGGTTCGACGGCAGCGCGACGTCGTTGCGCAGGCTGCGCAGCGTCGCGTAGCGGTTCGCGAGGCCGGTGAGCAGATCGAATTCGGCGAGCTGGGTCATCTCGCGCTCGCGCCCGAGCAGCTTGCCGATCAGGCCCGTCGCGACGCCGAAGAACGCGAGCATCGCGAGCGTGATGAAGCTCGTCATCAGCAGATAGACGTTGCGCGTGTGGTGGTAGTCGGCGAGCTCGTCCGCCTGCGACAGGCCGACCATCACGCCGAGCGGGTAGCCGTCGAGATGGCGGTACGACACGATGCGCACGATGCTGTCGATCGGATCGACGTAGGTGCCCGACGCGCGCTCGGACACCGGATACACGCCCGACGCGGAGAACGTGCCGGGCACCTTCTGCGCGGAGCCCGTGCTGCGCGCGAGCACGGCGCCCGTGTCGGAGATCACGGCGATCACGCCGTCCTTGCCGAGCGTCGCGTTGTTGTAGAAGTCGTTCGTGAAGTAGGTCGGGTCCTCGGACACGACGACGACCCCGGCGAACGAGCCGTCCGGATGGTTCAGGCGCCGCGTCATCTGCAGCGTCCAGTGCCGGGACACGCGGCCGAGCACCGGCTTGCTGATGTACAGATCGTCGTCGTTGCGGTGCGCGTGCACCTTGAAGTGCTCGCGGTCGGACAGGTCGATCGGCTTCGGATGCGGGTCGGCCGTGTTCGCGGTCAGCCGGCCGCGCGCGTCGAGGAGCGACACCTGGATCAGCGTGTCGCTCGGCACGACGCCTTTCTCGACGGTGCTCGCGAGATTGAAGTGCGCGGGCGACTTCTCGAACTCGTACTTGACGAAGCGGGTGATCTGGTCGACCTGATGGATCGCCTTGACCGTGTGCTGCTCGAGCGCGGTCGACAGGATCGCGGCCGACGCCGCGGCCTCGCGGTACGCGCTTTCCTTCTCGACGGACAGACGCGCGATGATGGCTACCCACAGCAGCGCGAGCGCGAGCGTGCCGAGGAGCGGGATCGCGAACAACGCGCGGCGGCGGCGCGACTTGCGTGTCGCGCGCACCGGCCGCGCGGCGCGGGCGGCGTGTGACCGGGACGAACTCATCGGACGAAACGTGTCCTTGCGCGCATGGGCGATCCGACAGGATAACCGAGTAAACGGGCCGATAAAGAAGACAATAGACGAGGCCCGATATTACTGAATGGTCAGTCTTTAATTTAGCGCGGCCAGGATATCGCTAACCGGGTGAGGAGGGGATCGGTCCCGCGCGCGGCCCGCGCGGAACCGGCCGCGCGGCGGGCGCGGCCGGGTGAACGCGCGGCCTACCGCAGCCGGATGCGGCCGTCGACGAGCGTGACCGCGGCGCCGCCGATCCAGATCTTGCCCGCGTCGTCGTCGTAATCGACCGCGATGCGTCCGTCGCGGCCGAGCGCGGTGCCCTGGCGCGCGGTGTAGCTGCGCCCCGGGCGGCGCCCGGCCTGCGCGAGGAGGCCCGCGATCGCAGCGTTCGCGCTGCCCGTCACGGGGTCTTCGCCTGCGGCGAACGCGTCGCCCGTCATCAGGCAGCGGACTTCGAACGTCGCCGGGCCGTCGGCCGGATGCGGGCCGTATGCGGCGAGGCCGCCCGCGCCGAGCGCGGCGGCGATCGGCGCGAGCGCCTCGCGGTCGGGGGCGAGCGCGAGGCAGTCGGCCGCCGACGCGAGCCGCACGACGAGCCACGGCGCGCCGTTGTCGACCGCCTGCGGCGGCGCGCCGAAATCGATCGCGCCCGTGCGCAGCGCGGCCGTGAGCGCCGGCCAGTCGCGCTCGGGCAGCGGCGTCACGCGCGCGGGCGGCGCGGCGAACGCCCAGCCGCCGTCGCGCCGCGCGAGCTCGACGAGCCCCGCGCCGCATTGCTGGACGAGCCGCCCGGGCGTCTTCGGCTGCCCGCCCGCGTCGAGAAACGCGTGCGCGGCGCCGAGCGTCGGGTGGCCCGCGAACGGCAACTCGCCGCCCGGCGTGAAGATCCGCACGCGGTAGTCGGCGGCGGGATCGGTCGGCGCGACGAGGAACGCGGTCTCGGACAGGTTCGTCCAGCGCGCGATCTCGAGCATGTCGGCGTCGCAGAGCGCGTGCGCGTCGAATACGACGGCGAGCGGATTGCCCTTGAACGGCACCGACGTGAACACGTCGACCTGCTTGAAGCGCACCGTCACGGTGCCGGCAGCGGCGGCCATCGCGTTACGCGACTTCGGCGATCAGCTCGATCTCGACGCACGCGCCGAGCGGGATCTGCGCGACGCCGAACGCCGAGCGCGCATGCTTGCCCGCGTCGCCGAACACTTCGGCGATCAGCTCCGACGCGCCGTTCGTCACGATGTGCTGCTCGGTGAACTCGAGCGTCGAGTTGACGAGGCTCATCACCTTGACGATGCGCTTGACCTTGTTCAAGTCGCCGGTGTGCGCGTGCAGCGTCGCGAGCAGGTCGATCGCGACCGCGCGAGCGGCTTGCTTGCCTTGCTCCGTCGTCACGTCGTGGCCGAGCTTGCCGGCCCACACCTTGCCGTCCTTCTTCGCGATGTGGCCGGACAGATAGACGGTGTCGCCGGATTGCGCGCTCATCACGTAGGCGGCGGCGGGCGCACCCGCGACCGGCAGCTCGATGCCGAGATCCTTCAGTTTGTCGTAGACGTTTGCCATCTGATTCCTATCCTCGTGAGTCAATCGTGAAATCGTGAATGTGTGAACGAACGAGAAGCGTCACAGGCGCTCGCGCAGCAGCTTGCCGAGCCGCGCGATGCCTTCCTCGATCTGCTCCGGCGGCACCGTGACGAACGACAGCCGCAGCGTGTTCTTCTGCGCGTCGCTCGCGAAGAACGGCGCGCCCGGCACGAACGCGACGTTGTTCGCCACCGCCGCCTCGAGGAGCTGCATGCTGTCGATCTGCGCGGGCAGCGTCACCCAGATGAACATGCCGCCCTCCGGGCGGTTCCAGCTCACGCCTTGCGGCATGTGCCGGGCGAGCGACGCGAGCATCGCTTCGCATTGCGCGGCGTAGAGCTTGCGGATCGTCGGGATGTGCTCGTCGAGGAAGCCGTCGCGGATCACCTCGTACGCGATGCGTTGCGTGAGCGACGGCGTGTGCAGGTCCGTTGCCTGCTTCGCCTGCACGAGCTTGAAGTGCAGCTCCTCGGGCGCAATGATATAGCCGATCCGAAGGCCGGGTGCGAGCACCTTCGAGAACGTGCCGAGGTGGACGACGTGATCGGGCGCCATCGACAGCATCGTCGGCAGCGGTTCGCCCGCATAGTTGAGCGCGCCGTACGGATCGTCCTCGAGCACCGGGAACGGGCTCGTCTGCGCGAACGCGGCGAGCGCGCGGCGGCGCTCGACGGGCAAGCGGCGGCCGGTCGGATTCTGGAAATTCGGTTGCGCGTACAACAGGCGCGCGTCCTTCGTGAGCTCGGGCGTGAGCCCGTCGGGCACGAGGCCCGCGTCGTCGGTCGGCACCTGCACGTAGGTCGGCTCGAAGAGCGAGAACGACTGCAGCGCGCCGAGGTAGGTCGGCGTCTCGACGAGCACGCGGCTCGCCGGATCGATCAGCGCCTTGCCGAGCAGATCGAGCGCCTGCTGCGAGCCCGTCGTGACGAGCACTTGCGTCGCGCGCACGCGATAGCGCTCGGCGATCCACTCGCGCAGCGGCAGGAAGCCTTCCGTCGCGCTGTATTGCAGCGCGGCGGCGGGCGAGTCGCGCAGCACGCGGTCGGCGGCTTCGCGCATGCGCTCGGCGGGGAAGGTCGCGGGCGACGGCAGGCCGCCCGCGAACGAGATCACCTCGGGGCGCTCGGTCACTTTCAGGATCTCGCGGATCGCCGAGCTCGTGAGCTTGCGTGCGCGTTCGGACAGGGCCCAGTGGGGCGGCTTGAGATCGCTCGGATTCATGGTCTCCTCGGTCGGTATCGTGGGTCGTGAATGAAAGGGGCGATTATCGCTCGTCAAATCAGGCCGCGCGAGCGGGCTGCGGCGCGGTGCTCACGGCGGCGCGGCGGCCGAGCACGACGGTCGCGATCACGGCGGCGGCGAACAGCCAGGTCGACGAGGAAACGGTTTCGCCGAAGCAGAGCGCCGAGAACGCGATCGTGAAGAAGATCTGCAGGAGCTGCACCTGGCCCACGCGCGCGGTGCCGCCCATCGCGAGGCCCGCGTACCAAGCGAAGAAGCCGACGAACTGCGAGAACAGCGTCACGTAGCCGAACGCGAGCCACACGCGCGGCGACACCGGGCCCGGGTGCGCCGCGTGGTGCGCCCACGCGAGCCAGCCGACGGGCGGCACGAGCAACGGCGCGGACACGACGAGCGCCCAGCAGATCACCTGCCATCCGCCGATCTCGCGCGCGAGGCGCGCGCCTTCCGCGTAGCCGAGCGCGCCGAGGCCGACCGCGACGAGCATCAGCAGGTCGCCCCGCTGCAGCGCGCCGCCGCCGTCGCGCAGCGCGTACGCGACGACGAGCGCGCTGCCCACGACGGCGCTCGCCCAGAACGCTTTCGACGGCCGCTCGCGCGACAGCCACGCCGCATACAACGCGACGAGAAGCGGCTGCAGACCGTTGACGACCGCGCCGTGCGAGGCGGGCACGGTCTTCATCGCCCATGCGGAAAACACCGGGTACGCGACGATCACGCCCGCCGACACGACGGCGAGGCTCTTGAACTGCGCGCGGCTCGGCACGCGCTCGCGGCGCAGCCACAGCAGCAGCCCGGCCGGCACCGCGGCGGCGAGCGCGCGGCCGAGGCCGTTCAGGAGCGGATGGAGCTCGGTGACGACGATGCGCGTCATCGGCAGCGTCAGGCTGAAGATCATCACGCCGATCAGGCCGAGCAGCATGCCGCGTGTTTCGCGCGAATTCATGAGGGGGCTCCGTGGTCGCGAGTGGTTGTCATGAGCGGTTGTCGTGAGCGGTTGTAGTGAGCGGTTGTAGTGAGCGGGAAGCGGGGCGGGCGCACGCGTGAGCGCAGCGTGCCCGCCGGCGTGTCGAATTCGACCGCGAGCGCGGGCGCATCGCCCGTCTCGACGCCGATCAGGTGCGCCGTGCCCGGCCGGAAGTCGGAACCGGTTTTTCGGGCGCGCGTGCGTCACCGCGTCGCATCGCCGTCGAAAAAACTGTAATCGCAGGGGCCGGCACAGTAACGGTACAATCGCCGCGATACTCTTCGGTACAGTTGGAGGCCCGCGATGTCCACCGTTCCGCTCGCGCAGATTCCCGCGCCGCACGATACCGCGACGCTCACGCTCGTCGACCAGCTCGTGCAGTGGGCGCGCCGCCGGATCGACGAGCGCGTGTTCCGGCCCGGCATGCGGATGCCGTCGATCCGCAAGCTCGCGATCGACAAGAGCGTGTCGCGTTTCACGGTCGTCGAAGCCTACGAGCGGCTCGTCGCGCAGGGCTATCTCGATTCGCGGCGCGGCTCCGGCTTCTACGTGCGCGAGCGCGCGCCGGGGCCGCCGCCCGTTGCGGCGGGCGGCGGGCGGGCGCAGCCCGTGCACAACACGATCGACGTCGTCTGGCTGCTGCGCAACATGCTGCATACGGTCAGCCCTGAAAAGGGGCCGGGGCTCGGCTACCTGCCGAGCCGCTGGCTCGACGGCGAGCTGATCACGAGCGCGTTGCGCGCGCTCGGCCGGCAGTCCGGCGCGCAGATGCTCGGCTTCGGCAGCGCGCAGGGCTTCCTGCCGCTGCGCCAGCAGCTGCAGACGCGCCTGGCCGAAATCGAGATCGGCGCGACGCCCGAGCAGCTCGTGCTCGTGTCCGGCATCACGCAGGCGATCGACCTCATCGCGCGCCACTGCGTGCGGCCGGGGGACGCGGTGATCGTCGGCGATCCGGCCTGGTTCCAGATGTTCGGCCGCTTCGCGTCGCAGGGCGCGCAGCTCGTCGGGATGCCGTACACGCCGGACGGCCCCGATCTCGACGCGCTCGAGAATCTCGTGCAGATGTGGCGCCCGAAGATGCTCGTGATCAACTCGGTGCTGCACAACCCGACGGGCACGTCGCTGTCGGCCGCGCAGGCGTTCCGGATACTGAAGCTCGCGGAGGCGTACGATTTTCTCGTCGTCGAGGACGACGTCTACGGCGATCTGTGCCCGCCGAGCTATCCGGCGACGCGCATGGCGAGCCTCGATCAGCTAAAGCGCGTGATCTTCCTCGGCAGCTATTCGAAGACGCTCGCGGCGAACCTGCGGGTCGGCTACATTGCATGCGCGCCGGAGCTCGCGAAGGCGCTGACCGACCAGAAGATGCTCGTCGGAATGACGACGCCCGAGCTCAACGAGCGCGTGCTGTACAAGGTGCTGACGGAAGGGCACTACCGGCGCCACGTCGAGCGGCTGCGCGCGCGGCTCGACGGCGTGCGCGACAAGACCGCGCGGATGCTCGAGCGCAGCGGGATGCGGCTCTTCACGATGCCGGCGGCGGGGATGTTCCTGTGGGCCGACACGAGCGTCGATTCGGACGCGCTCGCCGCGGCCGCGCACGAGGAGGGTTTCCTGCTCACGCCTGGGAGCCTGTTCTCGCCGCAGCAGTCGCCGTCGACGTGGACGCGCTTTAACGTCGCGAACTGCGGCGATCCGGCGTTGCCCGCGTTCCTCGGCCGCTATCTCGACGGCGTGAACCGCCGCGCCTCTTGAAATTCCGTCGAGCGCCCCAACTTGAGGCGCGGTCGAGCGTCGCGAAAGCGTGATGACGCCGCGCGCCGGCTCCTTTGGGGTCGTGAATCGAAAACGTCTGTCGTAATTGACGCAATCAATGGGTAAATCAAGATGACTCAGCAAACCATGAGCTTTCAGGCAGAGGTCAAGCAGCTCCTCCACCTGATGATTCATTCGCTTTACAGCAACAAGGAAATCTTCCTGCGCGAACTCGTGTCGAACGCGTCCGACGCCGCTGACAAGCTCCGTTTCGAGGCTCTGGAAAACAACGCGCTCTACGAGAGCGATCCGAACCTGCGCATCCGCCTGTCATTCGACAAGGCCGCGCGCACGATCACGATCGACGACAACGGGATCGGCATGAGCCGCGACGAGGCCATCGCGAACCTCGGCACGATCGCGCGCTCGGGCACGAAGGAATTCTTCTCGAAGCTCTCCGGCGACCAGCAGAAGGACGCGGCGCTCATCGGCCAGTTCGGCGTCGGCTTCTACTCGGGCTTCATCGTCGCGGACCGGATCACCGTCGAGACGCGCCGCGCGGGCCTGGCCGCGTCCGAGGGCGTGCGTTGGGAAAGCGCGGGCGAAGGCGACTTCTCGGTCGATGCGATCGAGCGCGCCGCGCGCGGCACGACCATCACGCTGCACCTGCGCGACGGCGAGGACGAACTGCTCTCGTCGTACCGCCTGAAATCGATCGTCCAGAAGTATTCGGACCACGTCGCGCTGCCGATCCTGATGAAGAAGGAAGAGTGGGATCAGGAAAAGGGCGAGATGGTCGAGAAGGACGAGGACGAGACCGTCAACCAGGCGAGCGCGCTGTGGACGCGTGCGAAGAGCGACGTCACCGAGGAGCAGTACAAGCAGTTCTACCAGCACGTCGCGCACGACCACCAAGATCCGCTCGCGTGGACGCACAACCGCGTCGAGGGCCGCAGCGAGTACACGCAACTGCTCTTCGTGCCGTCGCACGCGCCGTTCGACCTGTGGAACCGCGACTATCGCGGCGGCCTCAAGCTGTACGTGAAGCGCGTGTTCATCATGGACGACGCGGAGCAACTGCTGCCGCAGTACCTGCGCTTCGTGAAGGGCGTCGTCGACTCGTCGGATCTGCCGCTCAACGTGTCGCGCGAGATCCTGCAGGAAAGCCGCGACGTGAAGGCGATCCGCGAAGGCGTGACCAAGCGCGCCCTGTCGATGCTCGAAGAGCTCGCGAACGCCGAAGACGACGCCGGCCGCGAGAAGTACAAGACGTTCTGGAGCGCGTTCGGCCAGGTGCTGAAGGAAGGCGTCGGCGAGGATCACGCGAATCGCGAGCGCGTCGCGAAGCTGCTGCGCTTCGCGTCGACGCACGGCGACACCGACGAGCAGAACGTGCCGCTCGCCGATTACGTCGCGCGGATGAAGCCCGAGCAGACGAAGATCTACTACGTGACGGCCGACACGTGGCAGGCCGCGAAGAACAGCCCGCATCTCGAAGTGTTCCGCAAGAAGGGCGTCGAAGTGCTGCTGCTCACCGATCGCGTCGACGAATGGATGCTGTCGTTCCTGCACGAGTTCGACGGCAAGGGGCTCGCGAGCGTCGCGCGCGGCGACCTCGATCTCGGCGCGCTGAACGACGACGAGAAGAAGGCGCAGGAGCAGACGGGCGAGGCGATGAAGCCCGTCGTCGACAAGATGAAGGAAACGCTCGGCGACAAGGTGAAGGACGTGCGCGTGACGTTCCGGCTCACCGATTCGCCGTCGTGCCTTGTCGCCGACGACAACGACATGAGCGGCTACCTGCAGCGGATGCTGAAGGCGGCGGGCCAGAACGCGCCGTCGTTCCAGCCGATCCTCGAGATCAATCCGGAGCATCCGCTCGTCAAGGCGCTGAAGGCCGACGGCGCGGACTTCGGCGACTGGTGCCATCTGCTGTTCGAGCAGGCGCTGCTCGCCGAAGGGGGCGCGCTCGAGGACCCGGCAAGCTTCGTGAAGCGGACCAACGCGCTGTTGCTGTCGCGCGCGGCGTGATGGCGCGGATGCGTTTCGACGCGGCCGACGCGCATTGGCGCGAGACGCCGCGCCCCGGCGCGTCGAGCGCGCAGAAGGACTGGCTCACGCGCGGCGGCTCGCTGACCGCGCACCTCGCGCGGCTCGGCCGCGTGACGGTGCGCGTGACGCGCGAGACCGTCGCGACGCCGTGGGCCGATGAGCACGCGGCGCTCGCATGCGCGCCGCGCACGCCGGTGTGGGTGCGCGAAGTCGTGCTCGCGGTCGACGGCACGCCGTTCGTCGCCGCGCACAGCATCGCGCCGCTCGCCGCGAGCAAGGGCGTGTGGCAGGCGATGCGGCGGCTGCGCACGCGGCCGCTCGCGGAGCTGCTGTACAGCGATCCCGAAGTGACGCGCTCGGCGCTCGTGAGCCGGCGCGTGATCGCCGGCCATTCGCTGTTCGCGCTCGCGTCGCGCGCGCTCGAGCGCGCGCAAATCGCGCCGCACGCATTCGCCGCGCGCCGCTCGGTGTTCGAGCGGCACGGCGAGCCGCTGATGGTGACCGAATGCATGCTGCCCGCGTTGTGGCGGCATCTCGATGCGCCCGGCGCGCGCCGCGCGCGCGGCGGCGAGGCCGCGTGATGTTGCGCGGCTTTCCTCCCGTCGTGGCGCCCGGCACGCACACGCTGATTCTCGGCAGCTTTCCCGGCGAGGCGTCGCTCGTGGCCGCGCAGTATTACGCGCATCCGCGCAATCAGTTCTGGCGGCTGCTCGGGGCGGCGCTCGGCGAGCCTGCGTTGCATGAATTGCCGTACGACGCGCGTCTCGCGCGCGTGCTCGCGCACGGCTTCGGCATCTGGGACGTGCTCGCTGCGTGCCACCGCGAAGGCAGCCTCGATTCGGCGATCCGCCATGCGAAGCCCAATGATTTCGATTCGCTGCGGGAAGTCGCGCCGTCGCTGAAGAAGGTGTGCTTCAACGGCAAGACGGCGGGGCGGTTCGAAGCGATCATTCGCGCGGCGGGGTTCGATACGCTCGTGTTGCCATCGTCGAGCCCGGCCAATGCAACGCTGTCGTTCGACCAGAAGCTGATCATTTGGAAGGGCATCGTCGCCTGACGCGCTGCGCGCGACGCGATCGCCGACGCCGGCCGTCGCGCGTTTCCCGTTCGTTTCGTTTTGCTTCGTCATCCTTCGCGTCGAGTGCCGCGGAATGCGGGGCGAACCGATGCGGCGAGCAACCGTTTCACGTGTGCTCAATGCCGCGAGTGCTATCCTCTCGTTCGCCCGAAGACCCACATCAGTACGAGATTCATCCATGACCCGATTGATCAAGCGCGCGTCCGCCGAGGCGCGCGCGTTCCAGCGCGGCAAGCCGTCTCCGTTCAACGGCTCCGACAAGCTCAAGCCGTCCCGCGCGAAGCGTAGCCGCGCCGCGTTCGACGACGAAGTCGACGGCGTTGCCGTGCTCGACGCGCCTCGCAAGCCGCGCTTCGCGCCCGTCACGTTCTCCGAAGAGCGCGGCGTGCGCTATCTGCATTTCGGCACCGAGTGGGTGCAGGGCGCGATGCGCCTGTCGAAGCCGCATCACATCGAGCTCGAGTACGCGCAGCAGATGATGGCGTGGCTGCTCTTTCTCGAGACGCCGAAGCGCATCGTCCAGCTCGGCCTCGGCACCGGCGCGCTGACGAAGTTCGCGCATCGCTTCCTGCCGCGCGCGCACGTCGAGGCGGTCGAGCTGAATCCGGCCGTGATCGTCGCCGCGCGATCGATGTTCGAGCTGCCGCCCGACGACGCGCGCCTGACCGTCCACGAAGCGGACGCGTGGGATTTCGTCAATGATCCGAAGAATCGCGGCACGATCGGCGCGCTGCAGATCGACCTGTACGACGCGACCGCGCGCGGCCCGGTGCTCGACAGCGTCGCGTTCTATCGCGCGGTGCGCGGCTGCCTGGCCGGTGCGGGCGTCGCGACGATCAACCTGTTCGGCGATCATCCGAGCTTCGTGCGCAACATGAAGCACCTGAACGCCGCGTTCGACCAGCGCGTGATCGCGCTGCCCGAAGTGCACGACGGCAATCGGATCGCGCTCGCGTTCTCGGGCCCGGCGCTATCGGTGCCGTTCGCGCAGCTGACCGAGCGCGCGAAGCTGATCGAGGCCGAGCTGCGCCTGCCCGCGCGCTCATGGGTGAAAGAATTGAAAGCGTCGCTCGGCGAGCGCGCCGACGTGTTCACGATCTGACGCCGAAGCGGCCGCGCAGGCCGAAGGCCGCGTATGCCGCAGAGGCCGCAGAGGCCGCAGAGGCCGCGCAGGCCGCCCGCGCCGCCGCCGCAAGGGCGGGCGGCGGCGGGGCCGGCTCCGGGTTCGCCCTCGTATGACAGGGTATTTCCGACTTTTATACTGACTGACGCCAGGGGAGGCGCAGCTTACCCGTCGTGTCGTTCCTCTCGCACCGCCGTACCCGTTCAGAACATATCAATAACCGGGATGTGAAGAGGAGACGTCATGGCTCACGATGCCGACGCCAACCGGGCCGCGAAACGCTGGCTCTGGCTGCTGGTCCTGCCGCTCGTCGCGATGGTCTGGGTGCCGTCGTACAACAAGATCGAACCGCAATGGCTCGGTTTCCCGTTTTTCTACTGGTACCAACTGATGTGGGTGTTCATTAGCGCCGTGATCACCGCGTTCGTCTACTTCAAGACGAAGAACTGCTGGAAGGGCGTTCCGCGGGGAGACGGCAAATGAACCTGACCGCGACCTTCGTCTTCGTGCTGTTCTTCGTCGGCGTGACGATCATGGGCTTTCTCGCCGCGAACTGGCGGCGCGGCAATCTCGCGCATCTCGACGAATGGGGCCTCGGCGGCCGGCGCTTCGGCACGATCGTCACGTGGTTCCTGCTGGGCGGCGATCTCTATACCGCGTACACGTTCGTCGCCGTGCCGGCGCTCGTGTTCGGCGCGGGCGCGATGGGCTTCTTCGCGCTGCCGTACACGATCCTCATCTATCCGTTCGCGTTCGTCGTGTTTCCGAAGCTCTGGAGCATCGCGAAGCGCCACGGCTACGTGACGGCCGCCGATTTCGTCAGCGCCCGCTACGGCAGCCGCTCGCTCGCGCTCGCCGTCGCCGTGACGGGCATCGTCGCGACGATGCCGTACATCGCGTTGCAGCTCGTCGGCATCGAAGTGGTGATCGGCGGGCTCGGCTTCGACACGAAGGGCTTCGTCGGCGACCTGCCGCTCATCATCGCGTTCGCGATTCTCGCCGCGTACACGTACACGTCGGGCCTGCGCGCGCCCGCGATGATCGCGATCGTCAAGGACATCCTGATCTACATCACGATCGCCGCGGCCGTGATCGTGATTCCGGCGAAGCTCGGCGGCTTCGGGCACATCTTCGGCGCGGTGCCCCCCGCGAAGCTGCTGCTGAAGGTGCCCGACGCGTCGAGCATGAACGGCTTCAGCGCATACACGACGCTCGCGATCGGCTCGGCGCTCGCGCTCTTTCTGTATCCGCATTCGGTGACGGCGATCCTGTCGTCGTCGTCGGGCAACACGATTCGCCGCAACATGGCGATGCTGCCCGCGTATTCGTTCGTGCTCGGCCTGCTCGCGCTGCTCGGCTACATGGCGCTCGCGTCGGGCGTGAAGGACATGCCGCAATACGCGCCGTACTTCAAGGCGTTCGGCCCGAACTTCGCGGTGCCCGCGTTGTTCCTGCACTTCTTCCCGTCGTGGTTCGTCGGCGTCGCGTTCGCCGCGATCGGCATCGGCGCGCTCGTGCCGGCGGCGATCATGTCGATCGCGGCCGCGAACCTGTACACGCGCAACATCCATCGCGAGTTCGTCAACCGCAACATGACGCACGACCAGGAGACGAACGTCGCGAAGCTCGTGTCGCTGATCGTGAAGGTCGGCGCGGTCGCGTTCATCCTCGGGCTGCCGCTCACGTACGCGATCCAGCTGCAGCTGCTCGGCGGGATCTGGATCATCCAGACGCTGCCCGCGATCGTGCTCGGCCTCTACACGCGCATGCTCGACTATCGCGGGCTCCTGCTCGGCTGGGCGGCGGGGCTCGTCTGCGGCACGTGGATGGCGATCTCGCTGAAGCTCGCCGGCTCGATCTTCACGATTCATTTGTTCGGCTATGCGATTCCGGGCTACGCGGCCGTCTGGGCGCTGGCCGTGAATCTCGTCGTGTCGATCGTCGTCAGCGCGCTCGTGCGCGTGCTCGGGATGGCGCATGCGGAAGACCGCACGCGGCCGGAGGATTATCTCGACGTCGTCGAGAGCTGAAGCGCGCGTCCGCTCCGGCGGGAAACGCAAGCAAAGACGCCCGCGGCGCGCATCGCGCCGCGGGCGTCGTCCGTCGATCGGTTGCGGGAAGCTTCGGCTTCCGAAGCGTTCGCCGCCTTCACTTCTTCATGTTCGGATCTTCGACGTTGATCATCCAGTGCACGCCGAACTTGTCGCGCAGCATGCCGAAGCCGAGCGCCCAGAACGTCTTCTCGAACGGCATCGTCACCGCGCCGCCGCCGCCGAGCAGCGCGTCGAAGATCTTCTTGCCTTCGTCGACGCTCGGAGGATTGAGCGACAGCGAATAGCCGTTGTGCACCTGCTGCGTGCCCGACTTGCAATCGCCGTCCGAGCACATCAGCACCGAGTCGCCGATCTGGAAATTCGCGTGCATCACCTTGTCGGCCATCTCGGGCGGCGTCGGCCGCTCGGGATTCGGCGGCGCGTCCTTGAAGCGCGCGATGAAATTCACTTTCGCGCCGAGCGCGTCGCCGTAGAACTTCAGCGCCTCGTCGCAGCGGCCGCCGAAAAACAGATACGGTTGTACTTGCATCGTCGTCTCCTTGAACTTGGGCTGGGAGGGGCGCAGTCGCACCCGTGCGAACGATTGTAGTGCGTCTGGATGACAGCGACGGGAAGAATGAAAAGGGCCGCAACGCGCGAGCGGGGAAAGCGCTCGGGAGAAGGGCCGCGATCGAACAGGACCCCAAAAGAACCGTGCCGGTGGCGGACGGCCGGGCATGCGCCACCGGCGCGATGCAAGAGCGCCGCATCGCATCGCGACGCAGCGCTTCGTCGATTCATGCAATGGCAAGCAAAGAAACGGATGCCGGCCCCGAGCCGCGCGGCGGCGGACGTCGACGCCGCGCCGCGCGCCGCACCGCGATTCGGGGCCCGCGCGCGTCAGCGCAGCGCGTCGATCATCCGCTCCAGCTTCACCGCATCCGCCGAGAACAGGCGGATGCCTTCGGCGAGCTTCTCGGTCGCCATCGCGTCGTCGTTCAGCTGGAAGCGGAACGACGATTCGTCGATCGCGACGCGCTCGAGCTGCGCGTCCTTCGCCGCGTCCGGAGACAGCTTGCGCGCGACCGTTTCGGCGCTGTCCTGCAGCTTCTGCAGCAGATCGGGGCTGATCGTCAGCAGATCGCAGCCGGCGAGCTCGGTGATCTGGCTCGTCGTGCGGAAGCTCGCGCCCATCACTTCGGTCGTGTAGCCGAAGTGCTTGTAGTACGTGTAGATGCGGCGCACCGACACGACGCCCGGATCGTTCGCGCCGCCGTCCTTCGCCTCGTCCCACTCGGCGCCTTTGTGCTTCTTGTACCAGTCGTAGATCCGGCCGACGAACGGCGAGATCAGTTGCGCGCCCGCCTCCGCGCACGCGGCCGCCTGCACGAGCGAGAACAGCAGCGTCATGTTGCAGCGGATGCCTTCGCGCTGCAGCACTTGCGCCGCGCGAATGCCTTCCCACGTCGACGCGAGCTTGATCAGCACGCGCTCGCGGCTGATGCCCGCCGCTTCGTAGAGCTTGATGAGCTCGCGGCCCTTGTCGATCGAGCGCTGCGTGTCGAACGACAGGCGCGCGTCGACTTCGGTCGACACGCGGCCCGGGATCAGCTTCAGGATCTCGGTGCCGAACGCGATCAGCAGGCGATCGATGATGAAGCCGACGGATTCGCCCGCATGGTCGCGGACCGTTTTTTCGAGAATCGGCCGATAGGCGTCCTTCTGGACGGCCTTCAGGATCAGCGACGGATTCGTCGTCGCGTCCCGGGGCTGGTATTGCGAGAGTTGCTGGAAGTCGCCCGTGTCGGCGACGACGGTCGTGTATTGCTTGAGCTGGTCGAGTGCGGTAGTCATGACGAGTCGAAAGCGAGGCGCGGCGCGCCGGTTCGGTGAGGACGACCGCGCGGCGAGGCGCGGGGCGATGCGTGGCGGCGCGGCTTGCGCGGCCGCCGGGCCCTCCATTTTAGGCCCGAATCGGGAACCGGTGCCGAACGCTCGTGCGCGGACGGTTGCGCGGCGCGCGCCGACCGCGCATCGAGCGCGCATGCCGGCGATGCATCGGGATGCCGATCGCGCCGCCGCCCGCGTGCGAGCCGGGCGGACCGAACGCGGCGCGCACGCGAGCCCGGCGAACGTCAGGCGGTGCGACGCGCGTTGAGAATCGCCTGCGTGAGCACGCCCGCGACGAGCCCCCAGAACGCCGAGCCGATCGACAGCAGCGTGAGGCCGGAGGCCGTGACCATGAACGTGACGAGCGCCGCCTCGCGCTGTCGCGCGTCCTGCATCGCGTTGGTGAGGCCGCTCATGATCGAGCCGAACAGCGCGAGCGCGGCGACCGATACGACGAGCGCCTTCGGCAGCGCGCCGAAGAGCGCGGCGATCGTCGCGCCGAACACGCCCGCGACGAGGTAGAACACGCCGCACCAGACGGCCGCCGTGTAGCGCTTCGTGCGATCGTCGTGCGCTTCCGGGCCGGTGCAGATCGCGGCCGTGATCGCCGCGAGGTTGATACCGTGCGAGCCGAACGGCGCGAGCACGAGCGACGCGATGCCCGTCGTCGCGATGAGCGGCGACGACGGCGTCTCGTAGCCGTCCGCGCGCAGCACCGCGATGCCCGGCACGTTCTGCGACGCCATCGCGACGACGAAGAGCGGAATGCCGATGCTCACGATCGCCGACAGCGAGAACGACGGCATCGTGAACACCGGCCGCGCGAGCGCAACGTGGAAGCGGCTGAAGTCGAGCAGGCCGAGCGCGCCGGCGGCCGCGGTGCCGGCCGCGAGCGTCGCGACGATCGCGTAGCGCGGCGCCGCGCGCTTGACGATCAGGTACGTGAAGAACATCGCGAGCACGAGCGCGGTCTGGAACTGCGCGGCGCGGAAGATCTCGATGCCGATCTCGAACAGGATGCCGGCGAGCAGCGCGGCGGCGATGCCGGACGGAATCCTGCGCATCAGCGTGTCGAACAGGCCGCTCGCGCCGACCGCCGCGAGCAGCAGCGCGCACACGACGAACGCGCCGATCGCGTCCGAGTACGCGACGCCCGGCAGCGATGCGACGAGGAGCGCCGCGCCGGGCGTCGACCACGCGACGACGATCGGCGCGCGATACCGCAGCGACAGCCCGATCGTCGTCACGGCCATGCCGATCGACAGCGCCCAGATCCACGACGAGATCTGCGCATCGCTCAGATGCGCGGCGCGGCCCGCCTGGAACATCAGCACGAGCGAGCTCGTGTAGCCCGTCATCATCGCGACGAAGCCCGCGACGAGCGCGGACGGCGACGTGTCCGCGAGAAGATTGAGCCGCGCGAGCGCGGGCGACAGATTGGAGGCGGGCGGCTGACTGCTCATCGGTGAAACGTCGGGTCTGATGCGTTGGGGGAGGTGAAAGGCGCGGTGCGCGGCGCGTGCGTCACTTGCTCAGCGCGCGCATCGCGGATTCGAGGCCCGCGAGCGTGAGCGGATACATCCGGTCGCCGAGCACGTCGCGGATGATCGAGATCGACTGCCGGTATTCCCACAGCCGCTCGGGCTCGGGGTTCAGCCACGCGAAGCGCGGGAACTGGTCGGCGAGACGGCGCAGCCACACGGCGCCCGCCTCGGGATTGTTGTATTCGACCGAGCCGCCCGGCTGCAGCACCTCGTAAGGGCTCATCGTCGCGTCGCCGACGAAGATCAGCTTGTAGTCGGGCGTGAACTTGTGCAGCACGTCCCACGTCGGCGTGCGCTCCGCGTGGCGGCGGCGGTTGTTCTTCCACAGATGGTCGTACACGCAGTTGTGGAAGTAGTAGAACTCGAGGTGCTTGAATTCGGCCTTCGCGGCGGAGAAGAGCTCCTCGGTGCGTTTGATGTGGTCGTCCATCGAGCCGCCGACGTCGAGCAGCATCAGCACCTTCACGTTGTTGTGGCGCTCGGGCACCATCCTGATATCGAGCCAGCCGGCGTTCGCGGCGGTGCTGCGGATGGTGTCGGGCAGGTCGAGCTCCTCGGCCGCGCCTTCGCGCGCGAAGCGCCGCAGCCGCCGCAGCGCGACCTTGATGTTGCGCGTGCCGATCTCGACCGAGTCGTCGTAGTCGCGATACGCGCGGGCTTCCCACACCTTGACCGCGGTGCGGTTGCCGCTCGACGGCCCGCCGATCCGGACGCCTTCCGGGTTGTAGCCGCCGTGCCCGAACGGCGACGTGCCGCCCGTGCCGATCCATTTGTTGCCGCCCTCGTGGCGCTCCTTCTGCTCGTCGAGCAATGCCTTGAGGCGCTCCATCAGCTTGTCGAGGCCGCCGAGCGACTGGATCTGCGCCTTCTCCTCGGGCGTGAGCTCGCGCTCGAGGCGCTTTTCGAGCCAGTCGAGCGGGATGTCGAACGCGTCCGACGGCAGCGCCGACACGCCGTGGAAGTACGCGCCGAACGCCTTGTCGAACTTGTCGAAGTACTGCTCGTCTTTCACGAGCGTCATGCGCGCGAGATAGTAGAACGCGTCGAGCGACGGCTCGATCGTCTGCGCCTTGAGCGCCTCCAGCAGCGTCAGGTATTCCTTGACGGACACCGGCAGCTTCGCGGCGCGCAGCGAGTAGAAGAAATCGATCAGCATGGGCGGGCCCTCGCGCAATCGCGGCGAGCCGGGCGGCAAACGCGCGTCGCGCGCTCGTTCGCGCTCGTGGCGGCTGAAATCCGGCGGCTCATCTCGCGTGTCTCCTCGCAGCGCCCGCGCGCCTAGCGGTTATGGCGGTTCATGTAGACGAGCCGCTCGAACAGGCTCACGTCCTGCTCGTTCTTGAGCAGCGCGCCCGCGAGCGGCGGCACGATCTGCTTCTGGTCCTTCGAGCGCAGCGCGTCGGGCGGGATGTCCTCGGCGAGCAGCAGCTTCAGCCAGTCGAGCAGCTCGGACGTCGACGGCTTCTTCTTCAGCCCCGACACGCCGCGCAACTCGAAGAAGCTCTCGAGCGCCGCGCGCAGCAGGTCCTGCTTGATGCCGGGGTAGTGGACCGCGACGATCTTCTGCATCGTCGACGGATCGGGGAACTGGATGTAGTGGAAGAAGCAGCGGCGCAGGAACGCGTCGGGCAGCTCCTTCTCGTTGTTCGACGTGATGATGACGAGCGGGCGGTGCTTCGCGCGCACGGTCTCGCGCGTCTCGTACACGTGGAACTCCATCCGGTCGAGCTCGCGCAGCAGGTCGTTCGGGAATTCGATGTCGGCCTTGTCGATCTCGTCGATGAGGAGCACGCTCGGGCGCTCGGCGTCGAACGCCTGCCAAAGTACGCCCTTGACAATGTAGTTCGCGATGTCCTTCACGCGCTCGTCGCCGAGCTGCGAGTCGCGCAGGCGCGATACCGCGTCGTACTCGTAGAGGCCCTGCTGCGCCTTCGTCGTCGACTTGACGTGCCACTGCAAGAGCGGCATGCCGAGCGCCGCGGCGACTTCCTCGGCGAGCATGGTCTTGCCCGTGCCCGGCTCGCCCTTGATGAGGAGCGGGCGCTGCAGCGTGAGGGCGGCGTTGACGGCGAGCTTCAGATCGTCTGTCGCGACGTAGTGCGAGGAACCTTCGAAACGCATGGCGGCGAGCTTCCGGCGAAAAAATCCCAGTATAAGGCAGAAGCGCCGACGGCTTCGCGCGCGCGGTGTATCGTGCGGGGCGCACTCGGCGGGGCCGCATGGTGGACGCATTCCCCGGCGACGCGGTACAATCTGGCCGTTTTTTTGGCCTGCGTGGCGGCCTCACAAGTAAAACGGCGCCGGCCGTTGCCTTTGCGGGCGCCAGTTTCCCCTCAAGCTAGGTTACAAGAGCTATGAATAAATTCGGCAAACATGTCGTTGTCGCAGCGGCGCTCGCGGCGCTCGCCGCCGGCGCGCAGGCGGCCGGTGTGGTCGGCAACCCGAAGGACGGGGCGAGCAAGGCCGCGATGTGCATCGGCTGTCACGGCATCGACGGCTACCGCGTCGCTTACCCGGAAGTCTACCGGGTTCCGCTCCTCGGCGGCCAGAACCAGGTTTATCTCGAGAACGCGCTGAAGGCCTACCGGAAGAAGGATCGCCATTTCCCGTCGATGAACGCGATCGCCGAATCGCTGACGGATCAGGACGTCGCCGATCTCGCGGCCTACTACGCCGCGCAAAAGCCCGATTCGAAGAACAATCCCTACAAGTAAGCTCGCGCTTGCTGATCTCAGCACCGGGATAGGAGCATCCATGAAGAAGCCTCAGACGGCACTCAAGACGGCGGCGGCGCTCGCGCTCGCGGCCGGCTTCGCGATCGGCACCGCGCATGCGGCGGACATCGCGAAGGGCAAGGAACTCGTCGAGTCGCACAACTGCGCGGCCTGCCACGGCGCGAAGCTCGACAATCCGATCAACGCGGAATATCCGCGCCTCGCGGCCCAGCACGCCGACTATCTGGTCTGGGCGATGCGCGAGTATCAGATGGGCCTGACGAACCCGCTCCTCGGCCGCAACAACGCGATCATGCAGGCGCAGGTGCAGAGCCTGTCGGTTGCCGACATGAAGGACATCGCCGCGTATCTCGAGTCGCTGCAAGGCAGCCTCGTGTTCAAGAAGTAAGGACGGATACGTCCGGCGTCGCGTGCGTCCGCTTGCGCGGCGCGCGCCCGAAAAAATGCCCCGCTTCGCGCGGGGCATTTTTTTGTTCGGCGCGCAGCGCGCGGATAGCGGCGTGCGATGCGATCGCGAGCGCGGCGGTGCGGGCGATCGCGCAAGCGCGGGGTGAGCGCGGCGCTCGCCGGTGTGCGAGCGTTTCCGGAGCGCGACGCGCGGGCGGCGTGTGCTCGCCCGAGGATGCGCACGGCGCAGCGTGCGGCGGACTCGTTTTTTTGCCCGATTGCGATTGCGGCGCAATCCGTGCGCGCCGATGTTCGCGCGCCGGGCGAAGCCGTGCCGTGTCGTCGCTTCGGCCGTCGCAGCGGCTTTCGAGGGCGGATGGCAGGAGCGGGCGGTGCGAAGCCGCGAAACGGCGCGGCGAAAGCGGATGGCGAAACCGGACGAAGATACCGGAGGAGGCAGCGAAGCGCGAGGTGGCGAAGCGCCGCCGCGTCAGCCGCGCGAAGCGCGTTGCAGGATGCGCTGCAGATAGGCGTCGGAGTCGGGCGGCGTGTTCGTCCGTTGCGCTTCCCAGATCGTTTCGCCGAGACATTCCATGATCGCATGCTGCGCGTCGTGCGCCGAATCGCAGCGGGCGGCGAGTTTCTCGTGCGCGGCCCGGATGCCGGGCGGTTGATCGATCGACAATTGCTCGCTGATCGCGAGATGCATCGACAGATGCAGGAACGGATTCGTGCGCCCTTCGTCGGGCGTGTAGTCGTGCGCGGCCGAACGTTCGGCGTCCTCGAGTTCCGCGTGGTATTCGGGATGCTCGACGATCCAGTCGGCCGCCATCGCTTCGAGCGGCGTGAGGATTTCGCCCTTGCGCTGCTTGCGCCAGGCGTCGATGAAGAAGCGACGCACGTCGTCGCGGCTCGGATTGAACATGATCGTAAAGCGGGGTGCGTGTAGCGGGCCGTCGCGGCCGCGCGAATGCGCATTTTACGCCGCTTGCGGCCGGGCTGCCGAAAGTGCGTCGATACGGTGCGCGGGCGACGGGCAGCGCGCATGCGACGGGGCGGATCGCCCGCGCGAGGTTCGCGTGCGGATGGTCGCGGCGCACGGGAAATCGTCCGGCGGCGGCTTGCCGGCGCAGATGCACGGCGATGATTTTCCGTTTCGTCGTGTCCGGCTGGCGAGCGGGCGGTGCGCCCGTGACGCGGGGCATGGAGCCCGCCGCGCCGCGTGTTGCGCGCGTGGCGGCGGATTCGGCATAAACACCGCTTATGCGGGCGTTCGAAGCTCGTTAGAATCGAGTGCTTTCACTACTCGTTTCCCGCCATGGCCGCTGCCGCCGGAGCACCTTCCGCCGCCTTGCGCGGTGCGCTGTACGTCGCGTTGTCCGCCGCCGCGTTCGGCGCGATGGCGATCTTCGGCCGCTACGCGTATGCGGGCGGCGCCGACGTGCTCGGCTTGCTGATCGTCCGCTTCTCGATCGCGGGCGCGCTGCTCGCCGTCATCGCGCGACGGCGGCGCGTGAGCTGGCCGCGCGGCCGCGCGCTTTGCGCGATCGTCGGCATGGGCGCGCTGGGCTACGTCGGCCAGTCGCTGTGCTACTTCAGCGCGCTGCAACATGCGCAGGCGAGCCTCGTCGCGTTGCTGCTCTATTTGTATCCGGCGTTCGTCACGTTGCTCGCCGCGTGGTGGCTCGGCGAGCGGCTCACGCGCGCGAAGGCGCTCGCGCTCGCGCTGTGCGTCGCCGGCTCGGCGCTGATGGTGGGCGGCGGCCGCGGCGAGCCGCTCGGCATCGCGCTCGCGCTCGGCGCGGCGGTCATCTATTCGCTGTACATCGTCGTCGGCGCGAAGGCGACGCGCGGCGTCGATCCGCTCGCGACCGTCGCGGTCATCTGCTGCGCCGCTGCCGCGACGCTCGTCGGGCTCGCGCTTGCGCGCACGGCCGCGTTCGACTCGCCGCCGCATTGGCCGCGCGCGGCGTCCGGCTGGGCGGCGCTCGTCGCGATCGCGCTCGTGTCGACGGTCGCCGCGATGCTCGCGTTCTTCGCCGGCCTCGAGCGGCTCGGCGCCGCTCGAACGTCGATGCTGTCGACGCTCGAGCCTGTCGTGACGGTCGCGCTTGCCGCGTCTCTGTTCGGCGAGACGCTGACGCCGCTGCAATGGGCGGGCGGCGTCGCGATCCTTGCGGCGGTGCTGTGGCTCGTGCGTGCCGGCAATCCGGCCGACGAAGCGCCGCCGTCGACGATCGCGAGCGCGTGACGCGCGCGGGGTGGCGCGTGGGGCGTCTTGTCGATCGAGCGGGGCGGAGGGCGAGCGTGGGGAGGGAGTTGACGTCGCTCGCGGAAGGCGCTTTTGCGACGGAGACTCCGCCGGGCGTATCGGGCGCATCGAGTACATCGAGTACATCGGGCACGTCAGGTGCATCGGGCGTATCGAGCACGTCGGGCACGTCGGGCACGTCGAACATGTCGAGCGTGCCTAGCGACGAGCATGCGGAGTACGCCGGACACATGAACTACGCCGAGCACATCGAGCGAGCCAAGCACGGCGAGCGCGCGGAGCAAGCCGCGTACTCAATTTCGGCGAGCGCGCCCAGCACGCCCCATATGCAGAGCATGCCGAGCAGATCGAGCGGCTATACGCGGCGCTCGGAATTGAGGCGTGCAGGCGGCGGTGCGATCCGCGTTCGGAACGGCTGAGCGGCCGGTGCGAATGTCGATGCCGCGCGCCGCGGTCTCCTCAACGGCTTCGATTGCGTCGATGCAGCCTGCGGTGAACGGGACGCACGGGGCGCGGAGCCTCGCCACGCGGCCTCATCGCGACTGTTCGAAGCGAGCGAGATTGACGATGTCTCCATCGGCCGAAGGCGCGTTCGAGTCTCGCATCGCCGGATCGGACGAGGCATTTCGACGCACGCGCCTTCGCATCGAACGCCTGCGCGCAGGCGCGAAGCAAGCGCGGAGCAAGTCGAGCGGACCGCGCCGCATCGCATGCGGCGCGCGTTCGTCACTGCACGGGCGCCGGCGTCTTCGGCTTGTATTCGCACAGCGGCTCGATCGCGCAATGCCAGCATTCGGGCCGGCGCGCCTTGCACACGTAGCGTCCGTGCAGGATCAGCCAGTGATGCGCGTCGTGCACGAATTCCTTCGGCGTGAACTTCTCGAGCGCGGCTTCGACCGCGCGCACGTCCTTGCCGGGCGCGAGCCCCGTGCGGTTCGCGACGCGGAAGATGTGCGTGTCGACGGCGATCGTCGGCTGGCCGAACGCGGTGTTCAGCACGACGTTCGCGGTCTTGCGGCCGACGCCCGGCAGGCTCTCGAGCGCCTCGCGCTCGGCCGGGACTTCGCCGCCGAAGCGCTCGAGCAGGATCTTGCACGCCGCGACGACGTTCTTCGCCTTCGTTCGATAGAGGCCGATCGTCTTGACGTAGTCGGCCACGCCGTCCTCGCCGAGCGCGACGATCTTTTTCGGCGTGTTCGCGACCGGGAACATCTTGCGCATCGCCTTGTTGACCGACACGTCGGTCGCCTGCGCCGACAGCATCACCGCGATCAGCAGTTCGAACGGCGTCGTGTATTCGAGCTCGGTCGTCGGATGAGGATTGAGGCTTTGCAGCGTTTCGAAGATCGCGCGTCGTTTGTTGGCGTTCATGCGGTTATGGCTTCGTTTTCGAGGTCGGCGACGCGTCGCCCGCGGCGCTCGATTCGCCGCCGCCGGGCTGGTCGGTCGTGTCTCGCCGTTCGGCGAGGCGCCGGCGCCGCGCTTCGGCCGCGTCGATCTGCGCCTGCACGGCGGCGCTCACGCCTTCGGTGTTCTTCGGTCCCGCGCCTTGCGCGGCGAGCTCTTCCTTCTTCTTGCGGGCGCGTTCGAGCGCCGCCGCAATGATCGCACGCTTCTTCGCTTCCGGATCGTGGTCGGCGGACGTGGCGGTAGCGGACGTGGCGGTGGCGGACGTGCAGGCAGCGGACGCACCGGCAGCTGGCGCATCGGCAGCCGGCGCGGCCACGGAGGCGCTCGCCGCTGCCGCCGCGCGACGCGCCGCCGCACGCGCTTCGGCGGCTTCGCGCTCGCGCTTCTGGCGCGCGAGGCGCGCGTCGTGCCGCGCGCGCGCGGCGTCCGCCTGCTGCTGCGACCACGCGTCCCAGCCGGTCTTCTCGCCCGTGACGGGTATCATCTCGATGCAATCGACGGGGCACGGAGGCACGCACAGGTCGCAGCCGGTGCAGAGCTCGGCGACGATCGTGTGCATTTGTTTCGGTGCCCCGACGATCGCGTCGACGGGACACGCCTGCATGCACAGCGTGCAGCCGATGCACAGCTGCTCGTCGATGAACGCGACGGGGCGCGGGCGCTCGACGCCGTGCTCCGGATTGAGCGCGATCACGGGCTTGCCGAGCAGCTTCGCGAGCCGCGCGACGCCTTCGACGCCGCCCGGCGGGCATTGATCGTAGCCGGCGGCGCCGGCCGCGATCGCCTCCGCGTACGGGCGGCAGCCGTCGTAGCCGCACTTCGTGCATTGCGTTTGAGGAAGCAGATCTTCGATGCGATCCGCGAGGGTCTTGGAATCGGTCACAGTGACTACGTGGGGAGGCACGCGGGCGCGGCGCGGCGGCCGGGCGTTCGAACGCGGCCAGGATCTCTCTCGAAACGACAATTATCGCCGATTTTTCGCATTGCGCTTAACAACGCATGTGCCATAATCAAAACGCTTTTTCGCGTGACTATAGCAGGGTGTCCCTTAACGATGGCGCGCCCGTTCACGCCGCCGGCGATCGACGCAGGGCCGGCGGCGCGAGCCGGACTACGCGGCTCACATAGCAAAACGCCACTATGAATCAGCCAAAAATCAAAAGAGACCCAGAGGGAACCCGGCGCCGGATCCTGCTCGCGGCGGCCGAAGAGTTCGCGACAGGGGGGCTGTTCGGTGCGCGAGTCGACCAGATCGCGCGCCGCGCCGAAACCAACGAGCGCATGCTCTATTACTACTTCGGCAGCAAGGAACAGTTGTTTACCGCGGTGCTCGAATACGCATTCTCCGCGCTGATGGAAGCCGAGCGGACGATCGATCTGGAAGGCATCGCGCCCGTCGAGGCGATCACGCGGCTCGCCCATTTCGTGTGGGATTACTACCGTGATCATCCCGATTTGCTGCGCCTGCTCAACAACGAGAACCTGCACGAGGCGCGCTATCTGCAGAAATCGACGCACATTCGCGAAATGATCTCGCCGATCGTCAAGACGCTCGACGGCGTGCTCGAACGCGGCCAGAGGGCCGGGCTCTTCCGCACGGACATCGATCCGCTGCGGTTCTATGTGACGCTGTCGGGGCTCGGCTACTACATGGTGTCGAACCGCTTCACGCTCGCGGCGATCTTCGGCCGTGATTTCAGCACGCAGGGCGAGCGTACCGAGATGATCAAGATGAACACCGAGCTGCTGCTCGCGTTTTTGCTGAGGCGCTGAGCCGGGCGGCGCCCGGCCGGTTCCGATCGTTTGCGGCGCGGATGCGGCCGTAGATTCGTCAAATTCAAAAAAAACGCGCGCCGCTCGCGCCCGAAGGCGGGAGGCGGCGCGCGATTCGGCGGGAGCGCGCGGCGGCGCCCGCTTCAGGCGGCCTTGCGCGAGCGCGGCGCGCGCGTCGAAGGGGCCTTCGCCGCGGTGCGCTTGGCGGCGGCCGGCTTCGCCGCGCGGGCTTTCGCCGCCGGGCGCTTCGCGGTCGTCAGACGCAGCGCGGCCGCTTTCGCGGGCGCGGCGCTCGCCGTTTCACTGCCCGATTTCGATTCGCCCGGCTTGGACCGCGAAGCGGGCGCGGGCCCGGCCTGCGGCGTCGGCTTTTTCGGCTGCGACGCGTGCTCGCGGATGAAGTCGCGCAACTGCGGGTAGATGATCGTGCGCCAGCGGCGGCCGGAGAAGATGCCGTAGTGGCCGCACTTCTCGGCGGTGAGGCTGCGGCGTTGCACCTGCGGGATGCCTGTGCACAGCTCGTGCGCGACATGCGTCTGGCCGCTGCCCGAGATGTCGTCGAGCTCGCCTTCGATCGTCATCAGCGCGGTCGAATGAATGTCGGCCGGCTGCACGCGTTCGCCGCGGATGTCCCACGTGCCTTCGGCGAGACGGAACTCCTGAAACACGATGCGGATCGTGTCCAGGTAGTATTCGGCCGCCATGTCGAGCACCGCGTTGTATTCGTCATAGAAGCGGCGGTGCGCCTCGGCGTCTTCCTCGTCGCCGCGCAGCAGGCTTTGGTAGAAGTCCCAGTGCGATTGCGCGTGGCGCTCCGGATTCATCGCGACGAAGCCCGTGTGCTGCAGGAAGCCCGGATACACTTTGCGGCCTTCGCCCGGATAATTCGCGGGCACCGTGTGGATCACGTTGTTCTCGAACCACGAATGCGAGCGGTTCGTCGCGAGCGAATTCACCGACGTCGGGCTCTTGCGCGCGTCGATCGGGCCGCCCATCATCGTCATCGTGAGCGGCGTGTCCTCGCCGCGGCTCGCCATCAGCGAAATCGCCGCGAGCACGGGCACGGTCGGCTGGCACACCGAGATCACGTGCAGGTTGCGCGCGCCGATATGCCGGATGAATTCCTGGATGTAGTCGACGTAGTCGTCGAGATGGAACGGGCCGACTTCGACGGGCACCATCCGGGCGTCGATCCAGTCGGTGATGTAGACCTTGTGATCCTGCAGCAGCGTGCGGACCGTGTCGCGAAGGAGCGTCGAGTGGTGGCCGGACAGCGGCGCGCACACGAGCACGACGGGTTCGTCCTTCAGTTGCCCGACGGCGCCCGAATCGTCCGCGTAGCGCTTGAAGCGCAGCAGGCGGCAGAACGGCTTCTCGACGATCGTCTGCTCGACGATCGGAATGTTGTGCCCGTCCTTGACGATCTGATGAATCGCGAACTCCGGCTTTTCATAATCCTTGCCGAGCCGATACAGCAATTCGTAGCCCGCCGCGAGGCGCGTCGCGCCCGGCACGAGCGAAAGCGGGCTCGACGGATTCGCGAACGATTTGGATGCGGCTTGAGCCCAGGCGGTCAGCGGGCTCAACATCGCCCGCTGGAATTCGTGAAATTGGTAAAGCATGCGAGCTCCCGATGGGAGAACGGTGCGCGAACGCGGCGCGGGGCGTCGCGGCGTGCCGTGTCAGTCAGCAATCGGACCGATTCGCTCGTCGGATCGAATCAGTCGCGACTGATCATATCGGACATTCAGGGGTGTCGCAACGCAGCATACCCGCATTTCCGAGCGATGCCTCGACATCTGACCTTGTCTTACGTTTGTCGCGAAAAGCGTGATCGGCGCTAGCGTCCGGCGACGGCGTCGGCGGGCGTCGGCTGGCCGGCCGCGCGCAGCATTTCCTCCTCGTGATGCATCAGGTTGAACGCCGTGTGCACGAGCCCGACGTGCGAGAACGCCTGCGGGAAATTCCCTACCTGGCGACGCGTCACGGGATCGTATTCCTCGGCCAGCAGGCCGAGGTCGTTCGTGAGCGACAGCAGGCGGCGGAAGAGCGCGTGCGCGTCGTCGATGCGGCCCAACAGGGCGAGATTGTCGACGAGCCAGAAGCTGCATGCGAGAAACGTGCCTTCGCCGGGCGGCAGGCCGTCGTCGTATTCGGTCGTGTGATAACGCAGCACGAGGCCGTCGCGCATCAGCCCGCGCTCGATCGCGGCGACCGTGTCCGCGACGCGCGGATCGGACGGCGGCAGGAAGCCGACGAGCGGCAGCATCAGCACGCTCGCGTCGAGCGCGTCGCTGCCGTAGCTCTGCGTGAACGCGCGCATCCGCGAATTCCAGCCGTGCGCGCAGACGTCCGCGTGGATCTCGGCGCGCACTTCGTGCCAGCGCTCGAGCGGCGCGGGCAGGCGGAACATCTCGGCCGACTTGATCGCGCGATCGAACGCGACCCACGCCATCACCTTCGAGAACGTGAAGTGGCGACGGCCGCCGCGCGTTTCCCAGATGCCTTCGTCGGGCTCGCGCCAGATCTTCTCGAGGTGCGCGAGCAGCGTCGTCTGCACCGACCACACCGTGTCGTCCGCCTGCAGGCCGCCCACGCGCGCGACGTGCAGCGCCGCCATCACTTCGCCGAACACGTCGAGCTGCAACTGGTTCGCCGCATTGTTGCCGATGCGCACCGGCCGGGAGTCGTGATAGCCCGGCAGCCAGCCGAGCTCCATCTCCGGCAGGCGCCGCTCGCCGGCGATTCCGTACATGATCTGGATCTGCTCGGGCGAGCCCGCCATCACGCGGCCGAGCCATGTGCGCCACGCGCGCGCCTCGTCGTAGTAGCCGCCGCGCATCAGCGCGAGCAGCGTGATCGTCGCGTCGCGCAGCCAGCAGTAGCGGTAGTCCCAGTTGCGCGAGCCGCCCAGTTGCTCGGGGAGCGACGTCGTCGGCGCGGCGACGATGCCGCCCGTCGGCTCGTACGCGAGCGCCTTCAGCGTGATCAGCGAGCGGCGCACGGCGGCCGCGTAGCGCCCGCGCACCGGGCAGCGCGCGGACCATTCGAGCCAGTAATTCTCGGTGCGCGCGAGCATCGACAGCGGCTCGCGCGCGGGCGGCAGCCGCAGGTGCGACGGCGCGTACGACAGCGAGAACGGCACGCGCTCTTCCGCCTTCACGGTGAATTCGGCGATCGTGTGCAGGTTCTCGCCCGACAGCGGCACCGGCGTGCGCAGCACGACCGTGTCCGGGCCGGCGATCGCCTTCACGCCGGCTTCGCGCGACAGCCGCGTGACCCACGGGACCGAGAAGCCGTAGTCGAAACGCAATACGAGCTGCATTTGCATTCTCATCTCGCCGCGCCGGCCGACGACGATCCGCACGAGCTCCGACCAGCCGCTGCCGGGCGGCATGAAGTCGATCACGGTGACGGCGCCTTCGTCGCTCTCGTAGTCGGTTTCGAGGATCAGCGTGTCGCCGCGGTAGCGGCGCGAAGTCGAGCTCACGCGGACGTCGGCGGCGGGCGCGACGAGCCAGCGGCCGTGCTCCGGCGTGCCGACGAGCGCGGCGAAGCACGCGCCGGAATCGAAACGGGGCCAGCACAGCCAGTCGACCGAGCCGTCCCGGGAAATCAGCGCGGCCGTGTGGCCGTCGCCGACGAGGGCGTAGTCTTCGATGAGGGCGGGCATGGGCGACGATCCTCCAACAATCCTTGTCGTTTCACGATCTGGGCACGTTCGCGCCGCGCTGTACGGCGGCAAGCGGGCGCCCGTATACTCCGGCGGGCGGCGCGGCGCGGGCGCTCGAGGCGGCCCGCGTTTCGCAACATCACATCACTTGAGACGAATCGATGCAAGGAGGTTCCGATGACCCGACGCGCTCACGCGCCTTCGCCTTTCGCTTTCCCGCTTAGGTTGAGCCACTGGATGAAAGGTTTCGCGCTCGCGCTGCCGCTTTTCGGCGCCCATGCGTTCGCAGAAGAGGCGAGCGCGGGCCCGGCGGGCGGCGTCTTCAACCTGCTCGTCGGCACCTACACGGGCTCGGGCAGCGAAGGCATCTACGTGTATCGCTTCGACACCGGCTCGGGCGGCATGACGCCCGTGTCGTCGGCGAAGGCGGAGAACCCGTCGTATCTCGTCGCGAGCCGCGACGGCCGCCACGTGTACGCGGTCAACGAGCTGCCGGGCGACGCCGGCCCCGCGAGCGTGCGCGGCGGCGTGAGCGCGTTCGACTTCGACGCGAAGACGGGCGCGCTCACGTTCGTCAACCGCGTGTCGGCGCAAGGGAACGACCCGTGCTACCTGAGCCTGTCGCCGGACGGCAAGTATCTCGTCGCGGCGAACTATTCGGTCGCGTCCGATCCGGGCGGCAGCTTCTCGGTGTTCCCGGTCGAGGCGACGGGCGCGCTCGGCGCCGCGGTGCTGAACGTGCATCACGAGGGCACGGGGCCCGTGAAGGGGCGGCAGGACGGCGCGCACGTTCATTCGACCGTGTTCTCGCCGGACGGCCGGTATCTGTTCGTGCAGGATCTCGGCGCGGACAAGATTTTCTCGTACCGCTACACGCCGGACGGTAGCCGCGGGCTCATCGGCCCGACCGACATGCGCTACACGCTCGCGAAGCCGGGTTCGGGCCCGCGTCATCTCGTGTTCAGCGCGAACGGGCGGTTCGCGTACGTGACCAACGAGCTGAACGCGTCGGTCGGCGTGTACCGCTACGACGACGGCCGCCTCGCGCACGTCGAGACGGTGCCGATGACGGCGCCGGGCTTCGCGGGCAAGGTCGGCGGCGGCGCGCTGCATCTGTCGCCGGACGGGCGCTTCCTGTACGCGACCAATCGCGGCGACGCGAACGACATCGTGATCTATGCGGTCAACGCGGCCGACGGCAAGCTCGCGCTCGTCGGCCGTCAATCGAGCCTCGGCAAGACGCCGCGCGAGTTCGCGATCGATCCGAGCGGCAAGTGGCTCGTGGTCGGCAACCAGGACAGCGACAGCGTGTTCGTGTTCCGGCGCGACATCGCGAGCGGCCGGCTCGAGCCGAATCCGGCGCGCATCGAGCTCGGCAAGCCGGTCGACTTCAAGTTCGTGCCGGCGCGGTGACGCCGGGCGGCGCGCGGCGCGCTTGACCGCCCCGGCGGGGATCGGGGCGGGCGACGGGCGCGGCGTTCGCCGTTGGCGTTGATTCGGGCGCGAAAAAGCAAAACCCCTCGCGGCGTGCGAGGGGTTGTGCTTGCCGCATTGCGTCGCGCGGCGCGGCGATCGCGCTGCGCCGCATGCGCGCGGGCGCGCCTATTCGGGCAGCGGCGGCGCGAGCACTTCGCGGCTGCCGTTGATGCCCATCGTCGACACGAGGCCCGCCGCCTCCATCTGCTCGACGAGGCGCGCCGCGCGGTTGTAGCCGATGCGCAACTGCCGCTGCACCGACGAGATCGACGCGCGCCGCGTGCGCACGACGAACGCGACCGCCTCGTCGTAGAGCGGATCGGCTTCCGCATCCGGCGCCTCGCCGAACAAGTCTTGCGAGCCGCCTTCGGCGCTCGGCCCGTCGAGAATGCCTTCCTCGTACTGCGGCTCGCCGAACTGCTTCAGGTATTCGACGATCCGGTGCACTTCCTCGTCCGCGACGAACGCGCCGTGCACGCGCTGCGGGTAGCCCGTGCCGGGCGGCAGGAACAGCATGTCGCCCTGGCCGAGCAGCGATTCGGCGCCCATCTGGTCGAGAATCGTGCGCGAATCGATCTTCGACGACACCTGGAACGCGACGCGCGTCGGAATGTTCGCCTTGATGAGGCCCGTGATCACGTCGACCGACGGACGCTGCGTCGCGAGGATCAGGTGGATGCCCGCGGCGCGCGCCTTCTGCGCGAGCCGCGCGATCAGCTCCTCGATCTTCTTGCCGGCGACCATCATCAGATCGGCGAGCTCGTCGATCACGACGACGATGAGGGGCAGCGTCGACAGCGGCTCGGGATCGTCGGGCGTGAGCGAGAACGGGTTGCCGATCTTCTTTTCCTTCGCGGCGGCGTCGCGGATCTTCTGGTTGAAGCTCGCGAGATTGCGCACGCCGACGGCCGACATCAGCCGGTAGCGCTTCTCCATCTCGCCGACGCACCAGTTGAGCGCGTTCGCGGCGAGCTTCATGTCGGTGACGACGGGCGCGAGCAGATGCGGGATGCCTTCGTAGACCGACAGCTCGAGCATCTTCGGATCGATCATGATGAGCCGCACGTCCTCGGGCGCCGCCTTGTACAGCAGCGACAGGATCATCGCGTTGATCGCGACCGACTTGCCCGAGCCCGTCGTGCCGGCGACGAGCATGTGCGGCGCCTTCGCGAGATCGGTGACGACCGGATTGCCGGTGATGTCCTTGCCCATCGCGAGCGTCAACTGCGACGCCGAGTGCTGATACTGGCGCGACGCGAGAATTTCGGACAGGCGGATCACTTGCCGCTTCGCGTTCGGCAGCTCGAGGCCCATGCAGGTCTTGCCGGGGATCGTTTCGACGACGCGGATCGACGTGAGGCCGAGGCCGCGCGACAGGTCCTTCATCAGGCCGACGATCTGGCTGCCGCGCACGCCGAGCGCGGGCTCGATCTCGAAGCGCGTGATCACCGGGCCGGCCGACGCGCCGACCACCGTCACCGGCACCTTGAACTCCTGCAGGCGCTGCTCGATGATCTGGCCGGTATGCGCGAGATGCTCGTCGGAGATCGCCTCGATCGCGTCGGATGCGGGCTCGAGCAGGTCGAGCGTCGGCAGCTCGACGTTCGACGCGGCGGGCGCGTGGAATTCGAACGCGTTCGGGCCGGGCTGGCGGGCCGGGCTGGCGGGCTCGGCCGGGGCAGTGGGGGCGGCGGCCGGCTGCGCGGCGGCGATGGCGGCCGGCGCGGGGGGGATGAGCAGCGTGCCGGGCGTTGCCGGTGCGCCGGATGCCGGTGGTGCTTCCGGCGTTCCGGGGACGCTCGGTGTTCCTTGTGTTCCCGGTGCTCCCGGTGCTCCCGGTACTCCCGGTACTCCCGGTACTCCCGGTACTCCCGGTGCGGCGGCGTGCGACGGCAGCGTCGCGCCCAGCGCGGTTGCGGTCGGCACGGCCACAGCCGGCGTGACGACGGGCGGCGTGACGACCGTCGATGCCGCGACTACCGGCGCAGCAACGGGTGGCGCTGCAACCGCCGGTCCGGCGACAGCAGTCATGGCAGCGGACGGCGCGGACGGGCTCGGGAACGCACCGCTGGTTGCGATGAAATCCGGCCCGGCTGCGTTCGTCGCGTGGCCGTGCGGGGCGGATGCGTGCGTTGCGGCGGCGCTCGGCGTCGACGCGACCGGCGCGATGTTCGGCGACGGAATAGACGGCGTGATTGGCGCGGTGGTCGCGCCTGGAGCGGCGGCGCTTGTCCCCGGGATTGTCGGCGCGCTCACGCTAGACATCGCGAACGGCGCACCTGCGGGCGGCACGATCGGGTTCGACGCGACGGCAGGCGCAGCGGCAACGTTCTGAGCGGCATTGCCTGCCGCGGCGGTCGACGGGGCGACGTTCGTGGCGGCGGCGCTTGCTCGCGGGACGCTCGGCACACCGGCCGATGATGCAGCCGTGCTCGCCGCAGCCGTGCTCGCGGGCGCAGTCGGCACGGCGGGGGCGGCCGGGACGGCCGCGCCGGGGAGCGTTGCGGTTACGCTGCTCGGCGCAATGGCGTCGGGCGACGCCGCAGCGGAAGTCGGTCCAGCGTGGCCGCTGGCGGCGCCGAAGGCCGCCGTCGGAGCGGCCGCCGTCGACGCATCGAACGGCGGCACGGCGGCGGATGCCGCTCGATCGATCGCGGGGGGGCCGGCGGGCGTCACCGGGGCGCTTGTGCTTGCGCTTGCCGTGGCGGCCGGCGCAGCCGCGTCGGCCCCGGCGGCTTCGGCAACCTCGGCGACCCCGGCGGCCTCGGCGACCTCGGCAACCGCGCGGACGGCACCGAGCATTCCGAATGCCGCACCGACGATGCCGACGGCGCCGCCTGCGGCTGCGTCGCCCGCCGGGGCGGGCGCTGCGGGAGACGTCGAGTCGACCGGGGCCGACGCACTCGACGTTGTCGATGCGGCCGGCGATGCAGCCGGTGTCGGCGCAGCCCCGTCCTTCGAGTCGTTCGATAAGGTTGCCTCAGCCTGTTCCGGGACCTGGGCAGCCGAAGTTTCCGCCACGGCCTGCGTCTCGCTGCGCTGGACGCTCGTCGCGGGGCGCGCGGCGTCTGCCGAACGGGGGAGCGCGACGGCCGCGCCGCTTGCCGGCACCCCTGGGAACGCCGGGAGCGAAACGGCTGTGCCGCTCGCGATTGCGGCTTGCGCTGGCTGCGGCTGCGCGTGCGATTCGCTCGGCGTCGTCGCGGACGAAGCGGCCGTTGCGCCGGCATCGGCCACGTTCTCCCACGGTGCGACCGAGTTGCGCATGTCGCCGGCGGCCGGCGATGCGCTCGTCATCGCGTGCGAATCGACCGCCGCAGCCGGTTGCTGTGCGGCTTGCTTGCCGTCGTCGCCGGCGGACGCGATCGGGGTGCGATCCGCGACGCCGTTGTTCGAGGTGGCGGCATGCGCGGCGAATGCCGTCTGCGCCGCGAATGGCGACGCATTCATGACGCGCGGCGAGGCGGCTGACCGGGGTTGCTCGTTCGAGGCCGAGGCTGCGGCGCTCGCCGAGTCTCGGTTCGACGACGGCGTGTCGGCGGCGCCGGGGGCCGGCCCTTGCGGCGCGGCGACGGCTTGCAGCATCGCGTCGGCGGAGTCGGCCGCACGCTTTTCATCGATGGCTTCGGATGTTGCGGCTGACGCGAATTTTGTCGCCGCGACCGGCTGCTCGGGTTCGATGCCGACCGGCGCGGGGGCCGCCGCAACGGGGACAACGGCGGTTGCGGGGTTGCTCGGCGAAGCGACGGCGGATGGCGCGTTTTGCTCGACCGAACTGCCGGCGTGCGTGCCGGCTTCGGCAGCCGGCATCGTGCCCTGGACAACGACACCCGCGGTAACGGCCGCAACGGCGGGCGCCGCGGCCATGTCGGCGCGATCGCGATGGGGGCCGTTCGTCGCCGACGACGCCGGTTCTTCGGACACGCCGGCCTCGCTGACATGGGCAACGGACGTACCGTCGTCGATGTCGTGGGCGGGGTCGACGGCGGCCGCGGCGGCGGTTTCGACCGGAGCAATCCCGCTTGCGCAACCGGTAATGTCCGCGGCTGCAGCTTCAGTTACCGGGTCGGCGGCGACCATGCCGCCAACGCCAACGCCAACGGAAGCGACGCCGACGGCCCGCGCGGCCGCATATTCAGCCGGTGCGGCGGCTTCGGCGACGGAAGGACTCGCGGCGGCGATCGCCGCCGCCGTCGGAACGTTCGATCCGGCCGTCTCGGCATCCCAGTCCGGCGATGCGGTCGATGCCGTCGGCGCGCGCGCTGTTTCCAGCGCCGCGCCGGCATCCGTTGCGCTGGCGAGCGCCGTCCACCGCGCCGCGCTGGCCTCGATCGAGCGCAGCGTTTCGTGCACGCTCGGCGCGGGCGCGATGCGTTCCGCGGGCTTTTCCGTCCATGCGTAGAGCGGCGCGCGCGCCGGGCCGGGCGCACGCTTGCGCGCCGGCTCGGCGGCCTGCGTCGGCATCGGCGCGCGGGCGGCGGGCTGCGGCGACGTCGCGGCGGCGTTGCGCGTCGGGCCGGCCGTCTGTTGCGACGGCGTGAACGACATCGGCCGATTGCGGACCGCCGACACGGCGGCGTGCGTCGCCGGGCGGCGCGGTGCGAAGCGGTGGTCGGGCGTGGCCGGGCGCGCTTCAGAGCGTTTGCCGATTGCCGCGACGGCCGCGGTCGAGCCGATCGGCTTCGCGATGCCGGCCGAGGCCGGCACGAACGTCGCGTGCGGCGTGGCGGGCAGGGCGGGCGAGGCGAACAACGCGGGTGAAGTGCCGGTGCCGAGCGGCGCGGCCGCGCCGCCCGCCGAGGCGGCGCTCGCCGTCTTTAGGGGCACGCCCGCCGGCATCGTCGCTCCGGCAGGCTTCACGGCGCCGGTCGCGGGCGTGGCCGAAACGGGCGTCGGCGCTTTCGCCGCACCCGCACCGCTTCCTTGCATCGCGAAACCGGCGGCCTTCGGCACGCCGCTTGCGGGCGACGTCGAATGGGCCGCGTTCGGTGCGATGTGGACGGGCATCGCTGCGCCGGCCGTTTTTGCCGGCTCGCCCGTCGGCAGGGCGCTGCCTGTCGCCTTCGCGAATCCGGGCCCCGACGCGTCGGGGCCCGCCGCCTTCGTGGCGCCGCTCGCTGCCGTTCCCGCGGCTCCAGCCGTTCCTGCCGCCATCGCGGCGGCCGGCGTCGCGCTCCGCGGCGTCGCGCCCGGCCTGAGCCAGCCCGCGGGCGCGGTCGGCTCTGCGGCGGCTTTCGCCGCGCCGCTCGCCCCGGCATGGCGCCGCTCGCCGCGTTGCGCGTCGTTCGGCCGCCATAGCGTCGGCCGCGAATAGCGGCCGTTCTGTCGCGGAGCCATCGAGTTGACCGTGTGCGCGGTCGTCGGCTGCACGTCGGCCGCGCGTCGCACGCGCCGGTCGTCGTCGCGATGCAGCGCGGCGCGCGGCAGATCCGCGACGCCGCGCGATTCGTCGTCGCCGTGATCGCGCGCGAGGCGGATGCCGAACGACGCGTCGAGCCACGCGTTCACCTGCTGCCAGCGCACGCCGACGAGCCACGGCAGCCCGACGACGAACAGCACGACCATCGCGAGCGGCGTGCCGACGTGTCCGAGCACGCGCTCGAAGCCGCCCGCGAGCGCATGGCCGAGCGCGTTCGTCGTCGCGTCGCCCGGCAGCGCGGTCGCGAGCGTGCAGCTCGCGATCAGCACGCACAGGAAGCCGAGCCAGAGCCGGATCGAGCCGGGGCCCGCGAGCCCGCCGCCGCCCGGCAGCATCGCCTTGACGAGCCGCCAGAAAAGAGGAATGAACCAGACGGCCGAGAAGCCGAACCAGCCGAGAACTACCGTTTGCATGCTCAGAAACAGGAGGAGGACGGGGCGCGATGCGCGAACCCGTCGAGTTTAACCGGTCGACGACGATGTTTTCGGGAACGGCGCGCGTCGCCGCGCCGTTCCCGTGCGGCGCGCCGGGGACGCCCGCCGTCCGGTTCGCCGGCCGGGCCGTGCGCCGTGCGTCGCGTGACGCGGCTTATTTGCTGTCGCGGCGCGCGAACGTGAGCGTCGCGCCGTCGTCGGTGACGATGATCAACTGCTGCGGCTCGCGCATCTGCACGCCGGCCTTCGAGACGTGGGCGAGCGCGGCGAGGTAGTCGCGCTCGAGCGCGCTGCGCGCGGGCGCGGCGCACGCCATCCGCGTGCCGACGAGCGGGCCGAAGGCGAGCACGCCGTTCTTCACGTCGTAGGCGCCCATGTAGCGGTTGCAGCCCGAGAAGCCGGCCACGCGCCGCACGCCCGTTTGCGTCGACAGCGCGAGCTTGATCGGCTCGCCGTTGTCGCCGTGCGGGATGTCGCGTTGCGAGCCGTCGGCGTTGCGCCAGCCGACGAGCTCCCAGCTCGTGTCGTCGATCAGTTGGATCGTCGCGGGATTGAACGGATCGGGGGCGGGGGCGCTCGAGTCGGGATGAGTCGGCATCGTGCAGGCGGCGAGAAGCGCGGCGACGGTCAGCGCGCCGAGCGGCGCGCGCAGCGAGCGGACGATGCGAAAGCGCATGCGCGCGGCTGCGGATGAATTGAACATGACCTCGTTCCTCTTCGAATTTTCAATGTTGCGGGCGAAGCCGTAAGGGTAACGCACTAGCGTCGCCGGATGCGAGCGGACAGTCGCCGCACGCGTTCGTTCATGTGTTTTGCGGCGATGATGCGGTGCGTTTCTTGCGCGGTTCGCCGGCAATGCGGCGCGGCGTTGAGGATCGGCCTCGGGTTGTTGCGAGGCGCGGCGCGCCGGCGGCGAAAAGGAACGCGGCGCTCGCCACGAGGGAACGCGGCGCTCGCCGCGAGTTGGGTCGATGCGCCGGGGCCGCGCATGGCTCCGCGACGTCGGCGCCGTCGCGCGCGACGACGGGCCGACCCGCCGCCGGCGGACGGCGAGGCGACATGCTCGTGGCGTAGGCCCGCGAAGTCATGGAAGCTGCGGCGAACGCCGCGTGTCGTGAACAGCGCGGATGATGCGGGCGCGGGCGCGGGCAAGGGCAAGGGCAAGGGCAACGCGGCCGCCGCGCGGCCGCCGAGCCTCGTGGCGGCGCGGCGCCGGCCGTTTCACCGTGCGTCTCGAGCCACGGCGCGGCGCGGGCGCGCGCAGCGCCGTGTTGCCGGCGCGCCCGCCCGCGCATCCGCCAATTCGGCCGGCGGCGCGCGCGCCTCGCGTGATAGCATCGCGAGTCGTTTTCGCCATCCATCATCCAGCGGGAAATCTCATGCAGATCGGTCAGCGGCTCGGCACGCCGCTTTCGCCGTCCGCCACGCGCGTCATGCTGCTCGGCGCGGGCGAGTTGGGCAAGGAAGTCATCATCGCGTTGCAGCGGCTCGGCGTCGAAGTGATCGCCGTCGACCGCTATCCGAACGCGCCCGGCCATCAGGTTGCGCATCGCGCGCACGTGATCGACATGACGGACCCGGCCGCGCTGCGCGCGCTCGTCGACGCGGAGCGTCCGCATCTCGTCGTGCCCGAAATCGAGGCGATCGCGACCGATGCGCTCGCGGCGATCGAAGCGGCCGGCGTGGCCGAAGTGATCCCGACCGCGCGCGCGACGCAGCTCACGATGAATCGCGAGGGCATTCGCCGGCTCGCCGCCGAGGAGCTCGGGCTGCCGACGTCGCCGTACGCGTTCGCGCAATCGTTCGACGAATTCAAGGCGGCCGTCGCGCAGATCGGTTTCCCGTGCGTCGTCAAGCCCGTGATGTCGTCGTCGGGCAAGGGGCAGTCGGTCGTCAAGAGCGACGCCGACGTCGAGCCCGCGTGGCAGTACGCGATGGCGGGCGGCCGCGTGAATCACGGCCGCGTGATCGTCGAGGGCTTCATCCGGTTCGATTACGAGATCACGCAACTCACGGTGCGCGCGATCGACCCGGCGAGCCTCGAGACGCGCACCTATTTCTGTGAGCCGATCGGGCACGTGCAGGTCGCGGGCGATTACGTCGAGTCGTGGCAGCCGCAGCCGATGAGCGCGAAGGCGCTCGAGCGCTCGCGCGACATCGCGCATCGCGTGACGAGCGCGCTCGGCGGGCGCGGCATTTTCGGCGTCGAGCTGTTCGTGCGCGGCGACGACGTCTGGTTCTCGGAAGTGAGCCCGCGTCCGCACGACACGGGGCTCGTCACGCTCGCGTCGCAGCGTCAGTCGGAGTTCGAATTGCATGCGCGCGCGATCCTCGGCCTGCCGGTCGAGCCCGCGCTCGCGACGCCCGCCGCGTCGGCCGTGATCTACGGCGGGCTCGACGAGGCGGGCGTCGCGTTCGAAGGTGTGCGCGACGCGCTCGCGGTGCCGGGCGCGGACCTTCGCCTGTTCGGCAAGCCGGAGAGCTTCGTCAAGCGCCGGATGGGCGTCGCGCTCGCGGCGGGCGCGAACGTCGACGAAGCGCGCGAGCGCGCGAAGCGGGCGGCCGCCGCGGTGCGGCCGGTGTCCGCGCGCTGACGGCGGGCGGCACGTATCGCGCATCGCCCGCGTCGGCTCGCGCCGGTACGGGCGGGGCAGCCGCGATCGGCCGGCGGTTGCGACGCCCCCGGCCCGCCGGCGGCAGTCGAGGTTTCGGGCCGATGCCGCGCGCCGCGATTGGGCGTGCGGCGAAGGCTGTAGAGGAGGTGGCAATGAAGTGGATGTTGATCGTCGTGTTGTGTCTGTCGACGGCGGGCTGCGGGCTTGCCGCCGCGCCGTGCCGGATCGCGTCGGCGGGGCTGAAGATCGTGCCCGTCGTCGGCCACGTCGCGGCGGCGCCGACCGACGCGTGCGCGGGCGTCATCGATCCGGACTGACGGACCGGCGCGCGGCGCTCGTGCGGCGCGCGTCCATCGCTTGAAGAGGAAAGGCATGAACAAGGCAACGCAGGCGGCGATCGGCGTCGCCGCTCTGTGCGCGGCGGCGGGTGCGGCGCACGCGGCGCGGCTGACCGTCGAGGAAATCGACGCCGACGCGCGCGAAACCATCGTCTATCGGTGCGCGAACGAGCCGAAGCCGGTGCGGGTGTCGTACTGGCGCGCGGACAACGGCCAGAGCTTCGCGCTCGTGCCCGTCAACGGGACGCCGCTGTTGTTCGTCGACACCGTGTCGGCGTCGGGCGCGCGCTATCAGGCGGGCCGCTACGTCTGGTGGACGAAGGGGCGCGACGCGAATCTGTACGACGAAATCGCGGACGAGAAGGCGCCGCCCGTGCTCGGCGGCTGCAGCGAGATTCAGAAGAAGCGCAAGAAGGATTGAACGGCGGGAGGGCGCTGCCGCGTGAGGGCGTGCGCTTCGTGCTTGTCGCTCGGTTCTTCGTCGTCGCTCGGCGTTTGGCGTTCGGTATCGGGTTATTGTGATTGGGGGGCCGGCGTTCGGCGTCTGACGTTGCATCCGGCGCTTGGCGCGACGCCGCATCGATCGGCTTGGCCCGCGCCGCGGCCGTATCGCGGCGCCTGAGTGCCGTGCGGCCGCGCGGTGGTTCGGGCGCCTGCCGCAGGCCGTCGTCCGCATCGCCGCCGCACGGATCTACCCGCAGGATCGCCCGCGCGGGACGGGCCGGCGGAACCCTTTCGCGAGGGATGCTACAATGCTGCCCTTTCTGCCGGCACTCCTGCCGGACGAAGCCCCGCGCGCGGAAGCCCCGCGCGCGGCCCGGACGGCCTCAAGCGCCGGCGGCGCCCTGCGGCGCGCCGCGGCTTCGTCTTCATTCCGAAGTGGTTTGCGCAGCGTGTCTCGCGAGCGAGCATGCCGCGCGCTAGATGTCCCGCCGCGCCTTTTGAGCGAAACGCCACCATGTCCGATTCTGTTGCCAAGCCTGTCGACGCGACGTTCGATCAATTCGGCCTTGCCGCCGAGATCCTGAAAGCGATTGCCGATCAGGGCTATACGACGCCGACGCCCATTCAGGCGAAGGCGATTCCGGTCGTGCTGTCCGGCCGCGACGTGATGGGCGCCGCGCAAACCGGCACCGGCAAGACCGCGAGCTTCTCGTTGCCGATCATCCAGCGCCTGCTGCCGCAGGCGAACACGAGCGCGTCGCCCGCCCGCCATCCGGTGCGCGCCCTCATTCTCACGCCGACTCGCGAGCTCGCCGACCAGGTCGCCGCGAACGTCCACGCATACGCGAAGCACACGCCGCTGCGCAGCGCGGTCGTGTTCGGCGGCGTCGACATGAATCCGCAGATGGCCGAGCTGCGCCGCGGCGTCGAGGTTCTGATCGCGACGCCGGGCCGCCTGCTCGACCACGTCCAGCAGAAGACCGCGAATCTCGGCCAGGTGCAGATCCTCGTGCTCGACGAAGCGGACCGGATGCTCGACATGGGCTTCCTGCCCGACCTGCAGCGAATCCTGAACCTGCTGCCGAAGGAGCGCCAGACGCTGCTGTTCTCGGCGACGTTCTCGCCGGAAATCAAGAAGCTCGCGTCGACCTACCTGCGCAACCCGCAGACGATCGAAGTCGCGCGCAGCAACGCGACGGCGACGAACGTCACGCAGGTCGTCTACGACGTCGCCGAAGGCGACAAGCAGGCGGCCGTCGTCAAGCTGATCCGCGGTCGCTCGCTCAAGCAGGTGATCGTGTTTTGCAACAGCAAGATCGGCGCGAGCCGCCTCGCGCGCCAGATCGAGCGCGACGGGATCGTCGCGTCGGCGATTCACGGCGACCGTTCGCAGAGCGAGCGGATGCAGGCGCTCGACGCGTTCAAGCGCGGCGAGATCGAGGCGCTCGTCGCGACCGACGTCGCCGCGCGCGGGCTCGACATCGTCGAGCTGCCGGCCGTGATCAACTTCGATCTGCCGTTCAACGCGGAAGACTACGTGCACCGGATCGGCCGCACGGGGCGCGCGGGCGCGTCGGGCGACGCGCTGTCGCTGTGCAGCCCGAACGAGCGCAAGCAGCTCGCCGACATCGAGAAGCTGATCAAGCGCGCGCTGCCGCTCGAGGCGCTCGAGCTCGACCTGCCGCGCCATCGCCACGACGACCGCGGCGGCCGCCGCGAGCGCGACCGTGACGAGCGCCGAGGAGGCGCATCGGTGGGCCGCCGCTCGGCGGGCGGCGAGCGCTCGCATCATTCGCGCCGCGATGCGCCGATCGACGATTTCTTCCTGAAGCCGTACGTGCCGTCGCCTGCGGCGAGCCAGCCGGAAGAGGCGAAGCCCGTGCACCCGGAGAAGAAGGCGCCGAAGCAGCCGCTTGCCGCGCTGCTCGGCGGGTTCGGGATGCCGCGCAAGACGTCGTCGTGACGCGCGGGGCCGAGCGTCGCGCGTGACGGTGCGTCACGCCGGGCTCGGCGCCAAGGCCAATGAGAAACGGGCGGGTGCGTGAGCATCCGCCCGTTTCGTTTTGCATGGCCGATCGAGAGCGGGCGGGCCGAGGGAGAATGGCGGCGGTGTCTCGGTCGGGCCTCGAGAGAACCGCTCCGCGCGGGCTCGGCGGCTGCGTACTGCGTAGTGGGTGAACGAGCGCGATAGCGGCGAACCGGCGGTTGCGGGCAGAGCGACGGGCAGAGCGACGAGGCTACGCGTCGCGGCCGAGCGCCACGCGCCTCGTCATCGACGCGCGTTCGGTCCGAACCGCGCGTCCCACGCGGCGATCGCGGCCGGCTGGAACGCGCCGAGCGACGCGCACGCCGCCTCGTCGAGCGCGAGCCCCAGATGCCGCGCGGCCGCGGCGAGCGGGGGCAGCGGCGCGGCGGGATCGAGCGCCGTCGCGCCCGTTTGCTTGCTGAGCTTTTCGCCGTTCGCATCGACGACGACGGGCACGTGCAGATAGTGCGGCGTCGGCAGCTCGAGGCAGCGCTGCAGGTAGATCTGCCGCGCGGTCGAGTCGAGCAGGTCCGCGCCGCGCACGACGTGCGTGATGCCCGCGTCGCCGTCGTCGACGACGACCGCGAGCTGGTACGCCCACTGTCCGTCCGCGCGCTTCAGCACGAAGTCGCCGACTTCCGTCGCGAGATCCTGCGTCTGCGCATGCTGCCAGCGATCGTCGAACGTGACGACGGCGGTTGCGCCGTCCGGCACGCGCAGCCGCCACGCGCGCGCGGGCTTGCCGTGCAGGCCGTTGCGGCAGGTGCCGGGATACGCGAGCGTCATGTGCCGCTCGTGCGCGGCGCGCAGCGAATCGGCGATTTCCTTGCGCGAGCAGCCGCACGGATAGACGAGCCCCGCGGCCGTGAGCCGTTCGAGCGCGGTCGCGTAGCGCGCGACGCGGGTGCTTTGCCAGACGGGCGGCTCGTCGGGGACGAAGCCGAAGCTGCGCAGCGTCGCGAGAATGTCCTCGGCCGCTCCGGGCACCGTGCGCGGTGCGTCGATGTCCTCGATCCGCACGAGCCACGCGCCGCCCCACGCGCGCGCGTCGAGCCAGCTCGCGAGTGCGCCGACGAGCGAGCCGAAATGCAGCGGGCCGGTGGGCGACGGCGCGAAGCGCCCGCGATAGTCCGTCATCGAATGCGGCGTGCGAAGAAGGCGCGCGGCGTCAGGCGGCGTGCGCCGGCTCGGCGGTGCGATCCGCGCGCTCGCCCGGATGGCATGCGGGGCACGACTTGCCGGGCACGTAGAGCGGCGACTGCTGCGCGTCGGCCGGCACGACCGCGCGGCATGCGAAGCACGTGACGTCGGCTGTCGGCTCGAGGCGCGGATTGAGCGCCGTGCGGTAATCGAACACGAAGCAGTCGCCGTGATAATGCGCGCCGCCCACTTCCTCGAAATACTTGAGAATCCCGCCTTCGAGCTGATACACGTTCTCGATGCCGACGTCCTTCATGTGGATCGCCGCCTTTTCGCAGCGAATGCCGCCCGTGCAGAACGACACGACGGTCTTGCCTTCGAGGTCCGAGCGGTTCGCCTCGATCACGTCGGGGAACTGGCTGAACTTGTCGATCCGGTAGTCGAGCGCGTTGTCGAACGTGCCGACGTCGACTTCGAATGCATTGCGCGTGTCGAGCATCACGACCGGGCGGCCCGCATCGTCGTGGCCCCGGTCGAGCCAGGTCTTCAGCGTGCGCGAGTCGACGGACGGCGCGCGGCCGAGTTCCGGCTTGATCGCGGCCTTCTTCATCGTGATGATCTCGCGCTTCAGGCGCACGAGCATCCGCCGAAACGGCTGCGAGTCGGACAGGCTCTCCTTGAACTGCAGGTCCGCGAATTTGCCCTCGAAGAGCGGATCGTGGCGCAGGTAGTCGACGAACGCGCCGGTTGCGTCGCGGGTTCCCGCGATGAACAGATTGACGCCTTCGGGCGCGAGCAGGATCGTGCCGCGCAGCTCGAGCGCATTGCAGCGCGCGGCGATGAGCGGCCGCATTTGCTCGATCGAGTCGAGCGAGACGAAGCGGTAGGCGGCGAGGTTGACGGTGGTCATGTCGTTCGAAAGGTAAGGCGGCTGCGGCCCGACGGCGCGGCCGCACATGACGGGTGGCGGCGGAGGGCGCTCGGGCGGAAGCGGGCGAAAGCGGAAAACCCGTATTATCCCGCAAACCGCGTGGCTTTCCGCGGTCGGCCGAACGGACGACGTGCGACGACATCGCGCGGCCGCGCCGAGGCGGGCGAGCCGGCGCGCCGCAGCGGGTTCTCGATGCGGCCGGATCGCCGGCTTGCCGGGGCGCGTCCATCCGTTCGCACAATTGCCGAACCGCCGAACCGCCGAACCGCCGAACCGCCGAACCGCCGAACCGCCGAACCGCCGAACCGCCGAACCGC
>NZ_LOYJ01000089.1:0-44251 GCF_001526245.1 Burkholderia sp. MSMB1498
TCCGCAAGTTGTAGTTGCGGACGCAAGCCTGCGCTCGTTCAGCTTTCGATTCTAGGTGGGGTTAAATTCGCGCTTACGATGATTTGACAAGGCGCATCATGTCGACTCGCTCCCCAATGGGAGCGGCGCAAGCTCCGGGTGTTCGGCTAGTCGCGTAGCTAGAAAATCCATCAACAGCCGGTTCCGTCGCGGCAGATGCGTTCGCTGCGGCATGCACAGGTAGAGCCCGTACCGGCAGGTCGCATGCTTCGTCAGCAGCGGCACGAGCCGGCCCTCGCGCACGTGCGCGTGGACCGAATAACCGAAGAACTGGCCGATCGCGGCGCCGCTCAGCACGATGTCGAGTTCCGCGTCGATGTCGTTGGTCGCGATGAACGGGCGGACCTGTTGCGTATCGACGCGGCCGTCGACGAGGAACTCCCACGGAAACGGCTTGCCCGTGCGCGGATACAGGAACGCGGTGCAGCGGTGCTCGCGCAATGCATCGATCGTGCGCGGCTCGCCGTGGCGGCTCAGATACGCCGGCGCCGCGCAGACGACCAGTTGCAGATCGGCAACCCGCCGTGCAACCAGCCCGCTGTCGGGCAAATCGCCGGTCCGCACCGCGATGTCGATGCGCTGCTCGACGATATCGGCCATGTCGTCGCTGACGATCAGCTCCGCGGTGACGCCCGGCTGCCGATCGCAAAACTCGCCGAGCAACGGCGCGAGAAAGCGCCGCGCCAGCGAGTAAGGCGCCGCGACGCGGATCGTGCCGACCGCTTGCGCGCGATCGTCGTCGAGCATGCGCAGCGCGGTCTCCAGTTCCCCAACCGCGCCGCGACATTGCGCGAGCAGGCGCTCGCCCTCGGCCGTCAGCGCGATCCGGTGCGTCGAGCGCTGGAACAACCGCACGTTCAGCAAAGCTTCCAGCGCGGCGACCTGCTTGCTGACCGCCTGCGGCGTCATGCCGAGCTCGCGGGCGCCCGCGCTGATCCCGCCCGCGACCGCCACGCGGACGAATACCGTCAGCGCCTTCAAACGATCCATTCGGTACTCCCGTCGAACCCGGAACGTCCGGGTGTCCATCAATGGCGTCGAGACGCCGGTCGGTCAAGTTGAATCGGTTTCAACCAAACCGGCGCTATTCGCATGCCGATCCGCTTCGCACAATGACGCTGTCCTGAACGATCCGCCCGAACGGGCCGCACGCCATGAAGCCGCGCTTGTTTTCCGTCGCTTTCCGGGCCGCCACCGCGGCCGCGTCGATCATTGCCGGTACGTCGTCGCCCGCGCTCGCGCAAGCGTCCGACGCCCGCCCCCGCGCCGCCGAAACGGTGCTATTGCAAACCACGCACGCGTGGGACGGCTCGCCGTATCGCGCATACCCGATACATCAGCCGGAAGTGACGGTCGTCCGCTACACCCTCCCGCCGCACGCCGTACTGCCCTGGCATACGCATCCGTCGATCAACATCGGCTACGTGCTGTCGGGCCACCTGACCGCCGTACGCCGAAGCGACGGCAAGCGGCTGGCGCTCGGCCCGGGCGACGTGGTGCCGGAAATGGTCGATGGCGCCCATCGCGGCGAGACCGGCAACGAGCCCGCCGAGCTAATCGTGTTCTATGCCGGCACGCCCGGCGCGCCGCTGACGATCCCGGCCGGCGAAGACTGAGCGCCGGCCAGCCGGCCGGCCCGTTTCACCCTGACGTGGAGCAACACCCATCATGTCCGATTCGCGCATCTTATCAACCCCTTCTACCCCGACGCGGCCCCGGCTCGACGGACGCGTCGCGCTCGTCACCGGCGGCGGCACCGGCATCGGCCGGGCGGCCGCGCTCGCGTTCGCGCGGGATGGCGCCCGCGTCGTCGTCGCCGGGCGGCGCGCGGCCCCGCTCGACGACACCGTGCGCGCGATCGCCAAGCGCGGCGGCGAGGCCTTCGCGATCGTCGTCGATATCGCCTCGGCCAATGGCGTGCGCGCACTCGTCGACGCGACGGTCGAGCGCTACGGCGCGTTGCACGCGGCATTCAACAACGCCGGCACGGAAGGCACGTTCGCGCCGATCGTGGAGCAGACCGAAGCCGACTTCGACGACGTGATCGACACCAATCTCAAGGGCACGTGGCTGTCGATCAAATACGAGATGGAAGCGATGCTCGCGCACGGCGGCGGCACGATCGTGAATACGTCGTCCTGGCTCGCGAAGGGCGCGCTGGCCGGCTCGTCGACCTATTCAGCGAGCAAGGGCGCGCTCGATGCGTTGGTGCGCGCGGTCGCGCTCGAAGGCGGCCCGCACGGCATCCGGATCAACAACGTGAACCCCGGCATCATCGATACGCCGATGGCGCGCCGCTTTGGCGACGACGAGATGTTTCGACCGTTCGCCGCGTTCACGCCCGCGCGGCGGATCGGCACCCCCGAGGACGTGGCCGACGCGACCGTCTGGCTGTGCAGCGACGAAGCGCGTTTCGTGACCGGCGAATCGATCCTCGTCGACGGCGGCTACACGATCGGCGGCATGCGCTGACCGCTATCGCCACACAGGATGAACCGATGGAATACGTGAGACTGGGAACCACCGGGCTGAAGGTATCGAAGCTGTGCCTCGGCTGCATGACCTACGGCGATCCGTCGTGGCGGCCGTGGGTCGCGACCGAGGACGCGGCTCGCCCGTTCATCCGCGCGGCGCTCGATGCGGGCGTGATGTTCTTCGATACGGCGGATATCTACTCGAACGGCGAGAGCGAACGCATTCTCGGGCGCGCGCTGCGCGACTTCGCGGTGCGCGACGACGTGGTGATCGCGACCAAGGCGTTCTTTCCGACCGGCGACGGCCCGAATGCGCGCGGGCTGTCGCGCAAGCATCTGTTCGCGAGCATCGACGCGTCGTTGCAGCGTCTCGGAACCGATTACGTCGATCTCTACGTCGTCCACCGCTTCGACCCGGACACGCCGATCGACGAAACGCTCGAGGCGCTCGATGACATCGTGAGGAGCGGCAAGGTCCGCTATCTGGGCGCGTCGTCGATGCACGCGTGGCAGTTCATGAAGATGCTCGCATTCCAGCGGCATCACGGCCTCGCCCGGTTCGCGTCGATGCAGAGCCAGTACAGCCTGATCTGCCGCGACGACGAGCGCGACATGCTGCCGCTGTGCATCGAGGAAGGCATCGCGTATACGCCGTGGTCGCCGCTCGGCCGCGGGCTGTTGGCCGGCTCGCGCGATGCCGGGACGACGCGCGCCGCGACCGACCGGCAGATGGTGTCGTGGTACGACGGCCGCGACGCGGTCGCGGCGACCGTCGAAGCGGTCGGGCAAGTAGCGCGGGCGCGCGGGCTGCCGCCTGCGCGGATCGCGCTCGCCTGGGCGCTGCGGCGGCCGGGCGTCACGGCGCCGATCGTCGGGTTGTCGAAGCCGCATCACGCGGCCGATGCGCTCGCGGCGCTCGACCTGACGCTCGACGATCGCGAAACCGCGTTGTTAGAGGCAGCGTTCGACGGAACGGTCGGACCGGTTCAGTGGTGACGATGCTACGCATCGCCGTCGCTACAAAATGGTAGTCCGTGTGGGACGTGTTGGAGGCAGCCGAAAAAGCGCTCTGTTGCAATAGCGGGTCGCCCGGGATTCACGAATAATCGATCACATATCGACATAAATGTCGTGTGATTCTTAAAGAGAATCACGCGTCTCCACGAACGTAACCGGTGGAGCGACCCCACGTATCTGAGAACACGAGGACTCTCTTAAAATAACGGATAGTCTTGTGCCTATCAGTAAGCCTAGTCATGACGTGGAAAGCATCGAAATTCTGACCGAGCCGGAGCGCCGTCGTCGGCGCACGGCGCAGGAAAAAATCGCCATCGTGCAGGAAACACTGGAGCCGGGAGCATCGGTGTCGGCCGTGGCGCGTCGACACGGCGTCAACGCCAACCAGGTGTTCGGCTGGCGCAAGCAATACCAGGAAGGCAGTCCGGCGGCGGTGAAGGCAGGCGAAGCCGTTGTGCCGGCATCTGAGCTGGCCGCCGCCATCAAGGAAATCAAGGAACTGCAACGGCTACTCGGGAAGAGGACGCTGGAGGTCGAAATCCTGAAAGAAGCCGTGGACTGGGGCCGCTCAAAAAACCTGATTGCGCGCTCGCCCTTGCTGCCAGGGGACGACCGATGAAGACGGTCTGCGAAGTTCTCGGCGTGGCGCGCTCTGCCGTGGTGGTGAAGCAGGCGCGTTCGTCTGACTGGCGCGATGGCCGCCCTGCCCGCCCGACTGACGATACCGGGTTGGTCGAGGAAATTCGGGGGCATGTAGCGCACCTGCCGATCTACGGCTATAGGCGTATCTGGGCGCTGCTGCGTCGTAGTCGAGAGCAGACCGGCGCACCATGCGTCAACGCCAAGCGCATGTATCGGGTTATGCGCGAGTACCAGTTGTTGCTGCGCCGCCCTGGCGTGCGGCGAGACAAGCGGCGCCATGACGGCCGCGTTGCTGTGGACCGCAGCAACGCCCGCTGGTGCTCCGATGGCTTTGAGTTCCGGTGCGACGACGGCATGCCGCTGCGCGTAACGTTCGCGCTGGACTACTGCGACCGGGAGGTGATTAACATGATGCGTATATCTGGAGGTGTTGCGTTCCGAGCCTTGGTGCGATCACTTCCGCACGTCACATGAATCTGTGAATGGCTGATGCACCGGTGTTGCCAACGGGGTTGCGGCGCAACGCAGCGCATCCGTCAATTCCTCGCTGAGAACCGAAAACAGTTGCTCAGCATTGCCATGTATAAAAAAGTGATCGCCGGGAAGGATCTCGCCGCGAAAGCCGCCGGTAGTGTAAGTGCGCCACGACTCCACCGCCTCCGCGCTGCCTGGTTCGCCACTGCCTCCCAATGCAACGATCCGGCAGTTCAGAGGGGGATGCGGTTTTGCCCGGTAAGTCTCCACCGCCTTGAAATCGGCACGAAGAATCGGGAGTAGCAATGTGATCACTTCGGGATGAGCGAGAATTTCAGGCGGCGTGCCGTTCATGCGTATCACCTCGTCGAGAAATTGATCGTCCGGCAAATCGTGGATCGGCCGTCCCTTCGTAGGCAGATGCGGAGCGCCGCGGCCGGAAACGATCAAACACCTCGGCTCCCGCAGGCGGCGGGCCTGGATGCGCCACGCCACCTCGAACGCCACGCTGGCGCCCATACTGTGGCCGAACAGGGTATAGGGCCGGTCGAGTAGCGGCGCGATCGCCTCCGTCACCTCGTCGGCGATCAGGTCCACCCGATATAGCAACGCATCGCGGAAACGGCGGCCTCGCCCAGGCGGATGCAGCGGACGGACGTCAACCGTCGCCGCAAGCCGTGCCTGCCAGCCGCGGAACACGGATGCGCCGCCGCCCGCATAAGGGATGCAGAACAACCGCTGCATGGCGTTCCCGGCCGACGATGACGGCTCGATCCAGCGGCCGGCGCCGGCTTTCTCCGTCAATTCGAAGCTCACGGCACCACCCTCCGAATAAAGTCGGTTGCCTCTTTTACGGCCGCCTTCGCTTCGGGCAGATAAGGCGTCAGCGTAGGCCAGGCGTGCGGAACCCGATGCCAGACCTTGAAGTCCACCGCGACGTTGGCAACGCGGGCCTTTTCCGCGACCCGTGCGGCGTCGTCCAGCAATACCTCCGTGTCGCTCGCCTGGACGAACAAGGGCGGCAAACCCGAATATTCGCCATAGAGAGGTGAAGCAATAGGGTGATCAGCAGCTGTGCCGCCCAGATAGTACTGGGAAAAATTCGCTACGGCGGCCGCGCTCAGCATGACATCGGCTTCGTCATTCGCCTTCAGGGACGCGCCGGTCGCGGCCAGATCCGTCCACGGAGAAAATAATACTGCGCCAGCCGGCAACGGATCGCCGGCATCGCGCAATGACAGCAACAGAGCAAGCGCGAGCCCCCCGCCGGAGGAATCCCCACCGATGACAATCCGGTCTGAAGATGCGCCATCGGCGAGAAGTTGCCGATAGGAGGCCAATGCATCCTCCACCGCGGCGGGAAACGGATGTTCCGGAGCAAGCCGGTAATCCAATGAAAAGGTACGCGCATCCGCCCCTTTGGCCAACGCACCGGCAATCGTTCGATGCGTGCGGGGAGAACAAAAGCAATATCCTCCGCCATGCAAATAAATGACGATGCGGCGAAGCGAGTCGCGGCGAACCGGATCCGCCGGTTCGATCCATTCGCCGCATAGCGGCCGTGCGGTCATTTCGCGTACGCGCCAGCCCCGGGGAGGTTTCACGCCACGGCTGGACCATTTGGCGCTGTGCGCTCGCATGTCGTGAGCGGACAGCGCCGGTTTTCTGGTCAGGGACTTGGTCGTTTTACGCGATAGCCAGGAAAAGCACCAGTTTTGCCAACTCACGATCATGTTCCCGGTAGATGAAGAAAAATCGGTTGCTCGAAAAGTTGTAGTCCGAATGGATTCTCCTGCGCATCAGGGAATGACCAGCTTTCGATGCGCGACGATGCCCGCGAGCGCACCGCTGCCCACGGCGAGCGCCACGCTGCCGCCTCGCTGCGTGGCGTCGCCGCATGCAAACACGCCCGGCACGGAAGTTTCCATGGATTCGTCGGCACGGATATAAGGCCCCAGCGGCCCGTCTTCGATCGCACACCCCAATTGTTCCGCGACCGGACTCGACAGATGGGTGCGATTCATGGTGAACAGGCCATCGAGCACGATGCACCGTCCGTCGGCGAGCTCGACGCTCGCCGTATCGACGATGCGCGTCACCCGTTCGGGCTCGATCGCGACGCCTCGCTCGGCCAGCGCGTCGCGTTGCTCGTCGTTTGGCTCAAATGTTCCGTTGGTCAGGAGCACGGTCTTGCCCCAGTCCGGCATCAGCAGCGCCAGCAGAGGCGAAATCGAGCCGTTCCCGAGCACGCCGATGCGCCCCTGGTCCAGTTCGTAGCCATGGCAGTACGGGCAGTGGTATACACTGCGCCCCCATCGTTCGGCCGCGCCTTCCAAATCCGGAATCTCGTCCACCACGCCGAACGCGAGCACCACGCTGCTCGCGTTGAAGTGCTGCCCCAATGCACTTCGAAAAACAAAACCGGCATCGGTGCGTTCAGCGTGAATCACGGTGTCTTCCAGCCACTGCACGTTCGGATACGCAAGAAGCTGCGCCTTGCCGTTTGCCGCGATCTCTTCGGGCGGACGCCCGTCCTGCCCGATCAAGCCGTGCGAGACCGGGGAGAAGCGGTTGCGGCGCAAGCCGGCATCCACCACGAGCACACGCCGACGCGCACGGGCAAGCTGCATGGCGGCCGATTGTCCCGCATAGCTGCCACCGATCACGACGACATCGAAGCGCGTCGAGGAACGTTCCGTATTCATGAATGATTCATCCTTTGACAAGGGGAAAACCGCGTTTGAGAAAAGCGGATGCGCGGCACCGGGCCGCACTGCCCGCGGGCGTCAACCTTCCCGTTGACGCAGCCAATGCCCGATCCGCTCGGCCAGAACTTCGACGGCGGGCTCGGCCATCATCGACAGATGGTCGCCGTCGATGCAATCCACATGGACATTGCGGCAGAGCTCAGTCCAGCCATAGGCGGAATCGCTTCTGTCCCAGCCATCCTCGGGGTGCGCGCGGGCGGCGCGAAACAGCGCGAGCGGAAACTCGGCCCGCGCGGACGGCGCATAGGTCGCGCGCCGCGCGGCGGCATAGACCGCGAAAGCTGCGGGCGTGACATGGATAGCGAAGCCCGCGTCGTTGGCGCGAGACGCGAGCCTCGCGACTTCGGCTCGCAAACCCGCATCGCCGACATCCCCGCGTGAAGTCAGCCGATGTGGGGCGAGCGTGTCGAGCAGGATCACCACCGCTGCCCGGCCGCTCGCCTGCAAGCGCAGCCCCATCTCGAACGCCACCCACCCACCGAACGAATGGCCGACCAGCACGGCCGGATCGTCGGCGTCCGACAGACTGGCCAGATGGTGCTCGGCGAGCGCTTCGACGCTCGGCAGCGGCGCTTGCGCGCCGTCGAGTCCCGGCGCTTCAAGGCCGTGCAGGCGCCAGCCGTTCGGGCCGCCCAGATGCGCGGCGAGGCGAGCGGCGTACAACGGCGAACCGGGGTTGCCGGGAACGAAGAAAATCCGTGGTGCACTGGAGGAGCCGGCGTTGCCCGCGAGGTTGTCGGCGAGCGCCTGCGCGATCGCACCCAGGCGAGCGTCGTGCAATAACTGAGTCACGGGCAAGCGCACCCCGGTTGCGTTCGCGATGCGATGCAGGAAGTCGACGGCGAGCAGCGAATGCCCGCCGAGATCGAAGAAGCTATCGTCGAGCCCCGCCTGGCCGCCGAACAGATCGCGCGCCAGCGCGACGACCACCCGCTCTTCCGGGGTTTCAGGCGCGCGCGACGCGGCCGGCTGCGCGACGGCGAGCGGGATTGCCGGATCTTCGAGGCGCGGCAGGCCATCGTCCGCCGCCAGTCGCGCCGCCGCTTCGCTCAACAGCGACGCCAGCCCGGCCGCCGTTGCGTCGTCGATGAAGCGCCGGTTGTACAGCAAGCGCGCGATACCGTCAGGCGAGACGCGCAACAGCAACGGATGATGCGAGCGCGCCCCACTGCCCGCCTCGGCCGCGACGGATATACCGGCATCGGCGGGCGCGTCTTGCTGCGGCAGATGCTCGACCACCACCAAGGTATCGTAAAGACGCGTGGCAACGGCGGCGGCCCGATGCACTTCGGCGGACGACAGATATTCGAACGGGCGCTGCTCGCGCTGCATCGCCTCGATCCGGTCCAGCAACTCGCCGACCGTCGCCATATCGGTCATCCGCACATGCAGCGGAAAGGTCGAGATGAACGGCCCGACGATGCGCTCAACTCCCGCAAGCGTCGCGGGACGGCCGTGAGTGGTGACGCCGAAGACCACGTCGTCGGTCGCGCGAAACGCGCGCAGGATCAGCGCCCATGCGGCGAACACCGTAATCGCGAACGCGACTCCGTGGGAGCGCGCGACGTCGAGGAGCGCGCTCGCGTCGATGTCCGTGACCTCTGCGAAGCCGTCGCCCGACGCGCGCCGCGCCATCGGGGACAGGCGGGGCAATGCGCTGAGGCGCTGACGCCAGAACGCGGCCGCGACCGCCGCATCCTGCGCGTCGATCCAGTTGACGTAATCGCGTAGCGGCCGCGCCGGCGGCACTGGCCGAACACCCTCGTAGCATGTGAGCAGATCCGAAAGCACCACCGCGATCGACCAGCCGTCAGTGATGAGATGGTGGTGAGTCCAGACGACCCGGTATGCGTCATCACGCAGCCGGATCACGGCGAAGCGCCACAGCGGCGCGCGGTTGACAGCGACGCCTCGCGCGCGATCCTCGTCCAGCCAGGCCGTCAGCGCCTGCGGATCGTCCGCGTCGTCAGTGTTTCGCCAGTCCTCCCACGCCAGTTCGGGCTGAATCCGCTCGAACACCACCTGCACCGGCTGCTCGGCGTCCCATGCGAAACAACAGCGCAGGCTCGCGTGAGTCTCGGCGGTGCGCTCGACGGCCGCGAGGAAACGGTTGCGATCGAGATGCCCGCGAACCGACAGCACGGTCTGCTCGATGAACAAGCCGCCCTTGATCGCGCCGTGCGCGCTTTCGAGCAGCATCCCGCGCTGCGACGGCGCGAGTGCGTGAATGTCCTGAACTTTCGCCTTCATAGCCGTGCGCTCCCGCAAACTTCCGATGCGCGGCTCAGCAGCCAGCGCACGATCAACCGACTGCGCGGCACGCGCTGCCCGTCGCGGCGGTGGCGCAGCGCGAGCTGCTGCGTGACCACGGCGAGTCGCAGCAGGCCATAGGCATACCAGTACGCCGGTTGCGCCACCTCGCGCCCGCCGGCCTCGGCGTACAGGTCAACGAGTGCCTCGCGAGTCGGAGCGCCCGGCGCGCAGCTCGGCCCCGGCGCATCGAGACGCAGCAGCGGCGGATCGCGACTCTCGATCCAGTAGGCCAGCGCGATCCCGAGATCGGCGAGAGGATGGCCGATGGCGGCCAGCTCCCAATCCACAACCCCGACCACCCGCGCCGGATCGCCCGGATCGACGAGGGTATTGTCCAGTTTGAAGTCGTTGTGCAGGAATGCCGCCGGCGATGCATCAGGAAGCCGTTCCGTCAGCCACCGCGCGACCGCCTTGAAGTCGCCGTCGGCGCCCGCGGCTTCTTCCTCGTTCCAGCGCCGTCGCCATTCGCCGAGGCTTCGGCGCAGATAATCGGGCGGCCGCTCGGCCGGCGCGATTTCGACGGCATGCAACGCGGCGAGCGCGGCGATGAAATTCTTGGCGAGGCGGCGCACGATGTCGGGCGAAAGCGGCCCGCACGCGGCCGGCAAGACGCCGTCGAGCCGTTCGACCAGCAGCAACGTCGAGCCGTCGTCGGCCCCGCCGCCAACCGCGAGCGGCTTCGGCGCCAGCGGAAAATGCTCGCCGATTCGCTCCAGGACGCCGAATCGGCGCTGCGCTTCTCTCGGCGCTCCCGCAGGCAGCAGGTAGGCAATCACGTCGCGATTGCCTGTCTGCACGAGAAAAACCTCGCTGGCCCGTCCGCCGCCGATGCGCGTCGCCTGAGCGGGGCAGCCGGGGCGGCCGAGCGCCGCCATCGCACGCTGCGCGATTTCGGCGCTCATCGGGCTTCCCCCCGAAACGCGGCCAGTGCATGGCGCGCCACGAGCGCCTTGTGGACTTCGTCGGGACCGTCATAAATGCGCCCCGCTCGCTCGTGGCGCCAGAGCACGTTGAGAATCGTGTCGCCGCTGACGCCGAGCGCGCCTTGTACCTGCAACGCATGGTCGAGGACGGTTTGCGTCACGCCTGCCACGAAGAATTTCGCGATCGAGATGTCGATCTGAGCGCGCTCGTGCCGGCTTTGCAGACGCGATGCCGCCTGGGTGACGAGGAGCCGCGCGGCATCGATCGACGCGCGGCTCTCGGCGATCCAGTTCTGCACCGTTTGACGCGACGACAGCAGTTCGCCCGCAGCCAGTTCGCGGCGGCACGCTCGCCGGCACATGATCGCAAACGCGCGCTCGCACACGCCGATCCAGCGCGCGCAATGATGCAGACGCCCGGTTGCCAGGCGCGCCTGCAATACGATGAACCCCTCGCCGGGCTTGCCCAGCAGCGCATCTTCGCCCACCCGGCAGTCGTCCAGCTCGAGTTCGCCGTGACTGGCCCAGCCGCAGCCTTCATCGCCCATCACGCGCAGGTTGCGAACATGCCGGTAGCCCGGCGCGTCAGCTGGCACGATGAAGGTGCTGGTGCGCGCATGCAATGGCGCCGTCTCGTCGGTAACGGCCAGCACGATCGCGAACGCCGCCTGATCGGCGCCGGACGCGAACCACTTCCGGCCGCTCAGATACCATGCTCCATTCTTGAAAACCGCCTTCGACTCGAGAGACGCGGGATTCGAGCCGGCGGAGTCCGGCTCCGTCGCCGCGAAGCAACTGCGGATCTCGCCGCGCAACAATGGGGCGAGCCAGCGCGCTTTCTGCGCGGCCGTCGCATACTCGAACAGCACCTCGATGTTGCCGGTGTCGGGCGCCTGATAGTTGACCGCATAGTGACCGAGCGGCGATCGGCCGAGGATTTCTCCGGCCTCGACCAGTTCGAGCAGGCTCAGCCCCATGCCGCCGTCCGCGCGCGGCGCCTGCGGAAGCCAGAGGCCTCGCGCCCGGTTGGCCGCGCGAACCCCGGCCATCAACCGCTCGACCGCTGCGAAGTCGCCTGCCGCCAGTGCCGCCTCCGGTTCCGCGAGCGCCGCTTCGACGTCCCGAAATGCTGCGACCCGTTCAATCATTGGTTGCCTCCGACATGTCCAACTGCGCCAGGATGGTGCTCATCCTGGCCTTTCCTCCCGTCGCCAGCGCCCGCAGTTCGTCCATGGCCCGTGCGGCAATGGTGTCGAGCGTCACCCCGTCGAATGGCTCGTCCTGGCCGTGCCACACGATGCGCAGCGCGCCGCCCTCGATCGTCGCTGCGAGCGCGATCGCGTGCGGCGCCGGCATTTGCTCCGGCGCGGACAGGATTGCGGCGATCGGCCACGCCGGCACGGCTGATTCCGCAGGGAAGAACGCGATCGATACCGGCGCGTCGCTTCGCAACGCTTTGGGCAGGCGCTCCGGCGCGGCCTGGCGCAGCACCGTGTAGGCGACGGCGCGACGTCGGGCGTCGGGCAACAGCGCCGCGGCATGCGTCGCGGCGGCCTCGATGTCCGCCGATGTGTCCACGACGAGCGGATGAATTGCGGTGAACCAGCCGATCGCGCTTGAAACGTCGCATGGCACGCGAGACCAGCCGCGCCCGAAGGACTCGATGTCGACCGGAACCCGGTCCGATTCGCCCGCGCAACGGATCGCACGCGCGACGGCAACCGCGAGAAGCGCTTCGAGCGGGCGACGGGTGGCGCTCAACGCAAGCGTCTGCTCGACCGGGAGCGTCGAATTCAGGGAGCGGCGCGCACCATCGCGCCGTGCGACGGGAAACGCATCCGGCGGCGTATCGAGCGATGACCAGAACGCCGCATCGTCGTCGAGCTCCCCTGCCGCGGCGACGCGTTCGAGTGCGATCGCCCATTGGAAGAACGACTCATCGGCCGCCGCCCGTTGCTGGCCTGCCGCCGGCGCCGATGCGCCGACGCGCCCGTGGAGGTCGCCCAGCAACATTCGCCAACTGAATGCATCGATCAGCAAATGATGGACGACGAGGACCAGCATCGAGCCGGCCGGGCCCAATACGAGCGCGGCGCGCAGCAACGGCGACGTCCGGATGTCGAGCGAGCACTGCAACGTTGCGCCGATCCCCTGTGCGAAACCGAGTTGCTCGTCGGCCGGCCCCGAATGCCGATGAACGGCGACGACAACAGGCGCGGGCGTGCCGAGCACCTGCTTCCAGCCGGCTTCCGTTTGCTCGAAGCGCGCCGCCAGCGCCGCGTGGTGCGCAATCGCGGCGTCGATGGCGGTGCCGAGCGCCGTCGCATCGATCTCGGCCGGCACGCTGACGACCACGCCTTGAACGAAGCGGTTGATGTCGCCCGATCCGCAATTGAACAACCACTGCTGGGTTGGCGAGAGCGGCAGCGGCGTTTCTCGCGGCACGGCCTGCGCCGTCCGCCCGGCGCCGGCGGCGGCAAGTTCTTCGATCGTGTGCGCGCCGAACGCCAAATGCGTATCGAGATGAATGCCCTGCTCCTTCGCGCGCGCGACGATCTGCAAGGTGGCAACGGAATCGCCGCCGAGGTCGAAAAAGTCGTCGATGACGCCGATCGGCTCGAAGCCGAGCACATCGGACCAGATCGTCGCGAGCCGGGCTTCGAGCGCGGTTCGCGCCGGTACGTAAGGTACCGCGAGCACCGGCCTCGGATGCCGCGAGCCGGCGGCCGGCTGATGCGCGTCGGCCGCACGCGCCAGCGAAAACGCTTCGCGGGCGCGGGCCTTCAGCGGGTCCAGCTTGCGCGTGCTGACGGCGATGCGCGGCGATCCGCAAGCCGACGCCATCTCGAGGACCCTGACACCCTCGTCGGCGCTCAGGCCCGCCGTGCGCAGATCATCCGGCACGAAGCGTTCGTCGGACACCGTCGCCATGCCGATCTCTTTCCATGTATCCCACGCGATCGCACGCACGCGTGTACCGTCGGCCGCCCACGAAGCACCCAGCGCTTCCAGCGCGAGGTTGGCAGCCATATAGTCGCTTGCGCCCGCGGCCGGCACATGCGCGCGCAGCGACGAGCACAGCACGACGAAATCGAGGGGATCGGCGCATAGCACCTGCCGCAGATTGCGCGCGCCAAGAAATTTTCCCGCCAGCACATCGCGCATCGCGGCATCGGTCGCCGTGCGCAGCAATGCATGCGGCGGCATCCCCGCACTATGCACGACGCCGTTGATGGGGCCATGCTCGGCGCGGATCTGCGCGACTGCTCGCCGCAACGCATCGAGGTCGCTCACGTCGACCGCGATCGCGGTCAGCCCGGGAATCGATTGGCCGCCGCGCCGGCTCAACGCGACCACGCGCGCACCGCGCTCGACCAGATGCCGGCCGATTGCGAGCCCCATGCCGCTGTTGCCGCCCGTGACGACGTAGACGCCGTCGCGACGGATCGCCATCGCCTGCGTCGTCGCAGCCCCGATGGGTTCCAAGACTTCGACCCAGCGCGATCCGTGCCGATGGATCGCCGCGTCGTCGGCCGACCGCGCGCACGCTTCGGCGACGATGCATTCGACGAGATCGGCCGCGGCGGCGTCGACATCCGCAACCCGCGCGCGCCAGCCGGGATATTCGGCCGGCAGCGCGCGCGCGAGGCCGAGCAGCATCGCTTTTTCCGGCGCGGCCGGCGCGCCGAAACCGGCCAGCGCGCCGTCGGCGACGAAGGTGACGTCCACGTCGGCGCCCGTGCGGTCCGCCCACGCGCGCAAGAGCTGCGCCGGGCGGATGTAATGCCGTTTCAGCATCGAATCGTCGTCGCGGGCGGGTTTCGCGGCGAGGCTCCACAGCGCGATGATGGAGGAAGGACGATCTGCGGCCGCCGCGGCGACGGCATCGATCGCTTGCGCGTCCATCTCGTCGGCATACGCGATTTCCGCCACCTGCGCGCCTGCCTCACGCAGCCTCGTCGCGACGCGCGCGCCCACGCCATGCTCGTCGAGCAGCACCAGCCAGTGCCGCCGAGTGTCGATCAGTGCCCGCTCGAGCGGTGCGCTTTGGCGCAAGCGTGGCGCATACAGCCAGCCGACCGGGTCCGCGACGCGTGCGAGCGGCGACGGCGGATCGATCCAGTAGCGCTGATGTTCGAATGGCGTCGGCGGCAACGCAACCCGGCGTCCGCGCGCGGCGACGGCCGCCGCGCCGGCCGCGGCGCGCGTCACCGGGAGATCGCTTCTGAGGATCTCGATCGCCTCTTCGAGCGACGCGCACTCGCAGGCGATCCGCCATTCGAACGCGCCGCGCGACATCGCGAGCGTGTATGCGACATCCGCGAGCGGCGGCCGCTCGCGCTCGAGATGATCCGCGAGATCCGTCGCGAGCCGCCGCACAGCCGCCTCGGAACGCGCCGACAGCAAGAGCGGCCACGGGCCGCCGGCGTCGCCGCCGGTCGCTTCGGGCTGCGGCTCGGCGGCGGACTCCAGCACGAGGTGCGCGTTGGTGCCGCCCATGCCGAACGAGCTGACGCCGGCACGCCGAGTGGCATCGGGCCACGGGCGTGCGGCGGCGTTCACGAAGAACGGCGAGTTCGCGAGGTCGATGCGCGGATTGGGCTCGTGAAAATGCAGCGATGGCGGAATCACGCGATGCTGCAGCGCGAGCACCGTCTTGATCAGACCTGCGATGCCGGCGGCCGCGTCGAGATGGCCGATGTTCGTCTTGACCGAGCCCAGCGCGCAGAAGCCCTGTCGCGCCGTACCTTGCCGGAACGCGGCGGCCAGCGCCTCGAATTCCACCGGGTCGCCCAGCGCCGTCGCGGTGCCGTGCGCCTCGATCATGCCGATCGAATCGGGCGGCACGTCGGCCAGCACTTGCGCTTCGCGAATCGCGCAACGTTGCCCGTCGACGCCGGGCGCGGTGAAGCCGACCCGGCGCGCGCCGTCGTTGGAAACCGCGCTGCCGAGAATGACCGCGGCGACGGGGTCGCCGTCGGCCAGCGCGTCGTCCAGACGGCGCAGCATCACGGCGCCGGCGCCGTTGCCGCCGACGGTGCCGTTGGCCGCGCGGTCGAATGCGCGGCAATGGCCGTCCGGCGAGCCGATGCCGCCGGGCTCGTGGCGGTAGGGGCGGCGTTGCGGCGTGGTGATGCGAACCCCTCCGGCGATGGCCGTGTCGCATTCGTCGGCGAGCAGCGCCTGAACGGCCAGATGTACGGCGACGAGCGATGTCGAACAGGCGCTCGACACCGAGACGGCCGGGCCGGTGCAACCCAGCAGATAGGCAAGCCGCGACGGCAGGAACGACGGCTCGTTGGAGAGCAGCAACGACAGATCGTCGTGCAGCGCCGACGGCACGAGATTGCGAATCAGGTATTCGTTGAAGCCGGCGCCGGCAAATATGCCGGTGCGTCCCGGCAGCCGCCTCGGATCGTAGCCGGCGCGTTCGGCCGCCTCCCACGCGCATTCGAGCCATACGCGATGCTGAGGGTCCATCCGTTCGGCTTCCCGCGCGCTGAGCCCGAACAGCGCCGCGTCGAACCCGGCGACATCGTCGAGGATGCCCGCGGCATGAACCTCGTATCCGGCGTCGGTTGGCGTGACGGGGCCGAAGAACGTGACGGACTCGACGCCGTGCACCAGGTTGTTCCAGAACTGCTCGGGCGAGCTCGCGCCCGGAAACCTGCAACCCATGCCGATGATTGCAACGTGCGGAGTGCTCATTCGTGTTCCCTCTCGATCTTTTGACGGCGTTCCATGGTCCGGCGACGGCGGCGCAGTGCGCGCTCGTCCGGTTCGTCGGCGGTGGCTTGGCGGGTTTCGCCGGCGGCGATTTGCGAAGCGATCGCGGCGATCGTGGGTTGCTGGAAGAGATCGACCACGCGCAGACTTTCGGCGCGTGGCAGGCGAGTGCTCATCAGACCGTGCGCCCGGACGATCGCGAGCGAGTCGCCACCCGCGTCGAAGAAGTTTTCATCGACACCGATCGCCTCGCGGCCCAGCACCTCGCACCAGATCGCGGCGAGCGCTTCTTCAAGCGCGTTGCGCGGTCCCTGCGCCGGTGCCGTCGGCGCGCTCTCCCGGGGGAGCGCCCGCCGGTCGATCTTGCCGTTCGCCGTCAGCGCAAATCCGTCGACCCGAATCAGTGCCGACGGCATCATGCTGTCCGGCAGCCGCTGCTTGAGTGCCGTGCGAACCCGTTGCGCATCCACGTCGGCGGCCGCCGCATACCAGGCCACCAACTGACGGCCGCTTGCGCCCTCGCGAACGTCGGCCACCGCGCCGCCGATTCCCTCCAGCGAAGACAGCGCGCACTCGATCTCGCCCAGTTCGATCCGGTAACCGCGAATCTTGATCTGTCGATCCGCCCGACCCAGCGACTCCATACGTCCGCCCGGCAGGAATCGTCCCAGATCCCCCGAGCGGTACATCCGCTCGCCGGGCCGATACGGATCCGCGACGAACCGCTGCGCCGTCAGCGCTTGCGCGCCCAGATAGCCGGCCGCGATGCCTTCGCCCGCAACGTGAATCTCGCCCACGGCGCCCGGCGGCACGAGGCGCCCATGCCTGTCCAGCAGATAGATTCTCTGGCCCGGAAACGGCCGTCCGATGGTCACCGGCTGGCCGCGCCCCAGCGGCTCGAACGTCGTGATCACCGTTGTCTCGGTGATGCCGTACACGTTCGCGATGCGCGGGTATTGGGCGGGATCGGCGCTGGCCGGCAGCGAGGCGTGATAGGTCTCGCCGCCCACGACCGCCCATCGCAGCCGCACGCCTCGATGCGGCACCGCCACAAGCTGCTGGAAGGCCGCCGGCGTCTGGCACACGATCGTCGCGCCTTCCGTGCGCAGCAATTCGTGAAACGCTTCCGGCGAACGGGTGACCCAATACGGCACGGGCACCACCGTCGCTCCCGTCATCAGCGGATACCAGATCTCCAGGATCGAGTAGTCGAACGCGTAGGAATGGAACGCCGTCCATACATCGGTTTCGCTCAGCTCCATCCGCTCGCGCAAACCGTCCAGATGCATCACGTCACCGTGCCGCACCATCACGCCCTTTGGCCGGCCGGTCGATCCCGACGTATAGATCACGTACGCCAGATCGTCCACCGTCGCCTGACATGGCGTGAGCGCCGCGTCAGGCGTGACTTCAAGTTCCCCCAATTCGACCTGCCGCACCGCGCCGCACCATGCCCCGCTGCCTCCGATGACCATCAGCGGCTGCGCGTCCTCGATCACGAGCGCCTTGCGTTCGTCCGGCCAGTCGGGGTCCAGCGGCACATAGGCGGCGCCGCTTGCCAGAATCCCGTACATCGCGGCGATCGTCTCCATCGTCCGCTCGCCGACTATCGCGACGCGTCCTCCCACGCCCACGCCTTGACCCTGCAGCCAAGCCGCCATCCGTCGGCCCCGCGCCGTCAGTTCCGCATAACTGAGCCGCCGATCGCCAAGCCGCAACGCCGTAGCTTGGGGCCGCGCAAGGGCCTGCTCGTCGATCCGCTCGACGATGGTCCGGCACGGCGGCGGCAGCACCTGGTCCCCTCCGCTCCAGTGAACCAGCAGCGTCTCGCGCTCCGTGTCATCGAGCATCGCCGCCGCCAGGTCGCCGACCGTCGCCGCTTGCGCCGCCGCGCTCAACAACCGCGCCAGATGCCCCGCCACCTGCTCGATCGACGCGCGCTCATAGCGCGCCGGGTCGTACAGCAACGTCAGCTTCAAGCGCCCGCCTTCCGGCACCGCCACTACCGTTAGCGGCCAGTTCGTGCGCTCCACCGCACGCACCGACACCACGCCGATCCCGCCTCCGAGCAAATCGCTCGGCTTCGCCATCGGATAGTTCTCCACCACCACCAGCGTATCGAACAGCCGGGTACCGCGTTCCGCCTCGCCCCAGCCCTCGATCTGCGCAAGCGACACCGCGCCCGCCTCTTCCCGTCTCGCCTCCGCCTGCATCACCGATCTCAGCCACGCGCCGAGCGGCGCCTGCCCGTCCACCTTGATCCGCGCCGGCCGCGTCTCGATCAGCACCCCCACCATCGACTCGCTGCCGCTCACTTCCGCCCGCCGCCCCGAGCTCGTCATCCCGAACAGCACGTCGTCGCTTGCGCCGTAGCGGCTCAGCAGCACCGCCCAGCATCCGGCCACCACGCTCGCGAGCGTCACCCGCTCGCGCTTCTCCAGCGCTTCCAGCGCACCGCGATCGACTTCGACCGTGACCGGCGCGCCGTCTTCGCCATCCGGCAATGGCGTCGGCAGCACCAACTCCCGCGTGCCTTCGAAATCGCCCAGTTCCGCCCGCCAGAATCCCTCGCCCGCGCCTTGCTCCCAGATCGACCGAGACCACGCCACATAGCCGCTGAACGGGCTGCGAGGCGGCCGCTGCGCCACATCGCCCGCCACCCGCGCCGCATACGCGCGCACGAGCTCGCCGATCAGCAGCGACAGCGACCAGCCGTCCAGCAACAGGTGGCTGTACGTCACCACCAGTTCCCATCGATCCTCGTCCGTTTTCAGAAGCGCGCAGCGCAGACATGGCGCCGCGCGCAAATCCAGCCCCCGCTCTCGATCGGCACGCAGCCACGCGTCCAGGTCCAGCCCCCGCGGCCACGACTCCTGCTGCCACGGTACCGACACCGACGTGTGCACGATCTGAACCGGCTGCGCCACGCCCTCCCAATGAAACGAGGTACGTAGCACCGGGTTCGACGCGACCACGTCGCTCCAGGCGCTCCTCAGCGCCTGCTCGTTCACGGCGCCGGCCAGCGTGCAGGTCAGTTGCTCCACATACATCCCGTCACCGCCGAGCGCGTGGTACAGCATCCCCTCCTGCATCGGCGTGAGCGGGTAAACGTCTTCCACGTCGATGCTCGACGAATCGCCGAGCGCCGTGCGGGAACCCAACTCGTCTAGCGTCGTGCGGATGTCGTCGAGCAGGCTCGCGATGGTGTCGTCGCGATGCGCACGGGGGTTGTATTCGATACTCACGTTCAGTGAGCCGTCGATGATGGCCGCCCCTATGTCGAGCAGATGCGAGCGTGGTGTCGAAGGCGCGCGGTCGCTCCCGATTCCGGCGCGCAGCAGTCGCCATTCCCCCGCCTTGGCCTCCAGTCGTCCCAGAAAGTTGAACAACAGCGGGCGCGGCGACCAGTCGGCTCGCCCCTTCAGATAGTGCAGCGCCTGATAATCGGCGCCGTGCTCGCTGCTCGACCGGATCGCCGCGCGCACGCTCTGCAGCGTTTCCTTGAACGTTCCGCCGCGAATCACGGTCGGCATGATGGTCGTGAACCAGCCCACGGTGAACGGAACCTCCGGATCGTCGGCGAAGCCGTTGCGTCCGTGCGATTCCAGATCGATCACGACTTCGTGCCGTCCGGACCAGCGCATGATCGCGCCGGCGACAACGGCTGCCGTCACCTCGTCGATGCGATAGCCCTCGGCAGCGGCAAAGCCGCTGATGATCCGCGACGTGGTCGCCCTGTCCAGCGCGCAGGATTGTTCGCCGGATGCCGCCACGTCGCCAGCTTCGTCCGTGCCGTCGAGCGGCAGCGACTCGGACGACGCCGCGCCGCCGAGCAATTCGTCGATCAGGCCCGCGGGCGCCGCGGCCGCCCAGTCGATGCGACGCCGGGTCCAGCGCCGCATCGTCGTCGGCACGGCGCCAAGGTCGTTGCCCGCGCAAAGCGAAGCAATCTGGTCAATGATGATCTGCCAGGACACCGCATCGACGGCGAGATGATGCGCGATGAGCAGTAGACGCCGCGAATCGTCCGGGAATTCGAGCAGCCCGGCGCTGAGCAACGCGGCGTGCTCGATGCGGATCGATGCCCGAAGCCGATCCGCGGCCTCGTCAATCGCATCGTCTTCGGCGACGGCAAGCTTCACGGTTTCAAAGACGGGCTTCACCCGCTGGATCACCCGCTGCCGCCATTCACCCTCTTCGCGAAAGTAAGCGGTCCTCAAAGCCTCGTGAATCGTCACCAGCGTTTCCAGCGCGCCGCGAATGGCCGAGGTTTCGGTCTGCGCCGGCACCTGCAACAGGACCGATTGGTGAAACCAGTCAGGCTCCCGCGGTTGCTGCAGGAAGAACCAGCGAGCCATCGGCGGTAACGGAGCTGCGGTTTCGCCGTCCGGCTCGACGACATCGGAGGCCGCTCCCGCGGCGGCCGCGATCTTGGCAATCGTCTGCAACTGGAGCACGTCGCGGGGCATGATGTGAATCCGCTGCTCCCGTGCGCGGGTCACGATGCGAATGGCAAGCATCGAGTCGCCGCCGGCGTCGAAGAAATTTTCGTGAACGTCGATGGCTTCGCGACCCAGAACCACTTGCCAGATCGACGCGAGTGCTTTCTCGACGGCGTTTCGCGGCCCCTCCGCCGGCGACGTCTGTGCACGCACCTGCATGAGTGCGCGTCGATCGATCTTTCCGTTCCGGGTCAACGGCACGCTGTCGATCGACACGATCGACGCAGGCAGCATGTATGGCGGCAGGCGCCGCGCGAGCGCGTCGCGAATCTCGGCATGGTCCAGCACGGCGTCGGCGCGGGCCACTACATATGCCGCGATCGTCTGGCGCCCATTGTGCTCGACAATCGTCGCGACGCCGCGCTCAACGCCGGGCGCCGCGCCGAGCGCCGCCTCGATTTCGCCGATTTCGATGCGAAAGCCGCGGATCTTGACCTGGTCGTCGATCCGCCCGAGGAATTCAAGGTTGCCGTCGGCGAGCACCCGCGCGCGGTCGCCGGTGCGGTACATCCGCTCACCCGGCACGTGCGGATCGTCGACGAAGCGATAGGCGGTCAGGTCCGGCTGGCCGAGATAGCCGCGCGCGACGCCCGCGCCGGCGATCCAGAGATCGCCGGGCACGCCGATCGGCAAAGGCCGCAGCGACGACGACAGCACGTACAGCCGTTGCCCCGGGAGGTGCCGCCCATAAGGCACGAAGGAGGCGTCGGGGGGAAGGTGGCGCGTGTCGTAGTAACACGACCAGATCGCCGCCTCGGTCGCCCCGCCGAGTGCGATCACGTGCAGTTCGGAGGTCGCGGCTTCTCTGATTCGCGCGGGCAGATTGACGGGCACGCGGTCACCGCTCATCATCACGAGCTTCAGCGAAGGCGGCAGCTTTCGCCGGCTGTTGCGGCACTCGAGCAGCAGCAGTTCCATCACGGCCGGCACGGACTCCCACACCGTCGCCCGCTCACGCTCCATCAGGTCGAGCCAGACGTGCGGCTCGACGTTCGACGATTCCGGCGCCAGCACGACCGCGGCGCCCGCCGCGAACGCGCCGAAGAAATCGAACACCGACAGGTCGAATCCCACGGACGACACGCACAGCAGCCGGTCGGCCGGGCCGATCGCGTAACGCCTGAGAATGCTCTCGATAGTTAGCGAGGCGGAGCGATGGTCGATCATCACGCCTTTGGGCTTGCCGGTTGAGCCGGACGTGAACATGACATAGGCGAGATCGCCGAGCGCGACCGTCGGAGGCGCGACATCGGCGGGCGCGGCCTCGTCGACGAGGATCACCCGCGCGTCGATGCCGTCAAGCGCCGCGGCGAGTTCGCGCGTCGTCAGCACGTAGTTGAGCGTGGCGAGCACGTCGCGCATGCGCTCCGGCGGCGTCGCCGGGTCGATGGGCACATAAGCGCAACCTGCACGCATCACGCCGGAATACGCGGCGATCGCGCCGACCGAGCGCGGCAGCAGCACCGCGACCGGTTCACGCCGCGCACCAGCCGCAACGACCGCGCCGGCGACGCGGCGCGTTTCTGCCGCCAGTTCGCGATACTGCATGCAGCCCTCGGCGCAGATGACCGCGGGCGCGAGCGGCGTGAGCGCGGCGTGGCGCTCGATGCCGGCGTGCAGCAGATAACCGTCGCCTTCCGGCGGCGTGGCGTTCAGATCGTGAATCAGGCACCGTTCTTCCTCCCGCGACAGAATGGACAGGCTCAGGATCGGCCGTTGCGGTTCGGCGGCCAATGCCTCGACCAGGCCACGCATGGCAGTCGCCAGGTAGGCGGCCATCCGGGCCGGGTCGATGCCCGCAACCGTCTGGGCGGTCAAGCCAAAGCCCTCGCCCAGGTCATCCACCGAGAGCGTCACCGGATAGGTGGTGCGCTCCTCCGAGTGAAGCTGGCGCATTCCCTCCCAGGTCCCGTCGGCTATGCCGGCGGTACTGTGGCGATAATTGAGCAAGGTGCTGAACAGCGGTAGCGGCGGCACCACCCCACTGCAGCGCTGAACCAGCGACAGGGGCGCTTGCTCGTGTTCCAGCAGCCCCGTCAAACCGTGATAGGCGGCCTGAACCACCTCCTGCACGCTGCGCTCCGCCAGGCATATCCGTACCGGAAGGGTATTGATAAGCACCCCCATCACCCGATCGGCGCCGGCCAATTCCCGCAGACGACCCAGCAGCACCGACCCGAAGACCACGTCGTCGCGGCCGCTGGTCTGCACCAGCACCTGGGCCCAGCCGACATGGAACAGCACGCCCGGACTCATACCCAACCGCCGCGCCTGATTGCGGATCGCCCGAGCCAGGTCGTCGGCCAGCGCGAGATGGGCCTCGGTTATATCCTTTCCGTCGTCTCGCGCCTCGAGCACGCCGAAGGGAGCGGTCGGCTCATCGACGTCGCCGAGCACCTCGCGAAAGTAGGTCTCGTGCACATCCGCCGGCACGCTCGAGACTTGCGCGATGAAGTTTCGGTAAGGCAGCGCCGCCGGAAGGGCTTCGGCCTGCCCGTGCAGAATCGCGGTAATTTCGGCGACGATGAGTTCCAGCGTCAGATGGTCGGCGATCAGATGGTGGAAGGTCAGCGCCAGCAGCCACTCGCCCCGCTCCGGATCGTGAGCGATGTCGAGCGCGAACAGCGGCGCACGGCTCAAGTCGAGGCGGCGCGCGCGCGGATCGGTATGCCTTAGCAGCTGGGTGGGAACATGGCCCTCCTCTGCGGGACTGAAGATCTCGGCGTGCAGTGCCGCCTGACGCCAAACGACCTGAACCGGCTGCGCCAAGTCCTTCCAGCAGGCGGCGGTGCGCAGGATGTCATGACGATCGATGACCTGTTGCAAGGCCGCGAGAAAGGCGTCGAGACGCGCGCGGGTATCGAAAGCCAGCAGGCTGCGCAACAGATAGGCATCGCCTTGCGTCTGCTGCAAATGATGAAACAGGATGCCTTCCTGCAGCGGCGCCAGCGGATAGATGTCCTGCACATTGGCTGCCCCGCCGGGAACCGCGTCGACGACGGCGTCGATCTCGGCCTGGGAAAGTGCCACCAGCGGCAGCATGGCCGGCGTGATGGCACCGCAACCGTCGGGGATGCGGTTGGGCGGCACCACAAAAGCGGGCGCGTCGCTGCGCCGGGTGTCGATGGCCCGAGCCAGATCAGCGAGCACCGGCGCGACGAACAGGCTGCGCACGTCGAGCGACCAGCCGAGGCTCCGCAGCCGCTCGATCATGCTGACTACCAGCATGGAATGGCCGCCGAGCTCGAAGAAATGGTCGTTGCGGCCGACCTGTTCCAGGCCCAGCAAGTCCTGCCAGATCCGCGCCAGCGCCGTTTCCACTTCGCCCGTCGGCGCTTCATAGCCACGGGACGCGACCGCCGCCAAATCAGGCGCCGGCAGCGCCTCGCGGTCGAGCTTGCCGTTGGGCGTGAGCGGTAATGCATCCAGTATCACGAAGGCACTGGGCAGCATGTACTCGGCCAGTTGCCCGGCGAGTTGCCGACGCAATTCGCCGGGGACGAGCGCGACGCCGGACTGCGGCAGCACATAGGCGACGAGGCGTTTGTCGCCCGGCGTGTCTTCGCGAGCGATCACCACCGCGTCGCGCACGCCGTCGCATCGCGCGAGGCGTGCTTCGATTTCGCCCAGTTCGATGCGGAAACCGCGGACCTTGACCTGGAAGTCGATGCGACCGAGATACTCGATGTTGCCGTCGGGCAGCCAGCGTCCAAGGTCGCCGGTCTTGTACATGCGTGCATCCGGATCGGCCGAGAACGGATCGGACAGGAAGCGTTCGGCGGTCAGCTCGGGACGATTCAGATAGCCCCGCGCAACGCCGGCGCCGGCGATGTGAATCTCGCCCGCCACGTCGATCGGCACCGGCTGGCCGTGCGTGTCCAGAATATAGATCCGGGTGTTGGCGATCGGCCGGCCGATATGACTGGCAAAGCCCTCTGCCCGGTTCATCCGTATCCAGGTCGAGTAGGTTGTTGTCTCGGAGGGGCCATACAGATTGCACACATGCTGTACGGATGTGCGGGCAAACAAACGCTCGACTACGCTTTGTTTCAATGCCTCGCCAGCCAAATTGACCGTTCGTGCCTCGCTGGGGATTGTGCCTGTCTCGATCAGGTGCGCGATGGCCGACGGCACCGTATTGATCAGGCTGACAGGCTGTCCTGCGGCGGCTAGAGACAGCGCATCCGGGACGAGGTGAGCCGTGCCGCCGGAAAGCAGTGGCGCAAAACACTCGTATACCGCCAAATCAAAATTGAGCGATGTCGCGAAAAGGGTATGCGCCAACTCATCCGGGCTGAAGGTACGTTGTGCCCAGGTGAGAAAATTCACAGTATTGCAGTGGGCGATCGCCACTCCCTTAGGCTGCCCAGTGGAACCCGATGTGTAGATCACATAGGCCAGATGGCGCGAAGTCAGTCCCAGCGCTTGCGCATCGGGATTGCTGTCCATTTGCGCATCGATGGACGGGTCCTGGGTGTCAAGCAGCACGGTGGGCAGTTTGGAGGCCAGGCCGTTGATCAACGCGCGCTGGGTCAGCAACGCCACCGGCGCCGCATCGTCCAGCATGTAGCGCAGCCGCTCGGCCGGATAGGCCGGGTCCAGCGGCACGTAGGCGCCCCCCGCCTTGAGGATGGCGAGCAACCCCACCACCATCTCCTGGCTGCGCTCCACGCAGATCGCCACCCGCTCGTCCGGCCCCACCCCCAGCGCAATCAGGTGATGCGCCAGCCGGTTGGCGCGGCGATTCAATTCGCCATAGCTCAGCGACTGATCCTCGAACACCACCGCAACAGCGTCGGGGCTGAGCTCGACCTGTTCCTCGAACAGTTGGTGAATCAGCGCGTCTTGCGGGAAGTCAGCCCGGGTAGCATTGAAATCGAACAGCAGTTGCGCGCGTTCCGCGTTCGACAGCATCGGCAGCGCATGCGCATTCGCCTCCGGTGACGCGAGCGCCGCGCGCAACAACGCGACGTAGTGCGCGCCGAGCCGGCAAACCGTCTCCGCGTCGAACAGATCGGCGTTGTATTGCCAGACCGCGAACATCCCGCGCTCATCCCCCTCGATCGACAGATAAAGGTCGAAGCGCGCGAACGGACTGTCGAGATCGAACGGCGTCGCGGTGCCGCTCGCGGTGCGCACCGCCGGAAGACGTACGTTCTGGAATGCGAACGCCGTCTGCGCGAACTGATCGTGCTGCGGGCCGCCGCGCGCGCGCAACCGGTCGACGATCGCGTCGAGCGGCACGCCCTGATGCGCGAACGCGCGCGCCGTCGCCTCACGCATCCGCTCGACCAGCGAGCTGAAACTGTCGTCGTCGCGCACGCTCGTCGCGAGCGCGATGAGATTGACGAAATAGCCGGCGATGTCCTCGGCCGCCTGGAACGGCCGGTTGGCCGCGGGCGTGAGCGCCACGACGCGCGGATCGCCGGTATACCGATGCAGCAGCAGCGCGAACATGCTGAACAATGTCGTGAACAACGTCGTGTTGCGCGTGCGCGAGAACGCCGCCGCCGCCTCGATGCAGTCTGCTGGAATCTCGACGCGTTCGGTGCCGCCGCGCCAGCTCGGAACGGAGGCGCGCGGGCGGTCGCCGCGAATCGCCGGCACCTCATCGAGGTCCGCCAGCGCCTCGAGCCACGCGTCCAGTTGCGCGGCGTAGTCGGGCGTCTCCATCCAGCGGCGCTGCCAGGCCGCGAAGTCGCGGTAGCTCAGCCGGCCCCCCGGTGCATCACTTTCGTCCGGAGAGGCGAGATACGCGCTGAAGTCGCGGATCAGCACGCTCATCGACCACCGGTCGAAAATCGCGTGATGAATCGTCAGCACGAGCACGAGCGGCCGCTCGGGCGTCGAGAACAGGTCGATGCGCCACAACGGCCGCCCGGCGGCGAACGGCAGACGGGCAACCTCCGCGGCGCGCGCGCGCAACGCACCGTCGCCGTCGACCGACATCCGCTCGATCTGCACCACCGGCTCGGGCAGCACGGTCTGCTGCATCGGCTCGCCGCCGACGAACACGGTGCGCAGGATGTCGTGCCTGCGCGCGAGCGCGACGAACGCACGGCCGATTGCCTGCGAGTCGACGGCGTCCGCCAGTTCGATCGCCATCTGCTCGTTGTACATCGCCGGATCGCCGAGCCGCGTCGCGGCAACGAGGCGGGCCTGTCCCGGCGACAGCGCGCCCGCGTCGCCGCCCTCGCCCGGCAACGGCGGCGGCAGCGGGGGCGCGCGCGATGCGTCGTCGTCGAGCATCGCCAGCAGCGCATCCTTCGCGTCGCGCAGCCGCGAGACAAGCGCGCCGTCAAGCGCGCCCGGCGGTCCCTCCACGTGGAGCCGGTCGTCGCGGCGGCGCAGCGTGATCCCCGCATCGGCCAAATCGGCCATGAGCCGAACGATATTCATAGCGTGATTTCCTCCGTCTCGGCTCCGGTCGTCGAGCTGTGTTCAGTGACGAGTCGCCGCTCGATCTGCGCCGCCACGGCTTCAATCACGGCGTCGAGCGACGAACCGTCGACCAGGTTCGAAATCGACACCGATACGCCCATCGAGCGCTCGATCGCATTGCGCAGCTCCGAGCCGGTCAGCGAATCGACGCCGAGCTCGATCAGCGACGCCTGATGCGAGAACGCCGAGGAACTGGACAGCACCGCCCGCAATTCGGCGTCGAGATAGCCGGCGATCAGCGCGCGGCGCGCGGCGGCCGGGCGGCCGCGCAGTTGCTCGATGTCGAAGGCGCGTGCGCGCGGGGCCTGGGCGCGGCCGGTGATGCCCTCGATCGCGCGCGGAAGATCCGGCTGCGCCGCGATTCGATCGATGTCGATCGCCGCGACGATCACGTGCGGCTCGCCCGCGAATGCCTGCTCCAGCGACGCGAACGCCTCGACCTCGGTGAGCGGATGGAGGCCGCTCGAGCGGATCCGCTCGGCCGTCTTCGCATCGGCCGTGCCCATGCCGGACGTCCATAGTCCCCAGCCGATCGACAGCGCGGGACGCGCGCGCACGCGGCGCCGTTGCGCGAGCGCGTCGAGATACGCGTTCGCGGCAGCGTACGCGGCCTGGCCGTGGCGGCCGACCACGACGGAGATGGACGAATAGAGCAGGAAGAAGTCGAGCGGCTGTGCATCGGTCAGGCGGTCGAGCAGCGCCGCGCCGCCCACCTTCGCGCGCAGCACGTTCGCGAATGCGGCGGCATCCAGCGTGGCGAGCGGCGCGTCCTGAACGATGCCCGCGCAGTGCACGACGCCGCGGATCGGCCGCGCGGCCGCCGCGAGCGCACCGCGCAGCGATGCTTCGTCCGCGACATCCGAGGCGACGGCCTGCACGTCGACGCCGTCGCCGCGCAGGCGTTCGCAGGTTGCCCGCACGCCGTCGCCGACCTCGCCGCGCCGGCTGATCAGCAGCAGATGGCGTGCGCCGCGACCCGCGAGCCAGCGGGCGGTCGCGAGACCGAGCGCGCCGGTGGCGCCGGTCACGACGTAGGCGGCGTCTCCGTCGAGCGCCGGAACCCCGCCCGCCGCGCCCGCTCCGGCGTGGCGCAGCCGCGGCACGAGCGCGGTCGCGCCGCGTACCGCCATCTGCTCGTCGCCCGGTTCGTCGCCGAGCAGCGCGGCAAGCGTCTCGAACGACGCCGCCGATCCGTCGATATCGATCGTGCCGCGCCATGCACGGCCCTGCTCGCGCCGCGCCACGCGAACGGCGGCGTTCATGGCGGCGGCGACGGGATCGACATCCTCCGCGGGCCCGGTGGCAACCGCGCCGCGCGTGACGAGCGTCACCGGCCCCGCCGCGGGCGCCGCCGCCAGGCGGCGCGCAAGCGCGCCGACTAGCGCGCCGCGGCACGCCACGGCCTCGACAGGCTCGCCGTCATGCACCGCGCTGTCGAACGCGAGCACGATGCCAAGGTCGGCGGGCCCGGCTTGCAGGATCGCATCGGCGTCGGCGGCCACGATCGAGCAGCGTTCACCCGAGGCTTCGAGCGCGCGCGCGACTTCCGCGCAGAGCGCCGGGTCGCCCGCAATGACGCGCGCACCCGTGCGGCGCGCGCCCGCCGGCGTCGAGGCCGGTTGCCATGCGATCCGGAAGAGCTGCGACGGCGCCCCGACGGCGCGCTCGTCGACCCAGTAGCGCTGGCGGTCGAACGCATAGGTCGGCAACGGCGCGAGGTGGCGGCCAGCGCCGCCTAGCGCCGCCCAGTCGACCGGCAAGCCCGCCACGTAACGCTGCGCGAGCGACGGCAGCAGGTCGAGACCGTTCGCGCCGCCGGCAAGGTCCGGCGACGACTCGCGTCCGAGCGGCATCGCGCCGCACACGCCGGCGCTGACGGCCGTGTCCTCGCCGCGCGCGAAGCGGTGCAGCTCGCGCGCCATGTCGTCCGCGCTTTCCGCGACGGCCGCGAGCCGGTGCGGGAAATGCGAGCGTGCGACGCGCGACGCGTGGCAGGCGGCCGCGAACGCGCGCGCATCGAGGCCCGCCAGGTGATCGGCGTATCGCGCCGCGTTCGCCCGCAGCGACGCATCCGATTTGGCGGACACGGTCAGTAGTTGTTGCGCGCCGGGCCCGTCGTCCGGCTGAACCGCCTGCTCGACGCGCGGCGGCGCGACGACGAGCGCGTGCGCGTTGGTGCCGCTGAAGCCGAACGAGCTGACGCCCGCGATGCACGGCCCGGCGTCCCGATCGATCCGCTCGTTGCCGAGCGCGAGCCGCAGCGGCAAGTTGTCCCAGTCGATGCCTCGGTTCGGTTGCGTGACGTGCAGCGTGGCGGGCACGACGCCGTGGCGGACCGCGAGGATCGCCTTGATCAGTCCGGCGATGCCGGCCGCGCCTTCGAGATGCCCGAAGTTGCTCTTGATCGAGCCGAGCAGCACGCGCGCGTCCTTCGCACGGCCCGCGAATACGGACGCGAGCGCCGCCGCCTCGATCGGATCGCCGAGCGCGGTGCCGGTGCCGTGCGCCTCGACGTAGCGTACCTGCGACGCATCGAGGCGCGCGGCCCTCAATGCGCTGCGCACCAGTTCGCGCTGCGCGTGCTCGTTCGGCACGGTCAGGCCCGCGCTGCGGCCGTCGTGATTGACGGCCGAACCCGCGATCAACGCATCGATCGTGCGGCCCGCGGCCTGCGCGTCGCCAAGCCGCTGCAGCACCACCACGCCGCATCCCTCGCCGCGTACGAAGCCGTCCGCGCCATCGTCGAACGACCGGCAGCGCCCGCTCGGCGACAGCATGTGCGCCCGGCACTCAGCAGCGGTCGACAGCGGCGACAGCACGACGTTCACCCCGCCGACGATGGCGATGTCGCATTCGCGCACGCGCAGCGCATGACAGGCAAGATGCGCCGCGACCAGCGACGACGAACACGCGGTATCGACCGTGAGCGACGGCCCGTGCAGGCCGAGCACGTGCGATACGCGACCGGCGAGCACGCTGGGCGCGTTGCCCGCGGCGGTGTAGAGATCGACGTCGGCCGCGCGGCGGAACCGGTGCGCGTAGTCCTGATGCATCACGCCGGCGAACATCCCCGTCGCCGTGCCTTTCAGCGCGGACGCCGGAATGCCGGCGCGCTCGATCGCTTCCCACACCACCTCCAGCAGCATGCGTTGCTGCGGATCGAGCATCACCGCTTCGCGCGCGGAAATTCCGAAGAAGCCGGCGTCGAACGAGGCGATGTCGTCGAGAAAACTGCCGGCCCGGCAGTAGATGCGGCCGGCGGCATCCGGATCGGAGTCGAAATATCGCTCGGCGTCCCATCGATCGGGCGGCACCTCGCGAACGCCATCCGTGCCGTCCAGCAGCAGTCGCCAGAGGTCGTCCGGCGAATTCGCGCCGGCGAACCGGCAGCCCATCCCGATCACCGCGATAGGCTCATGCAGCTGCTGCTCGAACTTGCCGAGTTTGTGTTGCAGGCGCTCGATTTCGAGCAGCGCGTCCTGCATCAGTGCAGTGGGATCGATCGGATTCATCGCGAGTCCGCCCCCCGAAGCTCGTCCAACTTTGCGGACAGCAGTTCGACGATCTCCTCTTGCGACAGCCGCTCCGCCGGCGCCTGCGGTTGCGCGTCGCCGGGCGCGGGCGCCGCCGTAGCCGCGCCTGCTCCGGCGGCGGGAGCGTCGAGCGCGGCGCCGAAGATCGTCCGAGCCAGGTAGTCGGCAAGCGCGGCAATCGTCGGGTTCGAAAAGATGACCGTGGTGGAGATCGTGCGGCCGAAGCGCTTTTCGAGCCGCACGCGCAGGTCGGTGATCAGCAGGGAATCCAAGTCGTAGTCGAACAGCGAGCGTTCCGGATCGAGTGCGGCGAGACTCGTGCCGGTCACGGCCGCCGCATCCTCGGCGAGCAGCCGGAACAATCGATGCCGGCGATCGGCTGCCGGAAGCGCCAGCAATTCGCTGACCGACGAAGTGAGCCCGGCGCCGGGCCGCGCGGTGGCGATGCCGTCGAAGCGGCTTGCGGGAACGTGCGGCGGCCATTGATCGATGAGCCGCTGCCAGTCGATCGGCAACAGCACGACATGCGGCGGCAAATCGGCGGCCAGCGCGATCTCGAACGTCGCGCGCCCGCACTCGGTTTCGATCTGCCCGATGCCCAGTTGCGCCAGCCGGCGCTTGGCGCTCGCCGCCGTGCGGGCCAGCATGCCGACGTCCTGCCACGGCCCCCATGCGAGGGACAGCGCAGGCAGGCCCTGAGCGCGGCGATGCGCGGCCAGCGCGTCCAGGTACGCATTCGCCATCGCGTAGCTCGCCTGCCCCGGCGCGCCGAACGCGGCGGCCGCGGACGAGAAGAGCACGAAGTGTTCGAGCGCATGGCCGCGCGTGCGCTCGTGCAGCAGCCACGCGCCCTGAGCTTTTCCGGCGAAGGTCGCGGCGAGCGACGCCGGCGTGACGTCGCTCACCAGCCGGTCTTCGACGACGCCCGCGAGATGGCAGATTCCGCGTAGCGGCGGCATCGTCGCGCCGATGTCGTTCAGCAGCGCGTCGACGTCCGCTTCCCGCGACAGGTCGGCCTGCCTTACCTGCACATCGACGCCGTCCCGCCGCAATACGGCCAGCGTCTCGTCGGCTGCGTCGCCGGGCGGCCGGCGGCCGACGAGCATCAGCGAGCGCACGCCGAGTGCCGCGAGCCAGCCCGCGACTTGCAGCCCGAGATCGCCCAGGCCGCCCGTAATCAGCCAGGTTCCGTCGCCCGCCGGCGCGTATTCGGCGCGCCGGGGCAGCGCGCGCTCGTCGAGGCGCGGCGCCGTGACCTCCGCGCCGCGGATCGACACCTCGGTTTCCCGATCGAAGCAGTCGAGGCCGCGGCGAATCGCGCAGGCGTCGTCCGCATGCAGCGCGAGCGTGCGCAGGTGCGGGGTTTCCATCGCGGCCGCTCGCGCCAGCGCCTGCAACGGTGCCGACGCCGGCGCTTGCGGCGCCAGGACGACGGCGATACGGCAGGGCTCGTCGCGCCGGGCGGCCGCCGCGAACAGCGCAAGGGCGCCCTCGTAGAGCGCCGGGGCCGGCGCGGCCGAGCGCGCGTCGATGCCCCGGCAATCGACGATCAGGCCGGCCCGCTCGAACGGGATCTCGTCCGGCGTCGCGACGACGAGCGTCTCTTTGCCCTCGTCGCGCAAGATCGACGCGAGCCCCGATGCGACCTCGCCCGCATCGCGCACGACGACGATCGGCTCCGGCAAGGCGAATGGCGCACCGTCCGTCACGCCCCGCCATTGAACCGCGTAGCCGTCGCGCAGCGGCTCGATCCGCAGCAGTTCGTTGCGGCTGACCTCGCGCGATTCGAGGCCCGTCAGCTCGACGAGCGCGCCGTTGCCGTCGAACACGCTCGCGTAACCGCGGTCGGCGGCTGCATAGCATCGCATCTGCGCGCCGGCGCGCCCCCGGATCGTCAACCGCGCGATGCGGGTCGGCACGAACGCGTTGCTTCCGTCGGGCCGCGCGGCGGCCGCGACCAGTTGCAGCGCCGAGTCGAGAATTCCGGGGTGCAGCGACCAGCCCGCGTCGCCGGGATCGGCACGCATCGCGCAGGCAGCCTCGCCGTCGCTCACGACGATCTCCGAGAGCCGGCGGAATGTCGGCCCCATGACGACGCTGCGAGCGCGCAGCCACGTATCCAGCAAATCGGTGGAGATCGCTTCGCCGCGCACCTGCGCCGATGGCGCGGCGTCTTGATCCGCGCCCGCTTCGGCGCGTGCCGTCGCATGGGTTTCGAAGGGCTCGGGCGTGAGCACGGCCGCCTCGAAACCGTCGCCGTCCCGCACCAGTTGCAGTTGCACCCGCCGCGCCGCGCCCGCCGGAATCACCAGTGCCGCCGGAAAGCGCAGGTCGCTCAACACGCAAGCATCCGCCCCGGTGAGCTCCCGCACGCCGTCGGCGATCATCACCGCGAGGGCCGCGCCCGACACGACGATCTTTCCGTAGATCACGTGATCCTGGAGAAACGGCAGCGTCGCCACACTCCAGTCGGCGTCGAAGAACGTCGCATCCAGCGCGGGCGCGTCGGTCCGCCGGCCGAGGAACGGCGACACGCCGCTTTCGGCGAAGCGTGGCGCGCGGTCGATCCAGAAGCGCTGACGCTGGAACGGATAGGTCGGCAGCATGACCCGGTTGCCGTCGCGATAGTGTTGCGTCAGGTCGAGCGCCACGCCGGCCGTCCACATGCGGGCGATCGCCTCCGGCGACGCCGGATCGAGCGACACCACGCCCGCGCCCCCCGCGCCCAATGCCACGTCGCCGAATTCCAGCACCAGCGCGGCGCCCGCGGCCTCCAGCGCCGCCGCGGCATCGTATGCGGCGTCGTTCGCGCACGCCAGTTCGTCGCGCACCGCCGCCGGGCTGTCGATGGGCAAGCCCGACGATGCGCTGATCCACAGCAGCGCCGGCGCGGCGACGTTGTCCGCGCGACGGTTCCGTACGTCGTCGAGACTCAGCGCGCCGGCGGCGAAGGCCGCCGCGAACACGCCGTCGCCCGTCGCGCACACGCTCGCCGGCACGACGCCGCACGCCCGCACGCGGGCGAGGACCGCGTCGAGATCGCGTGCGCCGCCAAACGCGAAGCTCACTTCCGGCACGCGGGCCGGCACTTCGGCGCTGATCACGTCGGCACCGGAATCGCCCGCGGCGAATGCCCGCAGCGAACCGATCAACCGCTCGCGGGATTCGGCGCGAAACGCCGCGCGCTGTTCCCAATGGCGGCGGCCTATAGCCGCCGTCAAGCACACGTCCTCGAGCCGCACGTCCGGGTTGCCTTCGAGAAACGTCGCATAATTCGCGCACAGTTCGCGCAGCGCAGCGTCGCCGCGCGCCGACAGCAACAGCAGCGGCACCGTTTGCGGCGTCCTGGGTTCGCGCGGCGGCGCGGCCTCCACGATCACGTGCGCATTGGTGCCGCCGATGCCGAACGAACTGACGCCCGCACGCCTGAGCGGCGCGTCCCACGGCACCGTGTTCGTCGGCAGGTAGAACGCGGATTCGCCGCGCAGCGCCGCGATCGCCTGCTCGGCCCCCACCGCCGCCGGAATCTGCGCGTGCTCCACTGCAAGCGCGGCCTTGATCAGGCCGCACGCTCCCGCGGCCGCGTTCAGATGCCCCACGTTCGCCTTGAGCGATCCAAGCGCGCACCGCGCGTCGCCGGGCCGTCGATCGCCCAGCGCGGCGGTCAGCGCCGCCAGCTCGACCTCGTCGCCGATCGCCGTGCCCGTGCCGTGCGTCTCGACATAGCCGATCGACGCGCCGTCGACTTCGCTCAACGCCAGCGCGTGACGGATCACCTCGCTTTGCCCCCGGCCGCCCGGCGCGGTGAAGCCGACCTTCGCCGCCCCGTCGTTGTTGATCGCGCCACCGCGAATCACCGCCAGAATCGGGTCGCCGTCGTCGAGCGCATCCTCCAGACGCCTCAGGACCACGACCCCCGCGCCGTTGCCGAAGACGGTGCCGCTGCTTTCCGTCGTGAATGGCCGGCACGCGCCGTCGGCGGACAGGATGCTGCCCTCCTCGTACACATGCCCTTGCCGCTGCGGCAGCGCGATGCTGACGCCGCCCGCCACCGCGAAGTCGCACTGGAAACTCAGCAGCCCATGCAGCGCATGGACCACCGCGACGAGCGAAGTCGAACAGGCCGTCTGCAGCGTGACCGCGGGCCCGCCGAAATCCAGCCGGTACGCGACCTGCGTCGCGAGATAGTCCTTGTCGACGCCCACCCATTGCTGCAGGAAGCGGTTCGGCGACGCGCGATCGAGCCGGTCGCGCACATGGTCGACCAGATAATCGACGGTGGCCGACCCGGCCCAGATCCCGACGCGAGGGCCGCGCACCGCGCCGTGGCCGGCGCGCTCGAGCGCCTCGTGCACGCATTCGAGGAAAATCCGCTGCTGCGGGTCCATCGCCGCCGCCTGCGACGGCGCAATGCCGAAGTACGCCGCGTCGAACAGGTCGACGCCTTCGAGCGCCCCGCCCGCCCCGACGAAGCCGGGCTGCGCCAACACTTCCTCCGGCACGCCCTCGCGGCGGGCCGCATCGGTGGTGAAGCGCTCGATCGCGATGCGGCCATCGGCGATCAGCGACCAGAATTGTTCCAGCGTGGTCGCGCCCGGCAGCCGACAGCTTGCGCCGACGATCGCCACTGCATCCACGGGTGTTTCGTAAACAGTCACATAGCCTCCTTGCGTGCGCGTGCGCGCTGTCTGTAGGCGCGCACGCCGGCGACGTCCTTCGTGTCGAGCGTGTCTGCGCCGCTCGCGGCGGAGCGCGAGGCGAGCGCGCGAATCGTGGCGAGCGAGAAGAAATCGACGAGCGGCGCAACCGCCACGCCCCGCGACGCCAGCAGCGCGCGCAAGCGCACGATGTGCATCGAGGTCGCGCCGGCGTCGAAGAACCCTTGTTGCGGATCGATGTCGACGCCGACCACCTCGGCGAACGCATCGAGCATCGTCGCTTCGAGCGACGCGTCGCGCCGCGCCGCGGCCGCGACCCGTGCCGCCGGGGCCGGGGCCGGCAGCGCGGCCAGCCGCGCGCGATCCACCTTGCCGTTCGCCGTCAGCGGCAGCGCGTCGAGCACGGCGACGTGGTGCGGCTGCATATAGGCGGGCAAATGCAAAACCAGCTCGGCGCGCACCGCCGACACAATGTCGCCGCGCCGCTGCGGCAACGCGACCACGTGCAACTGAATCACCGTCGCGCCGCTGCGCCGGACCACCGACGCCACCGCGCGCGAGATGCCGCCCGCGCGCATCGCGGCGGCCTCGATCTCGCCCAGCTCGATCCGGTATCCCTGCACCTTGACCTGGCCGTCCATCCGCCCCAGCAACTCGAGTTCCCCATTGGGCAGCCAGCGCGCGAGATCGCCCGTCCGGTAAAGCCGTCTGCCATCCCCATCGACGAAGAAACGGCGGGCGGTTTCCGCCTCGTTGCCGAGGTAGGCGAGCGCGAGGCCGCATCCGCCGAGCAGCAGTTCGCCGGCGACGCCGTCGGGACGCTCACGCCCGTCGGGCGCGCGCACGAAGCACTGCTGGTTCGACAGCGGCTTGCCGTACGGAATCGAAGCCAGCGCCGCGTCGGCCGGCGCGATCGGGTGGACGACCGACCAGATCGACGCTTCCGTCGCACCGCCGAGGCTGATCGGCTGGACGTTCGGGAACGCGTCGCGCAGCCGCTCGGGCAGCGTCGGCGCGACCCAGTCGCCGCTCAGCAGCGCGAGCCGCAGGTGCGGCGAGCGCGGCGCGGCCACGTCGAGCAACAGTTCGAGCACGGCCGGCACGGAATTCCAGATCGTCACCTCGGCATCGCGCAACGCCTGCGAGATCGCATCAGGATCGCGCGCGCGCTCGGGGAACACCACGGTGCCGCCTGCCCCGAGCAGTCCGAATATGTCGTAGACCGACAAGTCGAAAGCAAGCGACGATACGCAGAGCGCCCGATCGGCCGGGCCGACGGCGAAACGCGCATTGATGTCGTCGATCGTGTTCGCCGCGGCTTCGTGCGTGATGACCACGCCCTTCGGGCGGCCCGTCGAGCCGGACGTGAAGATCACATAGGCAGCGTCGTCCGGGCCCGCATCCGCCACCGGCGCGGGCGCGACGCGCGCGAGCGGACGGTCGAGGCGCAGCGACGGCACCGGCAGATCGATGTCGCCCGTCGTCACGACCGCGTGACGGGCGCCCGCCTCACGCAGCAACTCGTCGATGCGCGCCGACGGCCAGGACGGCTCGACCGGCAGATAGGCCGCGCCGGCCAATTCGATGCCGAGCAGCGCCGCAATCGCGCGCGGCCCCGGCTCGACGACGGCCGCCACGACATCGCCGCGCGCGACGCCGAGCCGCTGCAGCGCGCTGCCGATGTCTTCTGCGTCGCGCAACAGCGCGCCATAGGTCAGTGCCGCACCGCCCTGCCTCACGGCGACGGCATCGGGGCGCGCATTCGCTTGCCTGACGAACGCCGCCTCCAGACGACGCGGCGCGCGCTCGACCTCCGTCGCATTGGTCGCCGCACGCCGTGCGGCCTCGTCCGGCGCAAGCTTCGCAACCACGGGCAGCTCGACGGCCGACGGCTCGGCCGCGATCGTCGCAAGCGACTCGACGAACGCGGCGAACATCGCGTCCACCATCCGTTCGGGAAACAGCTGCGTGACGTATTCCCACATCACGACGAGACGCTCGCCGCGCCGACCGAGGATGGCATGCAGCGAGACCTGCGGCGTCGGATTGGCCATGTCGACCACCCGCCCGAGCGCATCGAGCACTGCCAGATCGTCCGCCGGGTCGCCCGACAGCAGGCTCGTCAGGACCACCGGCATCAGCACCGGCGCGCCATTGCGGCGACCGAGCTCGCGCAGGATCGCCACGCCGGAGCACCATGGCTCGTCCAGGTCAGCCCAGACTTGCCGCTGCACCGCCCGGGCAAGCTCGACGAACGAAGCGTGACGCTCGCGCAGGGAAAGCAAGGTATTGCTGGTGTAGTCGCCGATCGCTTCCCCGGCTTGTGCCGCCCGGGTATTGCAGGTCACGTTGAGCGTGAACTCGGGCGCCGCCGACCACAACCGCACGACGTCGGCGAACGCGGCGGTGCACAACGAAGCGAGCGTGACGCCCAGCGCCTGCGCGCGCGCCGTCAGCGCCGCGGACAGCGGCTCCGGCAATTCCCGGCGAAGATTGACAAAACGTGGGTCGACGACGTCGGCGAGCGCCATCGCCGCCGGCAACTCCGGCGCGGGCGCAATCGACTCGACGCGGCGCAGCCACGCTTCGCGGCGTTCATCGGGCAACGGCGGCGGCGCGGGCGGCACGATGCCGGGAGACGGCTCGCGAGACGCGCCGTGCGCCAGTTCGCGCACCAGCCGCAAAAAGCTGCGCAGGTCGCCGGCGAGCAGCCCCAGGCGCACATGCAGAACGGACATCGTGTCCGTGATGCGGCTGAAGCATGCGGCGACGGGGCGTCCGTTGCCGTCGGCCAGTTCCGCACGCACGGCGCACAAGCGCTCGGCCAATGTCGACTCTTCCAGATCGCGCAGGTCCTGCTGAGGCAGGACCGGATCGTAGGCGTGCGCCTCGAAGACCGCGCGCCCGTCGCCGCGCACCGCCATCCGCAGCGCGGGGTGGCGTTCGACAAGCTGCGCCAGCCGCCGGCTCAGATCGGGCACGCGGGCGTGGTCGACTTCGAAATCGACGCGAATATGCGGTTGGACACTACCGAGCGGCACGCCACTTTGCTGGCCGATCCAATAGGCCTGCTGCATCTCGGACAACTCGAACGGCTGGTCAGCCTCGTAGTGCCTCGGCGCCGCGGGGGCCGCAGTCTGCGCGCTGTGCCCGTCGCTGATTTCGCGCCTCAGACTATCGGCCGAAGCGGCGAACAGCGTCGCGAACGTCAGGTCCACACCGTGGCGCGCGCGCACCGACGCGGCCAGCCGCGCGGCCGACAGCGAATCGAGTCCGAGGTCGATGAGCCGGCTGGCCGGCTGCGCCGCAGCCCCCGGCACAAATCGCGCGATCTCGGCCAAGATAGCGTCGCCGGCCATGCCGCCACCGTCATCGGCAACGATCTGCAAGTCGCCGCGCGCAAGCGCGTCGCGCGTCGCCGCCCGGCGGGTCTTGCCGCTCGACGTACGAAGGATGTTCCCCCGCCGCAGCAACACGATGCGCGCCGGCGCGACGCCGTGTTCGTTCATCAACGCCGAGCGGATCACCGGAATGATCGCGCGGGCCGCCGTCTCGTCGCAGCCGCTGCGCACCTCGGCGCCGACCAATATCCCTTCGCCGTCCGCGCCTTCGATCGCCGCGGCGAATACCCGCCCCATCCGGATGGCGGGGTGGCATCCAGATATGGAGTCCTCAATATCATGGCAATAAAAATTCCGGCCGCCGACGATGATCAGATCCTTCAGCCTGCCTGCGACGAACAGCGAGCCGTCGTGCACGAAGCCGAGATCGCCGGTCCGCAGCCACGGACCTTCGCCGTCGTCGAGTCGCGCGCGAAAGATCCGCTGCGTTTCTTGAGGACGACGCCAGTAGCTCCCGGCGACGGTTCGCCCGCTCACCCAGATTTCGCCGATGACATCCGGCGCACACGGCCGGCACGTTTGCGGATCGACGATTCTCACACGCGTGTCGATCAGGCTGGTGCCGCACGATGCGAGTTCGACACCGTCCCGATGCGGGACGACGCGGCCGAGCGCCAGCGCATCGCGCTCGAAACGCGCGCTGCGCATCCCCTCGCCACGGCGTCCCGACGCCACCTTCAGGGTCGCTTCGGCCAGCCCGTAACCGGGGGTCACCACCGATGGCCGCAAGCCGAACGGCGCGAACGCCGCCTCGAAGCGGCGTACCGTCTCGCAACGAATCGGTTCGGCTCCGTTGAGCGCGAAGCGCAACGAAGAAAGATCGGTTTCGGGCGCGAGATCGGCCGCTCGGTCCGCGCACAACGCGTACGCGAAATTGGGCGCCGCCGTGTGCGTGCCGCGCACGGTCGCGATCGCCCGCAGCCATGACATCGGTTGTGCGATGAATTTTTCCGGCGGCATTAGATACGCGGTGAAGCCGCAGTACAACGGCGTGAGAATGCCGTAGACGAGGCCCATGTCGTGGAAATACGGCAACCAACTGACCATGACGCTGTCGGGGTCGTGCAGCGCGGCGCTGTCGAGGTCCCTGATCGTCGCGCGCAGCCCCGAGTGCGTCACGGCGACGCCCTGCGGCGTTCGCGTCGAGCCGGACGTGTATTGCAACAGGGCGGGATGGTCGTCGGTGACCACGCTCAGGAACGGCGCGCGACGTTCACCGTCGTCCGTGCGCATCCACTGAATACCCGGCAGCGCCTCACGCTCCTCAGCGGTCAACGCGATAGCCGCGCCGCAATCCTGTGCGATCGCAAGCATCGTGTCGCGGCCATGCCGAGGCGCCACGGGAACAGGAATCGTGCCGGCCAGGCAACAGCCGAAGAAGGCGGGAATGAAATCGAGAGGATTCCGAAAAGCCAGCATCACGCGATCGCCGACCGACGCGATGCGCGCCAGGCGGAAAGCAATCGCGGATGCGCGTTCGCATAGACACGCATTGGTCAAACAAACGTCTTCCGATGAGCCGACGGAAGCGAACGCAGGAAAATCGGGGGCCGCTTCGGCACGCGACATCAATTGCCCGGCGATCGACTCGGCGCCGGAATACGTGGAAGAGCGACCGTTCCGAGCCTTGTCGTCGACGGGAGGCGGGGGCGATGCGCCGATACGAGAGGTGCTCATGACGTCGCTTTCCTATTTCGGCTGGCGGTGCAGACGCGCCGAAGGGGGCCGCATGCCGCCGCGCGCGGAGGATGAAGCGCGCGCCATCCTCTTCGCTCAGCGCGGCGCGCGCTGGAATCATCGGGCTTCATGCGCTGGCGCCCGATCACGCATCCGCCCGTCGGTAGTTCTCGGCTGACACTGCAAACTTGCCGGCTCACATCGGAAATCATCGAGTATCTCCTTGTCACATCTACATCGATATCCGGCTGCGCAAGAACATTCACGATCACGTCGACTGCGAGCTGCTGTCGCCCGAAATCGGACATGTCACGTGCCGAGCATCGACAGATTGCCGGACGCCCCCTCGTGAATGACCGGGCTGTCGGCGAAGGCCTCTTGCCAGGAATGGCCGCGGTACGTGAGTCTCGATGCGTGCGCTGCGGGAAAAGACATGTGCCGTCACGCGTACGAACATAATGCGAGCGGCTCCGACTTGACCTCGCTTTTGATATAAACATCGCCTCCGTGCTTGACCGCTTGAGCAACTCTTTATCAACGCTCGGATATGCGCTCACATTGTCTATATCCGCGCTTCCTCGTCCCCATCACCATTGCGGAAATTTGATCAAAATTGCTTTCTATCCGTCCCGATTCCTTGGAAACATGCGCATAACCAACATCTAATTGATCATCAATTGACGATGATTAGAAACAAATCGAAAATTATTTTCGATGTTCAGGTGAATTATTTCCCGTTTAGCATATACCGCCTTTCGTTTAGCGATGGCATTTCCGGCCACTCGTGGTGCCCACGATTCAGCGACGCTGCGTCGTCCAGCGTATCGAAATCCCGCAGCTGCCTCGCGCCTCCCTACGCTGCCAGCGCACCAGCCCCGTGCGCTGCAAGACGAACGGAACGCACGCTCGGGCTGATCGATGGACGAACCGGGAAATCGGCGAGAGAGCAACATTGCCTGCCCTTGTGGCGATTGCACGAGGGCGCATGCCGACATGGCGCAAAGTCTATCGAAATTGGGGCATTTCCCATCAATGCATGCGCACGGCTTCATCGCATCCATGTTGCATTCGGAATAAGATAATGCAATCGGCAAAAGTCATTTTTATCTCGTGAGACGACCATCCAATTTATTCAACTCTGATTCCGATTTGAACGTTTTTTGTTTATATAAGTCACATGGCGCTGAGGGTCGCGAACCAACAGGAAAATGCAAAACGGCTATCGGAAGCCGTTCGGCGATATGCGCCATTGATTCCCGTCTGTTAGCGAATGAAAAGTGATTCTTCGCTTTCCCAATCAAGGAGCCAGAAAGATGCGCACAGCGATTTCTTAAATCAAGCATTCGCTTCGCCCACGTCACAGCGAGTTCGCGCGAGTCCGCGGGAAGCGCCTCCGCTCGCCCACCGCCTTCGAATCCGGCCGCATAGCATTGGATCATGTGCAACAACATCACACATTCCGCCCGCACTCCATCCGGCGCCTCCCGGCTCTGTTCAAGCGCTTCCTTGCGGAACACGTCGAGCATCACGCAAAGCGCCCCTTTTCGCTCGAGCTTTCACCCGTGACTCCGTTTGTTGCAAGCATAAGAAACTTGAGGCCACCCATGCATTCCGTCACTACCCGCGACAACTTTCCCGTCTCAGCCGATGCGCCCACATGGCTTCACTATCAGGACCGCGATCATGCGAGAGTGACTCCGCTCATGCAGACCGACGTATGCGGCATGTATCGGTGCGAAGTATTGTCCGAGACATACCAGGTCGAGATCGAAAGCAATCGCCACCTGTTTTTCCTATACGACCGACACGCCGTGTCTACGGGCAGCACGTGGATCGACGGACGGCGCGTCGCAGGGCCACGCCGGCTCGACGTCGGGCTCGACTACTTGCCGCCGCTGCACACGCTCAGTTGCAAGGGCGGCTCCGGTGGGAAGGTCAGCTATTTCATATTTGCCGTGGATGCTCGCGAAACGGGCTTCATGGACAGTGCGTCATCGATGCTCAAGCCGGCGATGAACGTCACCGGCGAGGTGTTGCTCAAGCTCATGCGACACGTCGTGGACACATCGACCAATCGCCACAGATGGCCGTACTTTCACGATCACATGGCAGTCGCGCTGCTGTCCGAGATGCTCCGGCTTCAATCGACCGAAGACAACGCGAGCGGCAAGAGATTCTCCAGCGCGCAGCACCGCAGACTGACCCATCACATCGACGAAAATCTGAATTCGTCGATCACTTTGAGGGACCTGGCTGGCGTGGTCGGGCTAAGCGTGTACCATTTTTCCCGTACGTTCAAGCATCATTTCGGCGTGCCGCCGTGCAAATACATCACGGAAAGGAGAGTCGAGAAAGCTAAACGGCTGATGCGCCGGGGAAATATGCGGCTGCTGGACATCGCGATCGAAGTCGGCTTCCAAAGCAACACTCAGCTGTCGCGCTCGTTCCGCCGGGTCACCGGCCAATCTCCGCGCTGCTATTTGATGTCCGTTGACGAAGTCGCACAAAGTACGTAGAGCGAAATACAGTCGTCACGATTTGGCTGACAACGATGTTGCCTCGCGTCGCAGTCGCTCGTGCTGCGCGACTCATACCGTTCGATCAACGATTCGCCACAAGCGAAACGGAGTCGTCGCCAGCACGAGGGCCGCGTGGCCGTCATAGCGGGCTCAGCAAATGGGCGCTTGTTGGGCCGGCGGAATCCAGAATGAGCCCGAGGCCGATCGCGATTGCGTGCCGCGAACGCCTCCGGAGGAAGTTGAGGGTCGGCCGGGATTCGAAAATATGCGAATCCTGGCCGACCCTCAGGTAGAGGTCCGCAATCGACGTGTGCGGATTCGCGGGCTGCTGGCGCCAGCGCGCCGAGGCGTCCCTGCAGGAATGCGTGAAGTGATCACGATGTCGGCTGGCGCCCGCATCCGGCTTGCGATAGTTAGCGTGTCCTTCCTGCTATTCGATGTGTCGTCGAGGCGCAGCTGGTTGTACCGCTGCCCCTTGATTTCCTTCGTCTTGATGCCGGACAGGTAACGGTTGCCCGGCAGCCGGCCCGTGTGGCTGAACGTCGCCGGCGGATGCGCGCCGTTGCTCAGCACCCCGATGATCACCAACCGGTCCGGATCGCCGCCGACACAACCGAGAAGGACTTCCATGCCGACGCGCGGCAGAAACGATGCCCCAAAATTCGTTCCCGCGAGACTCGTCGCGACGCGAATCGGCGCGCTATCGCCCGCATTGTCGGTGGTGCCCGTGACCTGCGCGTGCGCGTGGTCCGCCGGATCGAGGCCGTGAATCCGCACGCGCACGCGGCCGTCCTCGTCGCAGAACACTTCTTCGTCCTCCGTGCCGACGATCGTGCCCGTCAGCAGATGCACTGGCGGCAAGTCCGTTCGCGGATCGTACGCGGGCGCAAGCGGCACGCCGCGGCGCACGCAACTGAACGTGTTCTTGTAACGCGTATCGGCATCCTCCGCGAGCGCGGCCGGTAACGCAGGAGCTGCCTGCGCGAGATTGCGGCTCGCCGCGAATAGCGCCTGCACGCGTTCGTTGAGTCCTTTCGGCAGGTTGTTCCAGACGGCGTGGTCGATCGGTAATCCTCCCGTCCAGTAGGTGGGATCAGAAGTAGAATTTCCAGCAAAGGGAGTTCTACGCAATGAAGAAGTCGA
>NZ_LOYJ01000090.1:0-108872 GCF_001526245.1 Burkholderia sp. MSMB1498
ACCGCCAACCGCCAACCGCCAACCGCCAACCGCCAACCGCCAACCGCCAACCGCCGACCGCCAACCGCCAACCGTCAATCAACTCGCCGACCATCCCCAGCCGACCGACGCGACGAGTGATCGAGCGACCGCCCCGCGCATCGACATCCCCAACGCGAACGCCCGCGCGTTACCCGCCGTTCCTGGCCGTCCCCCGCTCGAGGAGCCGCGAGGCGAGAAACCGGTGCTCGGCGGAGAAGAGCCGCCGGTAAGTGCACAGCACCGCGCCGACGGTGCCGAGCGCGGACGCCGCCGCGATCAGGAACATGATGACGATCTGATAGCGGACCGCTTGCAGCGGCGACTGTCCGGCGAGCACCTGGCCCGTCATCATTCCCGGCAGGCTCACGACGCCGACGACGACCATCTGGTTCAGCGTCGGCAGCATGCCGGCGCGCACCGCCTGCCGCGCGGCGTCCTGCGCGGCCTCCCAGCGCGTCGCGCCGAGCGCGAGCGCCGTCTCGACGCGGTCGCGCCGCGCGGTCAATTCCTCCATCATCCGCTCGATGCCGAGCGACACGCCCGTCAGCGTATTGCCGAGAATCATCCCGAGAATCGGGATCGCATATTGCGGCTCGTACCACGGATGGATGCGGATCACGACGAACAGTCCGATCGCCGCGACGAACCAGCTGCTCGCCCAGATCGACAGGACGCTGTCGGCGCGCTGCCCCGCGTAGGTCCGCTTGCCGCGCGCGGCGCCCGCGAAGCCCGCGATCAGCGTCATCAGCGCGACGAGCGGCAGCACGACGTTCCAGCGCGGATGGCCGAACACCCAGCCGAGTACGTAGCCGATCGCGAGCAGTTGGACGACGGTGCGCGCGGCGGCCCATGCGAGCTTGCGGCCGAGGCCGAGCGACAGCGCGGCCGAGATCGCGCCGTTGATCGCGACGAGCGCTGCCGCGATCCCGACGTCGACGAGGCTCAGATCCTGCAGCGGCGCGTTCATCGGGCACCCTCCGTCGCGGCGGCGCCGAGCACGCCGGCGTGCATCGTCAGGCACCGCCTGCCGACGCGCGCCGCCTGCGCCGGATCGTGCGAGATCCACAGCGACGAGCGCGCATGCGGCGCCGCGTCGAACCACGCGGACACGAGCGCCTCGATTGCGCGGGTCGAATCGGGGTCGAGTGCGGAAGTCGGCTCGTCGAGCAGCAGCACGTCCGGATCGAGCTGCAAGACGCGCAGCAGCGCGGCGATCTGCGCCTCGCCGCCCGACAATTCGCTTGCGGCCTTGCGTAGAAAATCGTCGCCTCGGCCGGCCTGCGCGGCGAGGCGCGCGACGCGGGCGCGATCGAAGCGCGCATCGCGGTAGACGGCGAGCGAGTAAGGGTAGCGCAGCAGATCCTCGACGGTGCCGTCGGCCGTCGCCGGGCGTTGCCGAACGTACGCGACGCTGCGCCGGTAGCGCGGAATCGCCGCGCGCGCGACGCGCTTGCCGCACCAGAGCAGCTCGCCGCCGTCGAGCGGATCGAGGAGGGCCAGCGCGCGCAGGAACACGCTCTTGCCCGAGCCCGACGGGCCGGTGAGCGCGATCCGCTCGCCCGGCGCGAGCACGAAATCGGTCGGGGCCAGGAGCGTTTTGCCGCTCGCCGCGTCGCGGCGGGCGATCCGCCGGGCTTCGATCAGGACATCGGCTGTCATAAATGCAAAAAACGCAAAAAACGGTAAATTGGGGACGGTGGCGCGATATCGTGCGCCATAATAACCGTGAGTGGCAGCGTCGCGCACGCTGCGCGGCGTTGCCGGTTCAGGAAGAACAACGACGGAATCTGGCATGACGCTCACCCGTACCCTCGTCAAAACCGCGGCGTGGATCGTCGGCATCTTCGCGGTGCTCACCGCAGCGCTCGGCGTGTTCGTTTTCACGTTCGACTGGAATCGCGCGAAACCTTGGATCAACGAGCAGGCGAGCGCGTCGATCGGCCGCCCGTTCGAGATTCGCGGCGACATCAAGGTTGGCTGGCGGCGCCCGGACGGCGAGGCCGGCTGGCGCGCGTGGGTGCCGTGGCCGGTGTTCTCGGCGAGCCAGGTCGTCATCGGCAATCCGGCCTGGGCGAAGGCCCCCAATTTCGCGACGCTCGACGAAGCGCGCTTCGAGCTCGCGGTGCTGCCGCTCCTCGCACACGAAGTCGTGATTCCGTCGATCGAGCTCGTCAATCCGGCGCTCGACGTCGAGCGCCTCGCCGACGGCCGCAATAACTGGACGTTCGAATTCAAGAAGTCTTCCGGCCCGTCGCCGTGGAAGGTGCAATTGCGCGACTTCGGCTTCGCGAAGGGCACGGTCGCGTATCGCGACGCGATCACGAAAGCCGATCTGACCGTCGCGATCGACACGCTCGGCCAGCCGATCCCGCTCGGCGACGTGCTCGCGCAGCAGGAGCAGACGTCGCGGGCGGCGTCCGCGCAGCGAGTCGGCAAGAAGGGCGCGGCGCAGCTGACCGCGAAGGCGAAGGCCGAGATCGCGTCCGAGGCTTCGGCTGCATCGGCGGCATCGGTCGCGGCGGCGTCCGGAGCAGGCGGCGCGGCCGCGGCGAGCGGCGCGTCGGGCGCGAATGCCGCGGCGTCGGGCGGTAGCGCTGCCGCCGTCGGACGGTCGGCGCAGGGGGCGGAGCAGGCCAACGCGGCGGGCAAGCGCGTTCCGACGGCCGCATCCGGTTCGTCGAAGGCCGCCGCATCGTCCGGCTCGAGCGCCGCGGGCCGGACGTCCGCGCCGGGCGCGGGCGCATCGTCGACGTCGGCTGGCTCGTCCGCGTCGGCCGTCTCGGCGAGCGCGGCCGCTTCGGGGGCAAACGATGCGGCAAGCGGCGGCGCAAGCCGCGCGAGCGCGGCATCGGCCGCGGCCGCGGCGAAGCCGGCCGGCCCGACCTACGCGTTCGGCCTGACCGTCAAGGGCCGCTACAAGGGCGTGCCGATCGACGGCACGGGCAAGATGGGCGGCGTGCTCGCGCTTCAGGACGCGTCGCGGCCGTTCCCGTTGCAGGCCGACGTGAAGGCGGGCGACACGCGGCTCGCGATCGTCGGCACGCTCACCGATCCCGTCCATCTCGCGGCGGTCGACCTGCGCCTGTGGCTGCAAGGCTCGAGCATGTCGCATCTGTATGCGCTCACGGGCGTGACCTTGCCCGACACGCCGCCGTACGCGACCGAAGGGCGGCTTCTCGGCAATTTCAAGCGGCGCGCGAGCACGTTCCGCTACGAGAACTTCAACGGCCGCGTCGGCGGCAGCGATCTGCGCGGCACGCTTGCGTACCAGCAGCGCGAGCCGCGGCCGCTGCTGTCGGGCGAGCTCGTGTCGAACCTGCTGCAGTTCTCCGACCTCGCGCCGATCGTCGGCGCCGACACGGCCGCGAGCAAGGCGCAGCGCGGCGACACGACGAAGCAGCCGCCCGGCCGCGTGCTGCCCGTCGAGACGTTCCGCACCGACCGCTGGCGCGCGCTCGACGCCGACGTCAAGTTCACGGGCCGCAAGCTGATCAAGGGCGCTGCGCTGCCGATCACCGATCTGTACACGCACATCGTGATGACGGACGGGGTGCTGTCGCTCGAGCCGCTGAAGTTCGGCGTCGCGGGCGGCTCGCTCGCGACCACCGCGCGTCTCGACGGCAGCGCCGCGCCGCTCAAGGGCCGCTTTGCGGTCGCCGCGCGACATCTGAAACTCAGGCAGCTGTTCCCGACGCAGAAGGTCATGCAGTCCGCGCTCGGCGAGATCAACGGCGATGCGGCGCTGTCCGCGACCGGCAACTCGCCCGCCGCGCTCGCGGCGACGTCGAACGGCGAAGTGAAGATGATCATGACCAACGGCGCGATCAGCAGGCTGCTGATGGAAGCCGCGGGCCTGAACGTCGCCAACGTCCTCTACGAGAAGATGTTCGGCGGCCACGACGTGAAGATCAATTGCGCGGCCATTGATTTCGTGGCGACCAACGGCTTGCTCGACACGAAGCTGTTTGCGTTCGACACCGACGACGCGCTGATCAACATCGACGGCCCGATCGACTTGCGCAACGAGTCGATGAACCTGAAGGTCCACCCGCATACGAAGGGGTTCCGCGTGTTTTCGCTGCGCTCGCCGCTGTACGTGAAGGGGACGTTCAAGAATCCGGACGTCGGCGTCGATGCGGGCGCGCTTGCGCTGCGCGCGGGCGCGATGGTCGGCCTCGGGCTGCTGAATCCGCTCGCGGCGCTGATCCCGCTGATCGCGCCGAGCAACAACAGGGACGTGCCGTGCTCGGAGCTGTTTGCGCAATTGAAGGCGCCGCAAAAGGCGGCGAGCGCCGGCAAGTGACGGCGGCGCGTGCGGGCCGGATCGACGCGATCGATGCGATCGATGAGATCGACGAGATCGACGAGATCGACGAGATCGACGAGATCGACGAGATCGATGAGATCGATGAGATCGATGAGATCGATGAGATCGATGAGATCGATGAGATCGATGAGATCGATGAGATCGATGAGATCGATGAGATCGATGAGATCGATGAGATCGGCGCGCGGGCGCTTCATCGCTGTCGACGCAGCGGCGTGGCGCGAACGCCCGCATGACGGATCTCGCGCGCTCGATAAGCCGCGGGTGAAGGGGCTCCGCTGCCGCCGGGGTGGCGGTCGTGGCGGCCCGGCAGGCCGGACGGGGCTCGCTGGGCCGGCATGACGCGCAATCCAACTGGCTTTGCGTCACGAGGCTTTCTCCCCGGAGGACATGGCCGTGCCGCGAGCGCGGCGGGCCGGCGATTCGACGCCAATTTTCATGTCGGCCGCCGAAGGAAAAGCGGGCGTATCGCACGCCCGTTTTCGGGGCAAGAAGGACACGCGGCCCTGCGATTCACCGACTCCTGTTAAAATGCCCGGTTTTCCGTCGATCTATCTCTTAACGGGATCTGCCGTGCTTTCTACCGCCAACATCACGATGCAATTCGGGCCCAAGCCCCTGTTCGAGAACATCTCGGTCAAGTTCGGGGAGGGCAACCGCTACGGCCTCATCGGGGCGAACGGCTGCGGCAAGTCGACCTTCATGAAGATCCTGGGCGGCGATCTCGAGCCGTCCGCGGGCAACGTCGCGCTGGAGCCGAACGTTCGTCTCGGCAAGCTGCGCCAGGACCAGTTCGCGTACGAGGACGTGCGCGTGCTCGACGTCGTGATGATGGGCCACACGGAGATGTGGGCCGCGATGACCGAGCGCGATGCGATCTACGCGAACCCCGAGGCGACCGACGACGACTACATGCACGCGGCCGAGCTCGAGGCGAAGTTCGCCGAGTACGGCGGCTACGACGCCGAGGCGCGCGCGGGCGCGCTGCTGCTCGGCATCGGCATCGAGGAGAAATTCCACAGCGGTCCGATGCGCGACGTCGCGCCGGGCTGGAAGCTGCGCGTGCTGCTCGCGCAGGCGCTGTTCTCGAATCCGGACGTGCTGCTGCTCGACGAGCCGACCAACAACCTCGACATCAACTCGATCCGCTGGCTCGAAGACACGCTCAACAACTACGATTCGACGATGATCATCATCTCGCATGATCGTCACTTCCTGAACTCGGTGTGCACGCACATGGCCGACATGGACTACGGCACGCTGAAGGTGTGGCCGGGCAACTACGACGACTACATGCTCGCGTCCGCGCAGGCGCGCGAGCGCCAGGCCGCCGCGAACGCGCGCGCGAAGGAGCGCGTGGCAGAGCTGCAGGACTTCGTGCGCCGCTTCTCGGCGAACAAGTCGAAGGCCCGCCAGGCGACGAGCCGCGCGAAGCAGATCGACAAGATCAAGATCGAGGAATTCAAGCCTTCTTCGCGGCAGAACCCATTCATCCGTTTCGAATTCGAGAAGAAGCTGCACAACATCGCGGTGGTCGCGGATTCGATCACGAAGCGGTACGAGCGTACGATCTTCGAGCACTTCAACCTGTCGGTGCAGCCGGGCGAGCGCATCGCGATCATCGGCGAGAACGGCGCGGGCAAGACGACGCTGCTGCGCGCGCTCGTCGGCAATCTCGCGCTCGATCACGGCACGGTGAAGTGGGCCGAGAACGCGAACGTCGGCTACATGCCGCAGGACACCTACGAGGAGTTCCCGAACGACGTCACGCTGATGGACTGGATCGACCAGTACCGCAAGGACGGCGACGACGAGACGATGGTGCGCGGCACGCTCGGCCGCCTGCTGTTCTCGGCGGACGACATCAAGAAATCGGTGAAGGTGCTGTCGGGCGGCGAGAAGGGCCGCATGATCTGGGGCAAGCTGATGCTCGGCCGCCACAACGTGCTCTTGATGGACGAGCCGACGAACCACATGGACATGGAGTCGATCGAGTCGCTGCAGATCGCGCTCGAGAAGTTCGAAGGCACGCTGATCTTCGTGTCGCACGACCGCGAATTCGTGAGCGGCCTCGCGAACCGGATCATCGAAGTGACGACGGACGGCAAGCTCGTCGACTTCGGCGGGAATTACGAGGATTTCCTCGGGAGCAAGGGTGTGCAGTAATAGCGTCCGCATGCCGGAGCGACAAGCCCGCTTCCTCGGAAGCGGGCTTTTTTCTTTGCGCGACCGGCGTTGCCGGCCGTCGCCGATGCCGGTCAGAACCGACGCCCGTCAGAACCGATGCCGCATGCCGAGATTGACGATGCTTTGCGTGTCGGTGCCGCCGTGTCCGTACGAGCCGATCGACGCCTGCGCGCGCTGCGTGCCGCCGTCGAGGGTGCGTTGCGTGCCCGTCGCGCGTTGCCACGCGCAGACGAGATACAGATCGGTTCGCTTGGGCAGGACGTAATCGGCGCCCGCCGACACCGGGTGATAGGCCGCGCTCGCATCGCCGCGCGCCTTCGTGTAGCGGTATCCGATGCCGACGAGCAGCGCCTGCGTCGCCTGATAGTTCGCGAATCCGCGCCCGGTGTCGTAACGTTGGGTCGTGCGGAACGTCGAGAGCGCATCGGGCTTGTGGCGTGCATTGCTGTAATCGACGCCGGCCGTGAACGGCCCGAAGCGTATTGCACGGCGGCGCGCGCGGTGTCGATCGATTTGGCCGACGCGTACGCGCCGTTGACGAGCGAGCCGTCGAACGTGCCGTCCGACGTGCCGGCCCATGCGTCGCGCGTCCTGCCCGGCGCTGACGCGCTCTGCGCATGGAAATAGCCGCCCGCGACGCTGAGCGGCCCGTTGCCGTACGACAGGCCGGCCGACCAGGTTTGACCCGCGCCCGCCTCGCCGGCGACGCCGCCGAGCGCACACATGCCGACGAACGTGAAGCCCGCGAGCGTGGGCGACGTGTATTTGATCGCATTGCTCGTGCGCGACGACGTATCGTAGTTGTCGACGTCGCCGGGCGTCGCGTAGACACTGCCGAACGAATAGCTGGCGGTGATGGGCCATGCGACGTCGACGAGCGCGTCGTACTGGCGGCCGATCGTGATCGTGCCGAATCGCGCGCTCGCGAGTCCGACGAACGATTGGCGTCCGAACATGCGCCCGTTTTGTCCGAGCGCGCCGGTGTTCGGATTGAAGCCGTTTTCGATCGTGAAGATCGCCTTCAGGCCGCCGCCGAGATCCTCCGCGCCCGTCATCCGCGCGTCATGCGCGAGGGCGTCGATCGCGTCGTCGACGGGTAGAATGTCCGCATTCCACGGAGACAGGAACACCACGATGAAAACCTACGAGCAGTTCTACATCGGCGGCACGTGGCGCCCGAGCGCGGGCAAGGGCGCGATCGACGTGATCGACTCCGGCACGGAGGCCGTGATCGGCCGCATTCCCGAGGGCACGGCGGAGGACGCGAAGGCGGCCGTCGCCGCCGCGCGCGCCGCGTTCGACGGCTGGGCCGCGACGCCGCCCGCCGAGCGCGCCCGCTATCTGCACAAGATCGCCGACAACCTGAAGGCGCGCAGCGAGGAGCTCGCGCAGTCGATCACGGGCGAAGTCGGCATGCCGATCAAGCTGTCGCGCGCGATTCAGGTCGGCGGCCCGGTCTACAACTGGGGCGCGTATGCGAAGCTCGCCGAGACGTTCGCGTTCGAGGAGCAGGTCGGCAATTCGCTTGTCGTGCGGGAGCCCGTCGGCGTCGTCGCGGCGATCACGCCGTGGAATTACCCGCTCAACCAGATCACGCTGAAGGTCGCGGCCGCGCTCGCGGCGGGCTGCACGGTTGCGCTCAAGCCGTCGGAAGTCGCGCCGCTCAATGCGTTCATCCTCGCCGAAGCGATTCACGACGCCGGACTGCCCGCCGGCGTGTTCAACCTCGTGTGCGGTTACGGTCCCGTCGTCGGCGAAGCGCTCGCGAGCGACGCCGGCGTAGACATGGTGTCGTTCACCGGCTCGACGCGCGCGGGCAAGCGCGTCGCCGAGCTCGCCGCGGCCGGCGTGAAGCGCGTCGCGCTCGAGCTGGGCGGCAAGTCGGCGTCGGTGATTCTCGACGACGCCGATTTCGCGGCCGCGGTGAAGGGCACGGTGTCCGCGTGCTATCTGAACGCGGGCCAGACGTGCTCCGCGCACACGCGAATGCTCGTGCCGGAATCGCGTTACGAGGAGGCGCGCGATCTCGCGAAGGCCGCGGCGGAAACCTACGTGGCGGGCGATCCGCGCGCCGACGCGACGCGCCTCGGCGCGCTCGCGTCGGCGGTTCAGCAAGAGCGCGTGCAGGATTACATCCGGCGCGGCATCGACGAAGGCGCGGAGCTTGTCACGGGCGGCCTCGGCCTGCCGGAGGGAATCGCGCGCGGCTTCTTCGTGAAGCCGACCGTGTTCGGCCGCGTGAAGCCCGATGCGACGATCGCGCAGGAAGAGATCTTCGGCCCCGTGCTGTCGATCATCACCTATCGCGACGACGACGACGCGGTGCGGATCGCGAACGATTCGCCGTACGGCCTCGGCGGCGCGGTGTGGTCGGGCAGCGACGAGCGCGCGTTGCGCGTCGCGCGCCGCATTCGCACGGGCCAGATCGACATCAACGGCGGCGCATGGAACATGGCCGCGCCGTTCGGCGGTTTCAAACAGTCGGGGATCGGCCGCGAGAACGGCGTGTACGGGCTCGAGGAATATCTCGAATACAAATCGATGCAGCTGCGTCCGAATAAGAACGCGTGACGGACGCATAAGCACGCATCGAGCGCACCTCTTTTTGTGACGACACGGCATGCGTCCGCGCGGACGCATGCCGTTTTTCTTGACGACGGTCAAGGCGCTTCGTCGGCAATCGCCGATCATCGAGCTCTTTCTGCCGTATCGAGAGGTTGCGATGACCGGTCCCATTCCTTTTCCGCCGCTCAGGATTCGCGGCCGTTCGCTGTTGCCCATCGTGCAGGGCGGGATGGGCGTCGGCATTTCCGCCCATCGGCTCGCCGGAAGCGTCGCGCGCGAAGGCGCGCTCGGCACGATCGCGAGCATCGACTTGCGCCATCACCATACCGATCTGATCGAGCGCTGCCGGCTGCATCCTGATCGCGAGACGATGGAGGCCGCCAATCTCGAAGCGCTCGCGCGCGAGATCCAGCGCGCGAAGACGTGGAGCGAAGGGCGCGGCATGATCGCGGTCAACGTGATGAAGGCGGTGCGCTCGCATGCGGACTACGTGCGCATCGCGTGCGAATTCGGCGCGGACGCGATCGTGATGGGCGCCGGGCTGCCGCTCGATCTGCCGGACATGACGCAGGGGCACGACATCGCGCTGATTCCGATTCTGTCGGACAGCCGCGGGATCGCGCTCGTGCTGAAGAAGTGGATGAAGAAGGGGCGCCTGCCCGATGCGATCGTGATCGAGCATCCGGCGCATGCGGGCGGCCATCTCGGCGTGACGAGCCTCGATGACATGAGCGATCCGCGCTTCGAGTTCGCGCGCGTCATCGACGAAACGCGGCAGACGTTCGCGTCGCTCGGTCTCGAGCGCGAGCGCATTGCGCTCATTGTCGCGGGCGGCATCAACAGCCACGAGGCAGTGCGCGCGGCGCTCGCGGAAGGCGCGAACGGCGTGCAGGTGGGCACACCGTTCGCGGTCACGGAGGAGGGCGACGCACATCCGAACTTCAAGCGCGTGCTCGCGAATGCGACGCCGGAGGACATCGTCGAATTCGTGAGCGTGACGGGCCTGCCCGCGCGGGCGGTGAAGACGCCGTGGCTCGAGCGCTATCTGCGGCACGAGGCGCGCATCCGCGCGAAGATCGGTGCGCTCAAGCAGCGCTGCCCTTCCGCGCTCGAATGCCTGAGCGTGTGCGGATTGCGCGACGGCATCGAGCGCTTCGGCCACTTCTGCATCGATACGCGTCTTGCCGCCGCATTGCGCGGCGACGTCGCGAATGGGCTCTTCTTCCGCGGTCGCGAGTCGCTGCCGTTCGGGCAGGCGATTCGCAGCGTGCGCGACCTGCTCGAGTTGCTGCTCACGGGCACTGCGCCGGAACCTGCGACAAACCGCCCCACTTTCTCGCTGGCGTGACACTTGATGTCGGTCAATATAAGTGGGGAACCATCCCCTGAGAATGAGGCCTGTTCTTAGGGGGTCCTTATCATGCGTCGTCAAACACTTCGTACTTGCACTACCGCCATCGCCTGCGCAGCCGGCCTTGCGATGATTCCGTCGCTGTCGCATGCGGCTTCGCCCGGGGAGGGCATCAATCAAGGCGATATCATCGCGCGCGTTCGCGGGATCAGCATCATGCCGGACGAGCGCACGAGCAATACGTTGTCGGCGCTGAACGTGGGCGTGAACAATGCGATCGTCCCCGAACTCGACTTCACTTACATGATTCGCGATTACCTGGGCGTCGAGCTGATTCTCGGCACGTCGCGGCATCAGCTCACGTCGTCGCTCGGCGATCTCGGCGGCGTCGGCGTGCTGCCGCCGACGCTCTTGCTGCAGTACCACTTCAACCACGCCGGCAAGGTGCGTCCGTATGTCGGCGCGGGCATCAACTACACGCTGTTCTACAACAACGGGTTGCACGCGGGCGGCGAGGGAATCGGGATCAACAATCACAGCTTCGGTCCCGCGCTGCAGTTCGGCGTCGACGTTCAGGTGACGAAGAAGGTGTTCGTCAACGTCGACGTGAAGAAGATCTGGATGCACACCGACGCGACGCTCGGCGGCCAGCCGCTCGGCCGGCTGAACATCGATCCGCTCGTCGTGGGCGTCGGCGTCGGCATGAAGTTCTAAGTATCGAAAGAATCGAAAAGTGTTGGGGTTGGCGGCACGGCTTCTTGCGTGCCGTCCTTTTTTTGTGTCGATTCGTTTCGGTATGCTGATCGAATGTGTTTGCGCCGCATGTGCGGCGCGGCGTGTGCCTATAGCTTGTCGTACTGGAAGCGCATGGCGGTGCCTTCGCGCGTGATGCGCTCCCAGACCGCCTGTTTCTCGGCTTCGGTCATGAACACCCAGTTCGAGACTTCGAGCGCCGTGCGTCCGCAGCCTTTGCAGACTTCGTCGAAGAGCGTCGAGCAGACGCCGATGCAGGGGCTGTCGGGTTTGTCGTGAAGATTCGAGGCCATCGGAGCGTTGAATTCGGTGATCGCCGCGCGAGCGGCAAGCCGCTATGTTAAAGCATGTGCGCGAAACGTCCGCCGAAGCCGATCCGGGCGGGGCAGGCCCGCGGCCAGACCGAAACGTCCAGCCGATTTCGCCGCGACTTTCGAATCGAGCAACCGAACGCCCCATCGAAGAAGTGCCGCCGGCGGCATGCGAATCGGGCCGAGTCCGAGCGGTGCGAGTCGAGCCGATTTCGCCCGCTCACGCCGCGGCGACGATCTGCCAGACGAGCGCGCCGTTCAGCAACAGGATCACGGCGGCGCACGCCCATGCGGCCGCGAGCGGCAGGCCGCGGACCCGCCAGCCGCCCATCAGCTCGCGGCTCGATGCGAACACGACGAGCGGAACCATCGCGAGCGGCAACTGCAGGCTCAGCACCACCTGGCTCGCGACGAGCAACTGATTCGATCCGTGCTGCCCGAAGAGGCCGACTGCGGCGAGCGCGGGCCCGATCGCGAGCGCGCGGGTGAGGAGCGCGCGTTGCCAGCGCGGCAGCGTGAGCTTCAGGAAGCCTTCCATGACCGCCTGGCCGGCGAGCGTGCCCGTCACCGTCGCCGACAGGCCGCACGCGAGCAACGCGGCGGCGAACAACAGGCCCGCCCAGCGGTTGCCGACGAGCGGCTCGATGAGCCGGTGCGCGTCGGCGAGATCGGTGACGTCGCCGTGGCCGCTTGCGTGGAACACGGCCGCCGCGACGATGAGAAGCGCCGCATTGATCACGAACGCGAAACCGAGCGACACGAACGTGTCGAGATTGACGCCGAACAGCGCGCGCCGGATCGACTGCTCGTCGCGCTCGGTCGCGTGGTGCTTGACGAGCATCGAGTGCAGATAGAGGTTGTGCGGCATCACGGTCGCGCCGAGGATGCCCGCCGCGAGCCACAGCATGCCGGCGTCGCGCAGCAGCCGCGGCGACGGCGCGGTACCCGCGAGCGCCGCTCGCCAGTCGGGCCGCGCGAGCGCGACCTCGATCACGAAGCAGAGGCCGACGAAGAGGATGAGCGACGCGATCGCCGCCTCGAGCGAGCGCCGGCCGCGCCGCTCGAGCGCGAGCATCGCGAGCGTGCCGACCGCCGACATCAGCACGCCCGCGGTCAGCGACACGCCGAAGAGCATCTGCAGCGCGACCGCCGCGCCGACGACCTCGGCGACGTCGCACGCGATGATCGCGATTTCGGCGGCGATCCATAGCAGCACGGTCACGCGCGGATCGAAGCGCTCGCGGCAGAGCTGCGCGAGATCGCGCCCGGACACGACGCCGATCCGGGCGGCGAGCCATTGCAGCAGCATCGCCATCAGGCTCGCGGCGACAACGACGCCGAGAAGCGCGTAGCCGTACCCCGCGCCGCCCGCGAGCGCGGTCGCCCAGTTGCCGGGGTCCATGTAGCCGACGGCGACGAGCACGCCCGCGCCGACGAACGTGGCCCAGCGGCGGCCGCCGCCCGGCCCGCCGGCGGAGGGACGGCGCGACGACGTGCGGCGGGCGGCGAGCGGATGACTGTTCATGTTGGCGGTCCGACGAACGGTTCGCCGCGTGCGGCTTAGCGCGGGCGCGGCGTTCGAACGGGCGGGCGGCCCGTCCTTCTATTCGGAACGACGAACGGGCGCCGCCTGAATTTAGGGTAGGTGATCCGTTCGGCGCGCGCGGGCCATTTTTCAGGATGGACACGCGCCGATAACCCGATAAAATTGCGCCCACCTGCTGCGTCGCGGTGCCCCGCCGTGCAATCGAAAAGTGCAAATGTGTTCCGTTTGTACGACAAGGGCGGGAAACTTTTGTGGCAGGGGCGGATTAGTGGTAGCTTTCGGGGTTTTCAAGGGGCGGCGCGAAACGGCGCGCCGCGACGGCGAGGCTGACGGCGATCGAATCGGTTCGATCAGGGAGATACGGGATGAAGGCAAAGGTGGCGGGCCGGTTGACGGCACTTGCGCTCTGCGCGGGCGCATCGGTGGCGGCGGCGAAGGATGCGCAGCTCAACGTCTATAACTGGTCGGACTACATTGCGAAGGACACGATCCCGAACTTCGAGAAGCAGACGGGCGTCAAGGTCCGCTATGACAACTACGACAGCGACGACACGCTGCAGGCGAAGCTCCTGACCGGCAACTCGGGCTACGACATCGTCGTGCCGACGAGCAACTACGCGGGCAAGCAGATCCAGGCCGGCATCTTCGCGCCGCTCGACAAATCGAAGCTGCCGAACCTCAAGTATCTTGATCCGCAACTGATGGCGCTCGTCGCGGGCGCCGATCCGGGCAACAAGTACGTGGTGCCCTGGGCGTACGGCACGACGGGCCTCGGCTACAACGTCGACAAGGCGCAGAAGATCCTCGGCAAGGTGCCGCTCGACAACTGGGACATCCTGTTCAAGCCGGAGAACCTCTCGAAGCTGAAGGCGTGCGGCGTGTCGGTGCTCGACGCGCCCGACCAGATGTTCGCGGCGACGCTCCACTACATCGGCAAAGATCCGATGAGCACGAACCCGGCCGACTACCAGGCCGCGATGCAGGTGCTCAAGAAGATCCGCCCGTACATCACGCAATTCAACTCGTCGGGCTACATCAACGACATGGTCGGCGGCGACATCTGCTTCGCGTTCGGCTGGTCGGGCGACGTCGTGATCGCGAAGCACCGCGCGCTCGAGGCGAAGAAGCCGTACAAGGTCGAGTACTACGTGCCGAAGGGCGGCGCGCCCGTGTGGTTCGACGTGATGGCGATCCCGAAGGACGCGAAGAACAAGGACGCCGCACTGCAATGGATCAACTACATCGAAGATCCGAAGGTTCACGCGGCGATCACGAACGCGGTCTACTACCCGAGCGCGAACGCGGAAGCGCGCAAGTACGTGCGTGCGGACGTCGCGAACGATCCGGCCGTCTACCCGCATCCGGACGTCGTGAAGACGCTGTTCCTGCTCAAGCCGCTGCCGCCTGAGATCCAGCGCCTGCAAACGCGTCTGTGGACCGAGCTGAAATCGGGACGCTGACGCGAAACGCGCCGTATCGCAGCAACCCTTGAGAAGCCCCTGGTACCCCCGGGGGCTTTGTTCGTCAAACGTAGGAGCACAGCAGCACATCATGAATAGTCAGTCGGGCGCGGCGGTGGCGGGCGCGCCGTCCTATGGGCCGCAGACGGGCGCCGACGAGCGCGCCGAAAACTTTGTCCAGATCATCGACGTCGTCAAGAAGTTCGGCGAGACCTTCGCGGTGCGCAACGTCGAGCTGACCGTGCGAAAGGGCGAGCTGTTCGCGCTCCTCGGCAGCTCCGGGTGCGGCAAGTCCACGCTGCTGCGGATGCTCGCCGGCCTCGAGACGATCACGTCGGGCAAGATCCTGATCGACGGCGAGGACCTCGCGCAGATGCCGCCGTACAAGCGGCCCGTGAACATGATGTTCCAGTCGTACGCGCTGTTCCCGCACATGACGGTCGAGGCGAACGTCGCGTTCGGCCTCAAGCAGGAAGGCGTGCCGAAGGCCGAGCTGAAGGAGCGCGTGCGCGACGCTCTCGAGCTCGTGCAGATGGCCCGCTACGCGAGCCGCAAGCCGCACCAGCTCTCGGGCGGCCAGCAGCAGCGGGCCGCGCTCGCGCGCTCGCTCGTCAAGCGGCCGAAGCTGCTCCTGCTCGACGAGCCGATGTCGGCGCTCGACAAGCAGATCCGTCAGCGCACGCAGATCGAGCTCGTCAACATTCTCGAGAAGGTCGGCGTCACCTGCATCATGGTCACGCACGACCAGGAAGAGGCGATGACGATGGCGAGCCGCCTAGCCGTGATGAGCGAAGGCCAGATCGTGCAGATCGGCACGCCGCACGAAGTCTACGAGTATCCGAACTGCCGCTTCTCCGCCGAGTTCATCGGCTCGACGAACCTGTTCGAGGGCGTGACCGTCGAGGACGAGCCCGATCACGTGTTCATCGAATCGCCGGATCTGCCGTGCCGGCTGTACGTGAACCACGGGATCACGGGCCCGCTCGGGATGCCTGTCACGGTGTCGGTGCGCCCGGAGCGGATCGCGCTCACGCGCAAGCCCGCCGACGGCGCGTACAACTGGGGCCACGGCGTCGTCACGAACGTCGCGTACATGGGCGGCTATTCGCTGTATCACGTGAAGCTCGATTCCGGGAAGACGGTGATCGCAAACGTGTCGAGCCTCGCGATCGCCGATCTCGATTCGCCCGCGTACGGCGACGAAATCTACGTGCGCTGGAGCGCCGCCGCCGGCGTGGTGCTGACGTCATGAACGCGCTTTCGTCCCTGCTTGCGTGGCCGGTCAGGAAGTTCGGCCTGACGGGCAGAACGGCCGTGATCGCGGGCCCGTTCTTCTGGCTCGTGCTGTTTTTCCTCGTGCCGTTCATCCTCGTCGTGAAGATCAGCTTCGCGGAGCTGCGGCTCGGCATTCCGCCGTACACGGAGCTGACGTCGCTCGCGGACGGCGTGCTCGGCATCAAGCTGAACCTGCAGCACTACGCGTTCCTCTTCAGCGACAGCCTGTATTTCGCGACCTACGTGAATTCGGTCGTCGTCGCGGCGGTCACGACGCTGCTGTGCCTGCTGATCGGCTATCCGATGGCGTACTACATCGCGCGCTCGAATCCGGGCACGCGCAACATCCTGATGATGGCGGTGATGCTGCCGTTCTGGACGTCGTTCCTGATCCGCGTGTACGCATGGATCGGCATCCTGAAGAACAACGGGCTGCTCAACAACTTTCTGATGTGGACGGGCCTCATCAGCACGCCGATCGAGCTGTACCGCACGAACGTCGGCGTCTACATCGGGATGGTTTATTCGTACCTGCCGTTCCTCGTGATGCCGCTCTACGCGCACCTCGTGAAGATGGACTTGCGCCTGCTCGAAGCCGCGTACGATCTCGGCGCGAAGCCGTGGAAGGCGTTCGTGCAGATCACGCTGCCGCTGTCGAGGAACGGGATCATCGCGGGCTGCCTGCTCGTGTTCATTCCCGCCGTCGGCGAATACGTGATTCCGGAGCTGCTCGGCGGCGCGAACACGCTGATGATCGGTCGCGTGATGTGGAACGAGTTTTTCAACAACGCGGACTGGCCGATGGCGTCGGCCGTGACGTGCGCGATGGTGCTGCTGCTGCTCGTGCCGATGGCGATGTTCCAGTACTTCCAGGCGAAGGAGCAGGAGGGCCGCCGCCGATGAAGCCGAATCGCTATTTGCAGGTGCTGATGCTTGCCATCGGTTTCGGCTTCCTGTACATCCCGATCGCGAGCCTCGTCGTCTATTCGTTCAACGAGTCGAAGCTCGTCACCGTCTGGTCAGGCTTCTCGACGCGCTGGTACACGGCGCTCCTCGAGGACGACGAGCTCATCGCGGCCGCGTGGCTGTCGCTGAAGATCGCGGCGATGACCGCGTTCGCTTCGGTGTTCATCGGCACGTGGGCGGGCTTCGTGCTCGCGCGGATGGGCCGCTTTCGCGGCTTCGCGCTGTACAGCGGGATGATCAACGCGCCGCTCGTGATTCCCGAGGTGATCCAGGGCATCTCGCTGCTGCTGTTGTTCATCGAGCTCGGCAAGTGGTTCGGGTGGCCCGCCGGCCGCGGGATGTTCACGATCTGGCTCGGCCACGTGATGCTGTGCATCTCGTATGTCGCGATCATCGTGCAGTCGCGCGTGCGCGAGCTGAACCCGTCGCTCGAGGAGGCCGCGCTCGATCTCGGCGCGACGCCGTTCAGGGTGTTCTTCTCGATCACGCTGCCGCTGATCTCGCAGGCGCTCGTGTCCGGCTGGCTGCTGTCGTTCACGCTGTCGATCGACGACCTGGTGCTGTCCGCGTTCCTGTCGGGCCCCGGCTCGACGACGCTGCCGCTCGTCGTGTTCTCGCGCGTGCGCCTCGGCCTCAACCCCGAGATGAACGCGCTCGCGACGCTGTTCATCGTCGCGGTGACGATCGGCGTCGTGGCCGCGAACTACGTGATGCTGCGCCAGGAACGCAAGCGGATGGCCGAGGCCGCCTGACGCGCCGGCGCGCCCGCTGCGCGGATGCGGCGTGTCGGCGTGCCGCGCGCTGCCCGATGCCGGTGGCGTCGGCCTGACGGCGGTCCGGGAAGATGCCTGCGGAAAGGTCCTGAGAAAGTGCCCGTGCGGTGAATGCCGCACGGGCTTTTTTGTCTGCGGCGCGAGCCGGCGTGGCCGCTCCTTCGTCGATCGTCGCGGGCGTGCGCCGCGAACGTCCCGCGCCGCGCGCGTTAGGTCGCGCGCGTCAGGCGCCGAGCGCGGCTTTCGCGAAGAGCCGGGCCGCGACGCACATGAGCGCGACGGCGAACCCCATCTGCACATGCCGGGCGGACACGAGGCGCGACACCCAGCGGCCGGCCGCCATGCCGAGCGCGGTCGTCACGGTGAACCACAGCGTGACGTCGAGCGGCGCGGGCGTGCCGCTTGCAATCGTCGCGATCACGCCGCCCGTGCCGACGAGCGCGATCACCATCAGCGACGTCGCGACGATGCCGTGCATCGTCACGTTCGTGAACTTGCGCAGCATCGGCACGATCACGAAGCCGCCGCCGACGCCGAGAAGGCCCGTCATCAGTCCCGTCAGCGCGCCTGTCGACGCGAGCGCGATGCCGGCGGGCCACGACCAGACGAGGCGCCCCGTGCCGGGATCGATGCGGCCGACGCAGAGCGGCGAGCGGCTCTGCGCGCCCGCCGCATGCGCGAGCGCGTGGCGCAGCAGGCGCACCGCGACGGCCAGCATCACGAGCGCGAACAGCGCGAGCAGCACGCGCTGCGGCAGCGCGTGCGCGAGCCGCACGCCGAGCGTCGTCAGCGGCACGCCGGCCGCCGCCATCAGGAGCGCCGCGCGATAGCGGACGAGGCCGCGCCGAAAGCCCTCGAACGCGCCGAGCGCGGCGCTGCCCGCGACCGCGACGAGCGCGACGGGCGTCGCCTGCTGCATCGGCCAGCCCATTCCGACGACGAGCGCCGGCACGGCGAGAATGCCGCCGCCCGCGCCCGTCAGCCCCAGCACCGCGCCGACGATGCTGCCGAGCACCAGAGAAATCAACATGCTGCGTCGTTCCGGTCGATGGTCATCGAAGCGCGGCCGTCAGCCGACGATCTCGGGCTTGGCGAGCCATTCGCGGCCCTTGAGCATTGCCTGCCAGTAGAGGGGCGGCAGCAGCCGCTCCTTGAGCAGCCACGCGAGCCGCGACGGGCGCTTGCCGTCGATGAGCCACGCGGGGAAGGTCGGCGCGAGCTTGCCGCCGTACAGGAACTCGGCGAGCACGATCTTGCCGCGCTCGACCGTGAGCGGGCACGAGCCGTAGCCGTCGTAGGCGGCGTCGCCTTGGGCCTTGCCGAGCGCGGCGAGCACGTTGTGCGCGACGACGGGCGCCTGCTTGCGCGCGGCGGCCGCGGTTTTCGCGTTGGTCGTGTTCGTCACGTCGCCGAGCGCGAATACGTCGGCGTGGCGCTTGTGCCGCAGCGTCGCCGGATCGACGTCGACCCAGCCGGCCGCGTCGGCGAGCGGGCTCGCGCGGACGAAGTCGGGCGCTTTTTGCGGCGGCACGACGTGGATCATGTCGAATTCGCGCGTGACGGCCTCGACGCCGCCTTCCGGCAGCGTGCGCGCGAACGTCGCGAGCTTGCGTGCGCCGTCGATCGCCGTCAGGTTGTGGCCGAAGTTCAGCGCGATATCGTAGCGCTTCACGTATTCCATCAGCGCGGGCACGTAATCGGCGACGCCGAAGAGCGCCGCTCCCGCGTTGAAGAACTCGATGTCGATGCGCTCGAGGCGATGCGTGCGCCGCCAATGGTCGGCCGACAGGTACATCGCCTTTTGCGGCGCGCCCGCGCACTTGATCGGCATCGGCGGCTGCGTGAAGAGCGCGCGGCGGCCGGCGAATTCGCGCACGAGCTGCCACGTGTACGGCGCGAGGTCGTAGCGGTAGTTCGACGTGACGCCGTTCTTGCCGAGCGTCTCGGGCAGGCCGTCGATGCCGTGCCAGTCGAGCTTCAGCCCCGGGCAGACGACGAGCTGCCGGTAGCGCACGCGCCTGCAGCCGTCGAGCACGACCGTATGCGCATCGGGCTCGAACGCGGCGACGGCGGCCTTGATCCAGTGCACGCCGCGCGGCAGCACGGCCGCCATGTCGCGGGCGGTCGTCTGCGGCTGGAACACGCCCGCGCCGACCATCGTCCAGCCGGGCTGGTAGTAGTGCGTGTCGGCCGGATCGATAACGGCGACGTCGAGCGAGGGCTCGCGCGCGAGCAGGCTCGACGCGACCGCGAGCCCCGCCGCGCCCGCGCCGACGATCACGATGTCGTGGCTCGCCTCGACCGTCTGCGTGATCGCGCCCTGGCTGCGCTGCATGATCCGGCGGCCGAGCGCGGCGAGGTCGTAGCCGGCCGCGCGGCCCGCGGCGACGATGTCGTTCAGCGGCCGCAGGCCGGCCTGCGACAGCCCCCAGAGCGTCGCCGAGCGCATCCCGGTGCGGCAGTACGCGAGCACGGGCGCGCCGAGCGTGCCGAGGAGCGCGCCGAACTGTTCGCCCTGCGAATCGGTGACCTTGCCCGAATCGACGGGCAGATAGCGGACCGCGATGCCGAACGGCCTCGCGGCGGCCTCGATCTCGGCGACGGTCGGCTGGTCCGGGCCTTCGCCGTCGGGCCGGTTGCAGATGATCGTGCGAAAACCGGCTTGCGCGATCGCGGGCAGATCGCCGGCGACGAGCTGGGGGGAGACCGACAGCGTGTCGGTCAGCTTGCGGATGTCCATGGTTGGCGTGTCGTGTGTGTCGTGTCGTCGTTGGGGAAGGCGGGCAGGCTCAGATCGCGTCGAGCGGGATCTTCAGGTAGCGCACGCCGTTGTCCTCGGGCTCCGGCAGGCGTCCCGCGCGCATGTTGACCTGCACCGAAGGCAGCATCAGCACCGGCATGTCGAGCGTCGCGTCGCGCGCGGTGCGCATCGCGACGAAGTCGTCTTCGGTGACGCCTTCGCGGATGTGGACGTTCTCGCTCAGCTCGTCGGCGACGGTGCTCACGTACTGCATCGCGCGGCCGTTCGGCTGGTAGTCGTGGCACATGTAGAGGCGCGTGCCGGGCGGCAGGCTCAGCACCTTGCGGATCGACCGGTAGAGCGTGCGCGCGTCGCCGCCGGGGAAGTCGCAGCGCGCGGTGCCGTAGTCGGGCATGAACAGCGTGTCGCCGACGAAGGCGGCCGCCTCGTGCGCGCCGTTTGCCTCGTGCGCCGCGCGCGCGTCGGTCACGACGTAGGTCATGCACGCGGGCGTGTGGCCCGGCGTGTGCATCGCGCGGATCGTGAGCGCGCCGAGCGCGAGCGCGTCGCCGTCGTCGAGCAGGCGGTCGAACTGGCTGCCGTCGTGCGCGAACGCGACTCCCGCGTTGAACAGCTTGCCGAACACGTGCTGCACGCGCGTCACGTGACGGCCGATCGCGATCTCGCCGCCGACGTGCGCTTTCAGGTACGGCGCGGCCGACAGATGGTCGGCGTGCACGTGCGTCTCGAGCAGCCAGCGCACGCGCGCGCCGAGCGCCTGCACGCGCGCGATCAGCTGGTCCGCGTTCGCCGTGCGCGTGCGGCCGGATTTCGGATCGTAGTCGAGCACGCTGTCGATCAGCGCGCATTCGCCGCTGCCGGGATCGAGCAGCAGGTAGCTGATGGTGCACGTCGCCGGATCGAAAAAGCCTTCGACGGTCATCATGGACGCTGTTGTCACGAGGTTTCTCCTGGAGCCGAATCATCGAGTTGGCGATCATTTGAACAAGAACCGTGCCAAGCAGATAGCATTGCCGATCGCCGCGCGCAGGTACTTGATTCAAATCGTGTTTTGCGCAGACGTCCGGCAAGGCGCGCCGCCGCCGAAGCGGCGTTCGTCGCGGTTCGCTGCCATGGTTGGCAGTCTGATGGCAGAATTGGCAGTCGACGCGGCCGTTGGCCGCGCTGCCGGAGCCCAATGCATGGATCAGCACGACGTCATCCCGATCGTTCCCGCTGCGCCGCCCGACGTGGGCGCGCTCGTCTCTTACCTCGAGCAGGACCCGCAGCCGATGATCGTGCTCGATCCGTCATACCGGATACTTGCCGCGAATACCGCGTATCAGCGGCAATTCGGCGTTGCCGGCGAGGCGCACGTCGGGCGCCGCTGCTACCAGGTCTCGCATCACTACGACGTGCCGTGCGACCAGGCGGGCGAGCACTGCCCGATGAAGCCGGCGAGCGAATCGCGCGGCCTGAACCGCGTGCTGCACATCCATCACACGCCGCGCGGGCCCGAGCACGTCGACGTCGAGCTGCGGCCGATCTTCGACGCGCAGGGCGCGGTGATCGCATACGTCGAGCGCCTGACGACCGTGCGCAGCGCGTCGGCCAAGCCGAGCGGCGAGGGGCTCGTCGGCGGCTCGGAGGCGTTCAACGCGGCGCTGTCCGCGCTGCAGCGCGTCGCGCCGTCGATGCTGCCGGTGCTGTTGCTCGGCGAATCGGGCACCGGCAAGGAGCTGTTCGCGCGCGCGCTGCACGAAGCGAGCGCGCGCCCGACGGAGCCGTTCGTCGTCGTCGATTGCTCGGGGATCGCCGAGACGCTGTTCGAAAGCGAGCTGTTCGGCTATGAGAAGGGCGCGTTCACCGGCGCGACCGCGCGCAAGCCCGGCCTCGTCGAAACCGCGCAGGGCGGCACGCTGTTTCTCGACGAGATCGGAGACGTGCCGCCGCCGATGCAGGTGAAGCTGCTGCGCCTCATCGAATCGGGGACGTTCCGGCGGGTGGGCGGCGTCGAGGTGCTGCGCGCGGATTTCCGGCTCGTCGCGGCGACTCACAAGCCGCTCAAGGAGATGATCGGCGACGGCCGGTTCCGGCAGGACCTGTACTACCGGATCAGCGCGTATCCGATTCCGCTGCCCGCCGTGCGCGAGCGCCCGGGCGACATTCCGCTCCTCGTCGATTCGATCCTGCGCCGGATCGCGGCGCTCGTGCCTGCAGCCGGGCAGCGCTTCGCGGTCGCGCCGGAAGCGCTCGCGCGGCTCGAAGCGTATGCGTGGCCGGGCAACATCCGCGAGCTGCGCAACGTGCTCGATCGCGCGTGCCTGTTCGCCGACGACGGCGTGATTCGCGTCGAGCATCTGCCCGACGAAGTCGCGTGCGCGGGCGAAGCGCCGGCGGGGCCCGGCGCGTCGGCGACGCTGTCCGACGACGAGCTCGCGCGGATCGCGCGCGCGTTCGACGGCACGCGGCGCGCGCTCGCCGAGCGCGTCGGGATGAGCGAGCGCACGTTGTACCGGCGGCTGCGCGCGCTCGGGATCGCGACGCGGGATGCGTGAGACCGGCCGGTCCGCGTGCGGGCGGGGCGCAATGCGGGCGGGGCTCGTTCGCGGGGCGACGGTGGGTCGATCGCGCATCGACGATCGTTCGGCGTGAGCGCGTGAAAGCGCGCGAGAACACGAGAACGCGAGAACACGAGAAAGCGAGAAAGCCCGCACGTCGAATGCGACCGCCGTCGCGCCTCGTCGCCGGTTCCTGCCGCTATCCGCCGCTATCCGCCGCTTTCCGTCGCGTTCAGGCGGCGTCGATGCGCGTGAATTCGACGAGCTTGCCGCCGTCGCCGGCGGTCGCGTCGAACTGGTCGGCATACCAGCGGCTGCGGAAATCGCCGCTTTGCCCGGGCAGCAGCGTGCTCCGGCTGAAGCTCGACGATGCGTCGAACGATGCCGCCATGCTCCACACGGCGCCTTCGATCACGCGCGGGCTGCCGGCATTGAGCGAGACGGTCATTTCGCTGCCGTGCCGCTCGGCGGCCGGGATGTCCGTCCAGCGGCGCAGCGGCCCGAGCGCGGCCGACAGCAGATGCGCGAAGCCGAGCCGGTGGTGCCGGCCCCATGTCGGCCAATCGGCGAGTGCGCGCAGCGATTCGAGCGTGTCGTCGAATGCGGCGGCGACGATCGACCCGACCGCGGCCGGGGCCGGAATCCATGGCGACGGCTCGCCGCGCAGCGCGCGCGAGACGAGGCGCGTCGTCGCCAGCGCGCCGTTCTCGAAATAGGCGCGATACGGCTCGAATCGCGGCCCGTAGATCGCCGTCGCGAGCGCCTTGAAGAAGCGGTGCCAGACGAGCGCGGCGGGCGACGCGGGTTCGTCGCGGCAATCCCACGCGCGAAGCAGCGCCACCGCTTGCGCGACGCGCTCCCCCGCGCGCGCCGCATGTGCGTCGAGGAGCGGCAGCAGCATCGGCAGCAACTGCCGGGCGTGAAGATTGGCCGTGTCGCCGAGCACGGCTTGCATGTCGTCCACGGTCCACGTCGACTTCGCCTTCAGCAGCGCGTCGACGCGCCATGCGCGGAAGCTCGGGTTCCAGAGCAGCGTGAGCGCAGCGTCGTCGCGCTCGTCGGCGATCGGATTGTTGCAGTTGACGATGATGCCGCTCGGCGGATTGAGCACCTCGGGAAGCGCATCGAATTCGATGAAGCCGTCCCAATCGTTGGATGCGAGCGTGTGCGTGAGGCCGGCGCGGCGGCGTGGCACGCGTCCGACCGTCTTGAAGCCGATGTCGCCGCCGCGCGCCGCGAACATGAAATTCAGCGACAGGCTCTGAATGTCGGCGAGCGCATGCCTGAAACTCGACCAGTCGCGCGCCTTCGTCACCCCGAGCAGGCCGCGCACGTCGGGCGCGGCGAGCAGCCCGCTCCACGCGAGCACGACGTGCCGGCGCGCGTCGCGTTCGCCGTCGTGGCGGCAGAACGCGTCGACGCTCGGCCCGAGGCGCGTGAAATGCGCGCTCACGGCAACCGTGCCGCCGCCGCGCACGCGAATCTCGGCTTCGTGCACGCCGGGTTCGAACGCAGGATACAGCCCGGCGGCCGTCGACGAATCGACGACCAGCAAGTCCTGCACGTCGAGCTGCGAGTTCGTGATTCCCCATGCGATGTCCGCGTTGTGCCCGGAAATGAATCCGGGCAGGCCGGGCACGTTGACGCCGGATGCGTCGAAGCGGTTGTCGGGGTCCGTGCAGCGCAGTCGCGCCTGATGGAAGATCGCGGGCAGCATGAAGGGCAGATGCGGGTCGTTGCACAGGATCGGATAGCCGTTTTGCGTGTGCCGGCCGCTCACCACCCATGCGTTCGATCCCGTCGCGCTCGCCTGGCCGAGCACGGGCAGCAGCGCGCTCAGATCGACGGTGTGGCCGCACGCGCGGATCGGCACGTCCGCCGCATCGCGCGCGAGCGCGGCGCCCGTCAGCGTCGCGTAGTCGTGAACCGTCGTCCGGGCGCCGAGCGCGTCGACCGCGTCGGCGCGAAACGCGCGGCCGAGCTCGTGCATGAGCGCCTTGTATTTCGCGTTCATGCCGAGTTGCAGCGCCATCAGCTTCAGGACGGCGAACGTGTCGTCCGGCCGCCACGGTTCGGGCGCATAGCCGAGCAGGTCGAATTCGACCGGGCGACGGACGCGATCGCGCATGAGCCGCTCGATCGCGGCGTTCACGCCGTCGCAAAAAGCCGACAGCGACAGGCTGGCGTCGGCCCCGACGAGCCGTGCCGATTCGGCCGCGTAGTGGTCGAGCCGCAGCGTGCGGTGATAACGGTCGAGCGGCAGCGCGGGCGCGCCGAGGATTTCGGCGAGGCGTCCTGCCGCTTCGCGGCGCAGGATGTCCATTTGCCAGAGGCGATCGAGCGCCATCGCGTAGCCTTGCCCGAAATAGACGGCGGGCTCCGAGCGCGCGACGATGCACGGCACGCCCGACCGGCCGCGCGTGATCGACACGCGCGCGTCGCGATACGCGAGCTCGACGGGACGGCCCTCGGCCAGCCGGTAGAACGGCCGCCGGGCGCGGGCCGATGCGAAGCACAACGCGGCGCGAAGGGTTCTGCTGACGTTCATGATCGACACCGGAAGAGGGGCGGACGAGGCCGCGGACATGCGCTCGAGGCGCGACTTGCGGCGCGGCTCGAGGCGCGACGCGCCGGCGGGCGGGGCCGTCAGCGGTTCTGGACTTCGAGCCGGCCCGCCGGCGCGGGCTTGATCTGCGAGCCGACGGCGAACGTGAGCAGGCTGAGCAGCGCGATGAAGCCCATGCCGTAGAACATGGCGGCGCCGCCGTAGTGCAGCAGCACGAGGCCGCCAAGCCAGGGCCCGAGCAGGTTGCCGACGTTGCTGAGCGAATGCGCGCCGTAATAGATGCCGCGCAGCGGCTCGGGCGTGATGCTGTCGAGGACCGCGTATTCCGATGGGATCAGCAGCACTTCGCCCCACGTGAAGACGACCATCGACACGACGAGCGCGATCATGTTCGGCGAATTCGCGAAGCCGGCCGCGCCGATCGCGAGCAGGATCGCGCCGAGCGTGAGCGACGTGAACGGTCCGCGCCGTTCGCCGATGCGGTTCAGCAACGGCTGGCTCAAGACGACCGTGATCGCGTTCGTGCTCATCAGCCAGGCGAACATCTTGAGCCCGTCGTCGAACGCGCCGATCAGGTATTGCGAGAACGTGACCGACATTTCGCCGTGCACGGCGATCGCGAGCATGCTGCCCGCGGTGAAGAGGACGAGGCGCCGGTCGGTGCCGATGACGCGCAGCTTCGCGGCGAGCGGCAACTCGGAGGCGGCCGCTTCGTGCGGCGCGCGGCCGAACACGAGCCGGGCCGTGATCGCGTAGATCGCGATCGAGAACAGCAGGTAGACGGCGCCCGTGATGAGGAACACGGGGGATTTGTCGAGCAGGCCGAGCGACGCGCCGAGCAGCGGCCCGATCGCGAAGCCGATGTTGATCGCCACGTAGCGCCGCGCGAATGCGCGCAGCCGCTGCTCGGGCGGCAGATTGTCGCTGATGGTCGCTTTCGAGACCGGATCGTAGAACGAGCTCGCGAGATTGATGAAGAGGTTGATCACGAAGACCTGCCACGCGTCGGCCGCGAAATGAAGCGCGGCGAACGACAGGCTCGATACGAGCAGGCAGCCGGTCAGCACCTTGCGCCGGCCGAGCACGTCGGACAGATGGCCGCCGAAGAAGCCGCCGAACGTGCCGACGAGCGCGCCCGTGCCGAGCAGCAGGCCGATCGTCGCCGCGTCGAGCCCCATCCGTTCGTGCAGGTAGATCGCCAGAAACGGCAGGCTCATCGCGCGCGCCATCACGACGAAGCCGGTGCCGACGATCAGCAGCCAGACGAGGAGCGGGTGTCTTGCCTTTGCTTGACTCATGTATGTCTCATCGAAAACCGTTGAGGACCGGCCGTGCCGTACCGAGGCGGCGCACGCTCGCGCGATGCGGCGCATGCGCCGTCGCGCGAGCGTGCGCCGTGGGCCGTGCCGCAGGTCCGGTATTGTACTCAGCGTTTTTGTGGTTGCGTAAGCTTGGCGTCGGCGAAGCGTCAGCTTTCGCCCGACAGGATTTCACGCACGATCGCGAGCGTGCGGTCGATGTCGTGCGCCGAATGGTGGTAGTGCGTCACGGCGCGGATGTTGCCGTGGCCGAGCTCCGCCATTCGAACGCCGCGCGCCGCGAGCGCGCCGAGAAAGCCGCGCTGGTCGAGCGACGCGTGCCGGACCTTGAAGAACACCATGTTGGTCTGCACGCGCTCGTGCGCGAGCTCGATGCCGTCGATCGCGGCCAGGCCGTCGGCGAGGCGCCGCGCGTGCGCGTGATCGTCGGCGAGGCGCTCGACCATCGTGCGCAGCGCGACGTCGCCGGCGGCCGTGACGACGCCGATCTGCCGCATGCCGCCGCCGAGCAGCTTGCGCCAGCGGCGCACGCGCGCGATCGTGTCGCGATCGGACACGACGATCGAGCCCGCGGGCGCGGCGAGACTTTTCGATAGGCAGAATTGCAGCGTGTCGCCGTATGCGGCGATGCGCTTCGCGTCGACGCCAAGCGCGATCGCCGCATTGAACACGCGCGCGCCGTCGATATGGAGCGCAAGGCAGTGCGCGTCGCAGAACGCGCGCAGCGCGTGCAGATAGTCGAGCGACAGCGGGGTGCCCCCCGTGCGCACGTGAGGCGTTTCGATCGCCACGATGCCGGGCGGCGCGCACTGCGTGTCGTCGGCGTCGCGCAGCGCGCCTTGCAGCGCGTCGAGCGGAATTTCGCCGCGCGCGTTCGTCGCGAGCGGGTGCAGGACGATGCCGCCGACCACGGACACTCCCCCCGCCTCGTAGTTGTAAAGGTCGGAATCGTCGCCGACGAACAGTTCCCTGCCGCGCTCGCACTGCGCGAGAATCGCGCTCAGATTGGCCATCGTGCCCGACGGCAGCCAGCAGGCGGCCTCCTTGCCGAGCAGGTCGGCCGCATACGATTCGAGCCGGTTGGTGCTGGGGTCTTCGCCATAGACGTCGTCGCCGACGTCGGCCTCGTACATCGCCTGGCGCATGGCTGCCGTGGGCAGGGTGACGGTGTCGCTCAGGAAGTCGAATTGGATGGGCTTGCCGCTCATGCTGGAATCAGCTCCTCGAGTTTTAGCGTGACGAGCCGCGCGATCGCTTGCGCGTGCCGGCTCTTGACGATGGAAAAATGGTCCGCGTCGACGTCGGTGACGGCGAGCTCGGGCAGCCGCGTGCGCCAGACGTCGGCGGATCGGCGCGCGGCTGCCGCTTGGGCGTCCCGCGCGGCCAGAAAGTAGTCGGCGGGGCCTTGCCACGCGGGCCGCGGCAGGTAGCCGGCGAGCCGGCGCAGGTTCGCCGCCGTGATCCGGTAGCGTTCGGTCAGCTCGTCGAGCGTGATCGCGGCCGGCAGGCGGCCGGTGTCGCGGCCGATCGTCCACAGGTGCCGCAGCGCGTCGCTTTCTTCGCCGTCGATGTCGCCGTCGGGCACGAGATGCTTCCATTGCGCGAGCTCGTCGGCGGCGAAGCCGAGATCGAGCGCGAAGGTCGCGAGCGCCTGGCGGCCGAGCGTTTCGCCGCCGGGCACGGACAGGTGCGTGTCGATGAGTCCGAGCCAGCGCACCTTCACGCCGTGCTTCTCGAGTTCGCCCGCCATCTCGAAGCCGACGACGCCGCCGAACGACCAGCCGAGCAGGCAAACCTCCGCGTGCTCGGCGCGCTCGAGCCATGCGCGCGCGTAGAGCGCGGCGAGCCCGGCCGCGCTGCCCGTCGTTTCCGCGGCGACGATCTCGCGCGTCTGCTGACAGCCCCAGACGACGCCGGGATAGTCGAGTGCGTTGACGAGGTCGCCGTAGCAGAGCGACGAGCCCCCGATGGGCGGCACGAGCAGCAGCGGCGCGACGGCGGCGGCGCCGTCGCGGAACCGCTCGACGGGCGGCTCGACGTCGTGCCCGGTGCGGGCGGCGTCGATTTCGCGCGCGAGCTGCTCGATGCTCGGGCTGCGAAACAGCATCGCCGCCGTCAACGGCACGGCGAAGCGCTTCGCCAGGTGGTCGAGCAGCTTGAGCGCCGTCAGCGAATGGCCGCCCATTTCGAAGAAGTGATCGTGCCGGCCGACGGGCGCGTAATCGAGCAGCGTCTGCCACACGGCGGCGACGGCCGTTTCGGTCGGGCCGCGAGGCGGTTCGCTGTCGCGCGACGACGCGCGCGCATCGTCAGGCACGGGAAGCCGCTTGCGATCGAGCTTGCCGTTGGGGGTGAGGGGAAGGGCGTCGAGGAAGACGAACGCGGCGGGGATCATGTAGGCGGGGAGGAAGGCGGCGAGCGCGGCGCGCAGGTTGGCGGCGGAGGCGGCCTGGGGGTCGTGCGGGACGACGTAGGCGACGAGCTGGGCATCGCCGGCGCGCTCGAGGGCGATGACGGCGGCTTCGCGAACGCCGTCGCAGGCGCCGAGGCGCGCGTCGATCTCGCCGAGCTCGATGCGAAAGCCGCGGATCTTGACCTGATGGTCGAGTCGGCCGAGGAATTCGAGCTGTCCGTCGGGGAGCCATCGCACGAGGTCGCCGGTGCGGTAGAGGCGGCGCACGGGGGAGTCGTGGAGGGGGTTGTCGACGAAGCGCTCGGCGGTGAGCTCGGGCCGGCCGAGGTAGCCGCGCGCGAGGCCGGCGCCGCCGAGGAAGAGCTCGCCGGGCACGCCGACGGGCTGCAGTTGCCCGGCGGCGGAGAGGACGAAGGCCTGGGTGTTGGAGATGGGGGAGCCGATGGAGGGCCGGCCGCGCGGGGTGCGCAGGGCGCAGGTCGAATAGGTGGTGTCCTCGGAGGGGCCGTAGAGGTCGTAGACGCGCTCGACGCCGGCGTCGTAGAGGGCGTCGACGAGGCTCTGGCGCAGGGGTTCGCCGGCGAGGTTGACGGTGCGCACGGAGGCGGGGAGGCGGCCGGTCTGCAAGAGCGCGTGAATGGCGGAGGGGACGGAGTTGACGAGGCGGACGAGTCCGTCGGGGAGCTCGGGCAGGGCGAGGACGTCGCGCACGAGGACGATGCGACCGGCGGCGGCGAGGGTGGCGAAGATCTCGAAGACGGACAGGTCGAAGCAGACCGAGGTGGAGGCGAGGACGCCGTCGAACGACTCGGGGGGGAAGGCGCGGCGGGCCCAGTCGATGAAGGAGACGGCGTTGCGGTGCTCGATCATCACGCCCTTGGGGGAGCCGGTGGAGCCGGAGGTGTAGATGAGATAGGCGAGATGATGGGGGGCGAGGCCGACGTCGGCGGGGTCGGGGTTGTGATCCGGGGCGCGGCCGAGGCGGTCGACCAGGCCGGGATCGTCGAGGTGGACGACGTGGCGGACGGTGGAGCCGTCGTCGAGGGCGAAGGAGCGGGAGGCGATGACGCACTGTGCGCGGGAGTCGCGCAGCATGTAGTCGATGCGCTCGCGGGGGTAGGCGGGATCGAGGGGGAGATAGGCGGAGCCGGCCTTGAGGACGGCGAGCAGCGAGACGACGAGTTCGGTCGAGCGCTCGAGGCAGACGCCGACGAGGGAGTCTGGGGCGAGGCCGAGCGGCCGCAGCAGATGGGCGAGGCGGTTGGCGCGCGCGTTGAGCTCGCGGTAGGTGAGCGCGACGCCGTTGCAGTGGAGCGCGATGCGCTGGGGAAAGCGGTCGGCCTGCTCCTCGAAGAGGCGGTGGATGCAGGCGAGTTCGGGATAGGGGGCGGCGGTGCGGTTCCAGCGCTGGAGGAGCCGGCGTTCGTCGTCGGGGAGGAGGTCGAGCTGTGCGACGGGGGTGTCGGGTCGGCGCAGGGCGTCGGCGACGAGGCTGTCGAAGCGCTCGGCGAAGCGTGAGACGGTGTCGTGCTCGAAGAGCGCGCATGCATACTCCCAGACGAGGCGGAGGCGGCCGTCGGGCAGGGAGTCGATCTGGAGGCTGAGGTCGAACTTGGCGGGGATGACGGGGTTGCCGAGCGAGCGGGCGTGGAGGCCGGCGAGGTGCAGCGGGGGCGAGTCGTTGTTGTTCAGGGAGAGCATGACCTGAAACAACGGGGCATGGGCGAGGCTGCGCGCGGGGTTGATGGCGTCGACGAGCTGCTCGAAGGGGAGCTGCTGGTGCTCGTAGGCGTCGAGCAGGCGCTGCCGGGACTGCAGGAGCAGGGCGTGAAAGGAGAGGTCCGGGTCGACGCGGCTGCGCAGGACGAGGGTGTTGACGAAGAAGCCGACGATCGGGGCGAGCTCGGGGCGCGGGCGGTTGGCGACGGGGGAGCCGACGACGACGTCGGCGGTGCCGGAGAGCCTGGAGAGGAAAGCGGCGAAGGCGGCCTGGAGGACCATGAAGAGGGTGGCCTGCCGGGAGGAGGCGAACTGGAGGAGATCGCGGTGCCGGGAGGCGTCGAGGTGCCGGACGATCTGCCCGCTGCGATGATCGGCGAGGGCGGGCCGGGGGCGATCGAGGGGCAGGTTGTGGACGGTGGGCAGATCGTGCAGCGCCGCCGTCCAGTAGGCGAGATCGCGTTCGCGCGTCGGCGAGCGCGCGTCGCGGCGCTGCCAGCTTGCGTAGTCCTTGTACTGAATCCGCAGCGGCTCGAGCGGATTCGGCAGGCCTTGGACATAGGCGTTGTAGAGCTCGCCGATTTCGCGCGTCAGGACCCCCATCGACCAGCCGTCCGAGGCGATGTGATGGAGCGTGACCAGCAGCACGTGCGTGCGCGGAGCGAGCCGCAGCAATGTCGCGCGCAGCATCCGGTCCGTGCTCAGATCGAACGGCGCTGCGGCTTCCTCGCGCGCGAGCTGCTCGGCGCGTGCAACGCGCGCGTCTTCCGCCTCGTCGCTCAGGTCGATGTGCGCAAGCTCGACGGCGCTCGCGCGCCGCACGATCTGCACGCAGTCGCCGTCGTCGTCGGTTCCGTAGACCGTGCGCAGCACTTCATGCCGCTCGAGCAGCGTGTCGAGCGTTCGCTCGAGCGCGCCCACGTTCAGATCGCCGTCGAGATGCAGCGCGACGGGCATGTTGTATTGTCCGCTCGCGGATTCGATCCGCTCCAGCATCCACAGGCGCTGCTGCGCGAACGACGCATGGCGCACGTCCCGGTTCGAATCGATGCCGAGACGTTCGAGCAAGTCGAGAATCCGGCTCTTGTGCGTCTTCAGGTAGAGCTTGAGATCTTCCGGCAAGCCGTCGCGGCGAAACGCGATCTTCAGGTTGCCGTCGACGCGGTCGAGTTCGATGCCGCGATCGTGCAGGTCGATGAGGGTATTCAACAGATTCATAGGATGAGCTCGTCTTTTTCGGTGTCGTCGAGGGGCGACGGCCGCAGGGGCGTGTGCGCGACGGGCGCGGCCGGCGCGAGCGTGTCGAGCGCGCGGGCGAGTTCGCGAATCGTCGGGTGATTGAACGCGGTCATCACGGGCAGCGTCACCTTCAGGCGATCGGCGACGGTCGCGATCATCCGGGTGGCCAGCAGCGAATGTCCGCCGAGTTCGAAGAAGTTTTCCGTCACGCCGATCGGCACGCGCTGCAGCAGCGTTTGCCAGACGTCGCGCAGCATCGCTTCGGTGTCGTTCGCGGGCGGCGCGAGATGCGCGGCGGCGTGCGAGCGGTCGGCATCGTCAGGCACGGGAAGCCGCTTGCGATCGAGCTTGCCGTTGGGAGTGAGGGGAAGGGCGTCGAGGAAGACGAACGCGGCGGGGATCATGTAGGCGGGGAGGAAGGCGGCGAGCGCGGCGCGCAGGTTGGCGGCGGAGGCGGCCTGGGGGTCGTGCGGGACGACGTAGGCGACGAGCTGGGCATCGCCGGCGCGCTCGAGGGCGATGACGGCGGCTTCGCGAACGCCGTCGCAGGCGCCGAGGCGCGCGTCGATCTCGCCGAGCTCGATGCGAAAGCCGCGGATCTTGACCTGATGGTCGAGTCGGCCGAGGAATTCGAGCTGTCCGTCGGGGAGCCATCGCACGAGGTCGCCGGTGCGGTAGAGGCGGCGCACGGGGGAGTCGTGGAGGGGGTTGTCGACGAAGCGCTCGGCGGTGAGCTCGGGCCGGCCGAGGTAGCCGCGCGCGAGGCCGGCGCCGCCGAGGAAGAGCTCGCCGGGCACGCCGACGGGCTGCAGTTGCCCGGCGGCGGAGAGGACGAAGGCCTGGGTGTTGGAGATGGGGGAGCCGATGGAGGGTCGGCCGCGCGGGGTGCGCAGGGCGCAGGTCGAATAGGTGGTGTCCTCGGAGGGGCCGTAGAGGTCGTAGACGCGCTCGACGCCGGCGTCGTAGAGGGCGTCGACGAGGCTCTGGCGCAGGGGTTCGCCGGCGAGGTTGACGGTGCGCACGGAGGCGGGGAGGCGGCCGGTCTGCAAGAGCGCGTGAATGGCGGAGGGGACGGAGTTGACGAGGCGGACGAGTCCGTCGGGGAGCTCGGGCAGGGCGAGGACGTCGCGCACGAGGACGATGCGACCGGCGGCGGCGAGGGTGGCGAAGATCTCGAAGACGGACAGGTCGAAGCAGACCGAGGTGGAGGCGAGAACGCCGTCGAACGACTCGGGGGGGAAGGCGCGGCGGGCCCAGTCGATGAAGGAGACGGCGTTGCGGTGCTCGATCATCACGCCCTTGGGGGAGCCGGTGGAGCCGGAGGTGTAGATGAGATAGGCGAGATGATGGGGGGCGAGGCCGACGTCGGCGGGGTCGGGGTTGTGATCCGGGGCGCGGCCGAGGCGGTCGACCAGGCCGGGATCGTCGAGGTGGACGACGTGGCGGACGGTGGAGCCGTCGTCGAGGGCGAAGGAGCGGGAGGCGATGACGCACTGTGCGCGGGAGTCGCGCAGCATGTAGTCGATGCGCTCGCGGGGGTAGGCGGGATCGAGGGGGAGATAGGCGGAGCCGGCCTTGAGGACGGCGAGCAGCGAGACGACGAGTTCGGTCGAGCGCTCGAGGCAGACGCCGACGAGGGAGTCTGGGGCGAGGCCGAGCGGCCGCAGCAGATGGGCGAGGCGGTTGGCGCGCGCGTTGAGCTCGCGGTAGGTGAGCGCGACGCCGTTGCAGTGGAGCGCGATGCGCTGGGGAAAGCGGTCGGCCTGCTCCTCGAAGAGGCGGTGGATGCAGGCGAGTTCGGGATAGGGGGCGGCGGTGCGGTTCCAGCGCTGGAGGAGCCGGCGTTCGTCGTCGGGGAGGAGGTCGAGCTGCGCGACGGGGGTGTCGGGTCGGCGCAGGGCGTCGGCGACGAGGCTGTCGAAGCGCTCGGCGAAGCGTGAGACGGTGTCGTGCTCGAAGAGCGCGCATGCATACTCCCAGACGAGGCGGAGGCGGCCGTCGGGCAGGGAGTCGATCTGGAGGCTGAGGTCGAACTTGGCGGGGATGACGGGGTTGCCGAGCGAGCGGGCGTGGAGGCCGGCGAGGTGCAGCGGGGGCGAGTCGTTGTTGTTCAGGGAGAGCATGACCTGAAACAACGGGGCATGGGCGAGGCTGCGCGCGGGGTTGATGGCGTCGACGAGCTGCTCGAAGGGGAGCTGCTGGTGCTCGTAGGCGTCGAGCAGGCGCTGCCGGGACTGCAGGAGCAGGGCGTGAAAGGAGAGATCCGGGTCGACGCGGCTGCGCAGGACGAGGGTGTTGACGAAGAAGCCGACGATCGGGGCGAGCTCGGGGCGCGGGCGGTTGGCGACGGGGGAGCCGACGACGACGTCGGCGGTGCCGGAGAGCCTGGAGAGGAAAGCGGCGAAGGCGGCCTGGAGGACCATGAAGAGGGTGGCCTGCCGGGAGGCGGCGAACTGGAGGAGATCGCGGTGCCGGGAGGCGTCGAGGTGCCGGACGATCTGCCCGCTGCGATGATCGGCGAGGGCGGGCCGGGGGCGATCGAGGGGCAGGTTGTGGACGGTGGGCAGATCGTGCAGCGCCGCCGTCCAATAGGCGAGATCGCGTTCGCGCGTCGGCGAATCATCGTCGCGGGCGGCGGCCGCGCCGGCCGATGCCGGCGCCGACAGGCGCGCGCGGTCGAGCGTGCCGTCGAGCGCGAGCGGCAGCGCGGGCAGCACGACGATCGCGTCGGGCGTGAGCTCGGCGGGCAAGGCCGCACCTGCGTCACGCAACAAGTCGGGCGTCGACAGGATCGCGCCCGCGCGCGGCGTGACGTAAGCGACGCGCTCGTGACCGGTGTCGCCCGCGGTGCGCCGAAGGATCGCGATTGCGTCGCTTACGCCGTCTTGCGCCGACAGCCAGGCTTCGACGTGCCGCGCGCCGGCCCAGGAACCGTAGCCGCGCGTCGGCGCGTCGGCGCGTCCGAGATATTCGACGACGCCGTCGGCGCGCCAGCGCGCGAGGTCGCCGGTATCGCGCGGCCCGCGGCGCTCGTCGACGTCGGGGTGCTCGCCGACGTCGGGGCGAACGGAGTCGACGTGCGGCGCGTTCGCATCCCGCCGCGCCGATGCGGGCGTGCGCGCATCGCCGACGTACACGCGCCCGGCGATCCCGGGCGGCACGGGCCGCTTGCGCGCATCCAGTATCTGCAGCGTGACGCCGTCCGCCGGACAGCCGAGCACGCACGTTTCGTCGCTCGACGGCTCCGTCGCCGCGCCAAGCGTCCACGCGGCGACGGGACCGGCGAACGCGTTCGCGTCATGGAGCGCGACGACGCGCAAGTGCGGATATTTGTCGAGCCATGGCGCGATACGGCGCGCACTCGCCGGCTCGCCTTCCAGGAATACGTGCCGCACGCCCGACAATTCCCGATGCCGCTCGGCGTCGACGAGTGCGTGGAAGAAGCTCGGCGCGACGTTCAACACGGTGATGCCGCGCGCGGCGATCTCGCGGAGCACGGCGTCGGGATCGAAGCGCGCGTCGCTGAAATGCACCTGCGCGCCGATCAGCAGCGGCGTCAGGATGTGCTTTTGCGCGGCCGCCGTATCGAAGCTCGTCGTCACGAGGAAGCGGTCCGCTGCGTCGAGCGAGAACGCCCGGGCGTACCAGCGCGCGACGTCGCGCAGGTCGCGATGAGTCGCGACGACGGCGTGCGCAACGCCGCCTGACGGGCGGGTGACGAAGGCCGGAAGGCCGGAATCGAAAGCGCCTGCGCCTGCGTCGGATTCGGCGGATTCGACGTCTCGCGAGCTCGCCGCGTGGTGCGGCACGCTTTGCGCCAGGTCTTGCGCCGCGTCCGCGTCGAGCTTCAGCACCGGCGTGTCCGAGCCGTCGAGATACGCGGAGAGCGCCGCCTGCACGAGCGTCGCGCCGGGCGCGAAATCGCGCAGCCGCGCGCTCAGCTCCGCGGGCGGCCTCGCCGGGTCGAGGATCGTATAGGCGGCGCCCGTTTCCAGCACGCCGAGGATGCCGGCGACCAGATCGGCCCCCGGGCCGGCGTAAATCGCGACGCGATCGAGCGGTCCGATGCCGAGCGCTCGCAGTCGTCGCGCGACGTCGGCCGCGCGAGACGCGAGCTCGGCGTACCGCATCGGCGCCTCGCCGGACTGGACGGCCGGCGCGTCGGGCTCGGCTGCCGCGCGCGCGAAGAAGGCCTGATGCGCGAGCGGACCTGTCGCGTCGATCGCGGCGCCGCGCTCCCATTGTTCGAACACGCGTGCGCGTTGCGCGGGCGGGAGCGGGTCGAGCTCGTCGAGCGCAGCGTCGGCGGCGCTCGCGCCGAGCTGCGACACGACGTGAAGCCACTGTTCGACGAACGCGTCGAGCGCCTGCCGGGAAAAGAGTCCGGCCGCCGCGCGCGCGGCGACGCATGCACCCTCGCCCGAGATCGCGAACGCGATGGCGAGTTGCGCATCCGGAAGCGCGTGCGGGTCGGGGGGCGTCTGCGTCGCCGCGATCACGACATGCGGCCAGGCGTCGACCGGGCCGCCGGGATGCGCGAGCCAGCCGTCGCTGTCCGCGAGCAATTCGCCGACCGTCTGCCGGCCGGGCGGCGTCGTCGACAGCGCCGAGTACGTCGCCGCGCGCACGTCGTGCGTGAGTGCAAGCGCGAGCGCCGTTGCGCTTGCGGCATGTTCGGTGATGCGCGCCACCAGCACGCGCGCCGCCGAGACGAAAAGCGCCCGCGGATCGACCGACAGGCGTTGCGCCTGCTCGGCGAGTCGCGCGAGCCAGTCGCCGTCGAGCGGGCGGCGGCAGTGCGCTTGCTCCGCGCCCGCCGCGCGCGGCAGCGTGTGGGTGAGGTCGAGCCACGCGGGCCGTGCGGCGGGGGGCTTGCCGAGTCTCGAGATCAACGCGCGCTTGAAGTTCGGCGCGCCCGTTCGAATGGTCGTGCTCATAGGTGTTCTCTTTCGCGAATGGGGCGGACTAATGGCTGGCGAGTTGCTGCACGGCGAGCCGTCGCATCTGTTCCGCTTCGCGCCAGATGTCCTGTCTGCGGCGCAAAGCGGCTTCGTCGTCGGCGAGCGCGTGGCATGCCCGCGCGACGCCGTGGTTCAGGTCCGCGGCGCCGGGGCCGCCGCCGAACCGGTGGCTTTGCGCCCAATGGAGCGGACGGCTCGACATGAAGTCGGGCTCGAGCGCGGCGAGCGCGTCGTAGCTCGACCGCCCGTGCGCGACGCTGTCGCGCACCGCCTGCGCGACTTGCGTGTGCGCGGTGCGGAAATCGAGCGACTGGCGCGCGACGAGCGATTCCGACACGGCCATCGCGGCGACCGCGGTCTCCTTCAGATGGTCGTCGATTCGTTCGCTCGCGGCGTCGAGCCCGTCGATTAGCAGCGCGGCGATCGTCGCCGCTTCCACGATCGCCGTGCATGCTTGCGCGATGAGGCCGTTCATCGGCGAGCCCGCTTCGAACGAATTCGTATACGGCGTTTTGCCGAGCGTCGCGGTGCAGCTCGCGAGCGCGCCGAGCGGAACGCCCGCGCGGCTCTTGACGAATTCGACGAGGAATGGATTCTTCTTTTGCGGCAGCATCGACGAGCCGCCCGTCAGCCCGTCGGGGAGCGACACCAGTGCGAACTCGGCGGTGGTCCAGATCTGCAGGTCCTGCGCGATGCGCGAGAGCATCACGCCGATCGCGTTCGCGGCCGACAGGAAATGCAGCACGCCGCTGCGGTTGGCCACGGCGTCGAGACTGTTCGACGCCGGCTGCTCGAAGCCGAGCAGCTTGCACACGAGCTCCGGATCGATCGGCAAGGTCGTGCCGCCGCCCGCGCCTGCGCCGAGCGGGCACACGTCGACGTGCCGATAGAGCGCGAGAAGCGCGCGGCATTCGTTCGCGAGCGCTTCGTCGTAGGCGAGAAGCTGATGCGCGAACGTGCCCGGCAGCGCCGGCTGGTACTGGCTGTAGATCGGAAACGCCCGGTCGACGTTCGCCGACGCCTTGAAGACGAGGCTGCGCCGCAGGTGCCACAGCGCGTCGAACACGCGCGATGTCGCGTCGCGCAGATGCAGCTTCGTCGTGGCCGCGTTGATGTCGTTGCGCGACCGGCCCGTTTGCAGCACGCCGCCGACTTCCTCGCCGAGCGTGTCGATCAGGTAGCGCTCGACGAGCATGTAGAGGCCGCGCGGCCGCGGTCGCGCGAGAAGCGGCGCATAGCGTTGCGCTCTCAGGCTCTGATGCGCGAGCAGAAGCGGCTTGATCCTGTCGAGTCCGACGACGTGCGTCGCGCCGAGCATCACGAGATGCGCCTCGTTCAGATCGAACAGGTAGTCGAGCTCGGCGAGCGGCGCGTCCTCGTCCGCGCCGCCGTAGACGATCGCCTGCACGTGCGCGGGCAGGCCGGGTTTCACGGCATCGGCGGCATGCGGCGCGGCCGCGTTCGCCGACGCGTCGGCGTCGATGTCGACGCGCAGTTCGGCGACCGCGCGATCGGCGAGCGCCTCGACCGATTCGCGATCGTCGCCCGCGCAGACGACGGCCGCGATGCGGTCGCGGAAGCTGCCTTCGAGCCGCAGCGCGTCGCCCGGCCGCGCGATCGGGTGGAAGTGCCTGAGCTCGGGGGCCGCGGCGACGTCGGGCGGCAGCGCGAGCGGGCTGCGCAGCACGCCTTCGCGCGCCGGCAGCGCGAAGCGGATCGCGCCGTAGCGTTTCGCGGTGAGATCGGCAAAGGCGGTGGCGCCCAGCCACATGTCGAGGATGTGGTCGAGCAGATCGGCGTCGAATACCTCGCCGAGGAGGACGGGAATGAGCCCGCCCGCGAGCCGCGGATTGATCTCGATGATCGTCACCGCGTCGTCGCGCACGCGCAGCTCGGTATGGGCGGGGCCGAACGCGTAGCCGACCGCGTCGAGCGCACGCAGCACGGTGCTCTCGATGCGCTCCCGTTGCCGGCTCGACAGCGGCGCCGGGTAGTCGTGGCCGATCTCGACGAAGAGCGGCTCGGGCCCGAGCCGCTTCCTGACGACGCCGACGATTTGCGTCTTGCCGCCGATCGTCAGCGTTTCGACCGAATACTCGTCGCCTTCGACGTAGGCTTGCGCGAGGGCCGCGTGGGTGCCGGCGCGGCGCAGGCTGTCGCAGTGCTCGAATACTTCGTCCGCGTTTTCGCAACGGCGCACGCCGACGCTGCCCGATCCCATTCTCGGCTTGACGACGGCCGGATAGGCGAGGCCGTCGAGCCGGGGCGCGGCGGCCTCGTCGAGCGTCAGCGCGAGCGTGCGCGGCGCGTCGATGCCGCGTTCGGCGAGCACGTCCGCGAGCCGCTTCTTGTCGCGGCAGATGCGCGTCGCATCGGTGTTCGCGGTCGGCAGCCCGAGCCGCCGCGCGACTTCGCCCGCGACCTCGATGTAAAACTCGGACGACGAAAAAACGGCGACGACGCCGCCGAGCGAGGATACGAAACGGTGAACGGCGTCGGCGTCGCTCGTATCGATCGAGACCGTCACGACTCGGGTCGTGTCGAGAAACGGATACTTGTCGCGGTTCGCCGTGAGGAAGTAGGGCGTGAGGCCGCGATGCAGCGCCTTGCGGATGAAGAGCTCGCCCGTGCCGGTCGTGTTGCTCTCGATGAAGACAAAGATGCCCGTCATGTTGTGTACAGAACGTCGGTGGAAGGGGAGGAGCGAGCGCGCGGCCCGCGCGTCACGCGCCGGGCGCTTGCAGGTTTTGCCGCTCGGCGAGCGGCTTGCGCTGCCAGTCGATGCAGCTCCATTCGTCCGCGGCGATCACCTGATCGAGCCGGTCGACGGCGACGGGCGCGTCGCGCGGCACGTCGGCGATCTCGTCGTGCTCTTTCAGCCACCGCTCGTCGAAGATCGTGTCCTGGTAGCGATAGCCGGTATCGGGCGCGATGAACAGGATCTTGCGATCGGGCTGGCGGGCGGCCTTGTAGTGCGCGACCCGGTAGGCGGCGCCGCTCGTCGGGCCGCAGAAGAGGCCGTGGCGCGCATGCAGCTCGATTGCCGCGCGGTTCGCCTGCGGGCTCGTCAGCCAATGGATCTCGTCGAACTGCGAGTGATCGAGAATCTTCGGCATGATGCTGTTGCCGAGGCCCCGTAGCGTGCGCTTGCCGTCCGGCAAGCCGAACAGCACGCTGTTGAACGTGTCGACGCCCGTCACGCGGATTGCGTCGCTGTGGCGGCGCAGGTGCGTCGCGAGGCCGACCGACGAGCCGCCGGAGCCGACGCATGCAACGAGGTCGAACGCCGGTCCCGCCTCCGCGAGCAGCGTGTCGGCGAGCGCGCGGTACGCGTCGGGATTCTGCGGATTGTCGTACTGGCGAACCCAGAACGCGTTCGGATGCGCTTCGAGCAGTTGCGCGATGCGTGCGAGCCGCAGGCGCTGGAATGCGCCGAACGCGTCCGGCTTCTCGATGATGTCGACTTCCGCGCCGAGGTTGCGCAGCATGCCGCGCAATTTCGGGTCGATCGCCGGATCGCCGACGATCCGCAGCTTCAGCCCGTGCTCACGGCACACGACGGCGAGGCCGAGCGCGAAATTGCCGCTCGACGATTCGATGACGAGCGAATCGCGGTTGATGCGCCCGTCGCGCAGCGCCTGCTCGATGATGTGCTTGGCCGGAATCACTTTCATGACTTCGAGCGCGACGGCGTAGAGATTGGGCGAGATCCGGACGATGCGCGGTTCCGCCATCGCATCGGACACCTTCTCCTGCGTTTTCCTGATCGATGCTGCGTCGTATGTCATGAGCTCACCTGGTGAAAAATCGCGAAATGGGTTGTCTTAGGGTTTCCCGGAGCGTGCGTTCCGCCCGGGCGATCGTGTCGAGCGCATCCGGGCGCGCCGCGTCGAAACACAGGCCGATGAAGGTGCCGCTGTGGCAGTTGACGATGCCGTCGGCGCCGACGTCGGCCATCAGCGCCTCCAGTTGCCGCAGGCTGCGCTTCGGATTGCGCTTCTGATGAAGCTGCGTGCTGAGCGTCGCCGCGCGGCCGATCTCGCGGACGTCGCGGCTGGAAATCGCGGCGTCGACGACGGCGAGCAGCGCGGCGTACTGGCTCGTTTCCTCGTCGGAGAAATCGAAGCGATGCCGGTTGTAGGCGACCGTGTCGATGATTCCGCCTTCGTCGATCGCGAGGATGCAGATTTTCGGCAGCCTGCCCATCACCTTGCCCAGTTCGACCTTGCGATGGAAGAACGCGACCGATTCGTCGAACATCACGCCGTCGGTCGGCTCGATCTCGCGGATGATCGCGCACATGTCGGCCACCGCGAGCTCGATGTCGAAGTGGGCGGCGAGCGCGCGCAGCGTCGCGACGATGTCGGCGGACGAGCTCGCGAGCCCCTTGCCCTCCGACACCGCGCTGCAGATCTGCAGGATGCCGCCCGTGCGGATGCCGAATTTCTCGAGGAAGAGCTGCGCCGCCTTCAGCGATTTCTTCTTGCTCGCCGGAAAGACGTAAAGGCGATCGGAATGCCGGAACCGGCAGAATCTCGCCGTCGTCGTCAGCGTGATCGGAAACGTCACCAGGAAATCGTTTCCCGATATCGGCTCGCGCCCCTGGACCAGCTCGCCGAACGTGGCGGGCGCGTTGCCGGTCGAGAAAAAACGCTCGGCCAGCGAGCCCGCCTTTCGGGTTCTCGCCTTGCCGGAGTGGCCGGAATTGGAGGAAAACCGATTTCCGTATTTATTGATAAGCGCATTGGCAATGCCGATCGACCGATCGCCGTTGATTTCCTCTCGGGCGAGCGGCGAATGAACAGAGCGCTTGACCGGTTCTGTTACGTACATTTTGGCTCGTCAATCCAGAAAAAGGACGTGCATGATCCGCCACATCGATAAATGTGGTTGAAAAGTCAAACACTCGTTTTAATTTGTTCGAGCTACCCGGGTAATAAAATTTCAGAACGACGGGTATCGAAATTGAAGAACATCGATATGAGTGAATCGGGAATATGGATTCCGCGTGCGGTGGCAAATGCGGCCGGCATGCCGCCGTGACTTCGTTTGCGGCGGCATTCGCTCAGCGTGGATATTTCATCCAGTGAACCGCATGCCATGCGCTTGCCCGGGGTAGACAAATTCCGATTCATCCGGCGACCGTCCTTCAAAGTATGCAGACATATTCAGGGAAATCCGGTGAAGCCTAGATACTCGTGCTCGCGGATGCGGCGAGCGGGCGATGCAAACAGCGAATCGTCTTCGATGGCGGCGACGCGGTGCGCGCGGGCGCGGTGATGCCGGCCGCCCCGCCCGACAGGCGGGACGGTCGGCGCCGAGCGTCGGCCCGGATATCCATGGAGCGCCGGCGCAATCGAGGCAGCGCAGACGGGCTCCGCGGATCAAAAACAGTTTCGAACGCCGGGACGATGCGATACCGAATTCACTGCGCCGCTGCGTAGTCGAGAGCATAAGCTCAGCCGGGAGAAAAATACTCGGCGAGCGAAGATTGCTTCAGAGTAGACGAGCGTCGCAATTCACTCTGGTAGCGAAACGTACATGTAAAGCAATCGTTAGTCAAGCCGTTAAATGAAAGCCATCGGAATTGATTGATAACAAGCAGTTCGTCGCTCAATCTTTCGTTTCGAACGAGATTGGGTCGGCGAAATTCTCAATCGATCGGTGGAATTTGGTCGCAAAAAACACAAAAAGAAACAAGAAAACAAAACTGCGAGCCGCATTGAATCTAAATATCGTCACAAACATGCCGGCCGCTATGAATTCATGTCGTTCACGATCCGCGCATCCTTCGTAAATCGTGTTTTCCGAATCGAAGTATTACGCTATGCTTGCGACCTGAGATTCATGGTGCGATTAGAAAAATACTCAGTGCGTTCGTTTAAATCTGTCGTCAAAGCAAATTTGATGTTTCGGTAGACGGTTGTAAACGGAAAAGAATCAATGTCGCCCGATCGAGAATCACGGATCACGGCGATGCGCGGAGGTCGGCGAACACGGCGTGCGTGATCCGCATCGGATCTCGTGCGCATCGTCGCTTCGCTGCCGCGCGTTCGTCGCGGGGAGCATCCTCTCCGCGTTCTGCGGTGCCTGGCAGGACCGTCCCACCTTCACCACGGAGCTGAAGCCCGTCATGTGTGGAATCGTTTCAATCTTCGATCGGAGCGCGCCGATCGACGCGTCGACGCTGCAGCGCGCAGTGGATACGCTCGACCATCGCGGCCCGGAAAAAACGGGGCTGTGGCTGTCGCCCGACGCGCGCGTCGGCCTCGCGCACGCGCGCCTCGGCCTTGTCGATCTCGTAACGGGCGACCAGCCGATCGTCAGCGCGCGAGGCAACGTGATCGTCGCGAACGGCGAGATCTACGGTCATCACGAATGGCGCCGCGCATTGCGGCGCGAAGGCTGGCAGTTCAAGACCGACAGCGATTCCGAGGTGGCGCTCGCGCTGTACGAGCGATACGGCATCGATTTCGTCGAGCGGCTGCGAGGCGAGTTCGCGCTGGCCATCTGGGACCGCGAGGCGAACCAGCTCCTGTGCGTGCGCGACCGGTTCGGCATCAAGCCGCTCTACTATCACGAGAGCGGCGAGCGGGTCCTGCTCGCCTCCGAGGTCAAGGCGCTGCTCGCGGCGGGCGTCGCGGGCAGGCTGAGCCGCGAGCAATACGTGCAGCATCTGCTTCTCATCAAGCCGCACGACGCGACGCTGTTCGAGGGCATCCGGCAGGTTCCGCCGGGGTGCATGCTGATCTGCTCGGACGGCAAGACCGTCGTCAGGCGCTATTGGGATCTCGACTACCCGCGCCATCCGCAATGGCGCGACGACGCGCGCTCGCGCGCATGCGCCGCCGAGGCGCTCGCCGAGCATATCGCCGACGCGGTCGAGACGCGCCTGCACGCGGACGTGCCGATGGGCCACTACCTGAGCGGCGGGCTCGATTCGTCGGCGGTGCTCGGCGTCGCGGCGAAGCGGCTCGGCCACCGGCTCACCGCCTTCAACGTGCAGTTCGACCACGCGGATTACGACGAGAGCGCCGTGGCGCGCGACACAGCGGAGTCGTTCGGCGCGGCGTTCCGGACGGTCGCCGTCGATTCGGCCGATTTCGCGGACCATCTCGAGCAGGTCGTCTGGCACGCGGAGAGCATCGGCATCAACTCGAACGCGGTCGCGCGCTATCTGCAAAGTCGCGCGGTGCGGGACGCGGGGTTCAAGGCGGTGCTGTCGGGCGACGGCGCCGACGAGCTGTTCTACGGCTACAACTTTCATCAGATCGACTATCTGCTGTCCGGTTATGCGGGCGACGAGACGGCGCGCCTCGCGACGTTCGCCGACGTGCAGGCGGCCGGCAAGCTGAGCGCGGCGATTCCGCCGTGGTTCCGGCCGGCGCGCAACGGCTTCGCGAGCCGGTTGATCGGCTTCACGCCGGCGTGGCTGTCGATCGTGCTCAACAGCCGCACGCCGCTCAGAGACACGCTGCTGCATGCCGACCTGAAGCGCGACGTCACGCCCGATCTGCTCGTGTCGAGCCTGATCGATCGCCTGCCGATCCACGATCAGCTTCGCGACCGGCATCCGGTGCAGCAGTCGATGTATCTGTGGTGCAAGTCCATTCTGTGCAATCAGATCCTGTTCGCGGATCGCCTCGACATGGCGCATTCGGTCGAAGTGCGCATGCCGCTTCTCGACCATCGCCTGTTCGAATTCGCGCGGACCCTTCCCGTGTCGTGGTTCTTCCGCGACGGCGAGGAGAAAAGCCTCTTCCGCGACGCGATGAAGCCCTATCTGACCGAGCGGGTCCATCGGCGCGTGAAGCAGCCGTTCCTCGCGCCGCCTTCGACGCTGCAGCGCAACGGCAAGCTGTTCGCGCTGATCCAGGACATCGTCCACTCGCCGCGCCTCGCGCAATTGGGGCTCTTCGATCCCGCGCAGCTCGCGCGCCTGTCGAAGCTCCTGTCGGACGGCAACGAGGCCGACCTGTCGAAGCTGGAGATTCCGCTGATGCTGATCGCGACGTCGTATTTCCTTTGCAAGCGCTTCGATCTTTCGATCGTCGACTAGACGCCGTTCGCCGTTCGCCGCTCGATGTGCGCCGCGGCGCGAATGCCGGCGGCGCACGAAGAATGCGCCGCCGCGCGCCGCGGCTCGCATCCGTTCCAATCCCTCATTCTTTTTAGCCTGACCGACTGACATGACGACCACCGATCTCGACAAAATGCAGCAGGCCGGCACGATCGTTCACGTACTTCAGCGACATGCCGGCGAGCGTCCCGACGCGCTCGCGTATCACTTCATCGAAAGCCCGGAAACGGGGGCGGGGCCGCAGCTGACCTATCGGCAGCTCGACGAGCGCGCGCGGCGGGTCGCCGCCTACTTGCGGCAGCATGCGAGCGAGAACGATCGCGTGCTGCTGTTCTTCCCGCCGGGGCTCGAATACATCGCCGCGTTCCTCGGCTGCCTGTATGCGGGCGTGATCGCGGTGCCGCTCTATCCGCCGCGGCGCGGAGAAAAGCTCGACCGCATCGCGCACGTGGTGCGCGATTGCGGCGCACGGTTCGCGTTCGGCGACGGCGAGGCGGTGGCGAAGGCGAGCGAGTGGTTCTCGGGCGAGATGGGCCGCGCGCTGTCGGCGGCGATCCGCCTGCTGTCGATCGACGCGGCGGCGGACGTCCCGCCGATTCCGGCGAGCGACTATCGGCGCACGCCGGCGGACGTGGCGTTTCTCCAGTACACGTCCGGGTCGACGGGCGAGCCGAAGGGCGTCGCGGTGAGTCACGGCAATCTGATCGCGAATCAGATCGCGATCGCGGCGGGCTTCGGATCGCGCGACGACGACGTCTGCCTGAACTGGCTGCCGCTGTACCACGACATGGGGCTGATCGGCACGACCTTGCATCCGCTCTTTTACGGATACCCGTCGCACATCATGTCGCCGACCGCGTTCATCAAGGACCCGCTGTCGTGGCTCGAGAACATCACGCGGTTTCGCGCGACGGTCGCGGGCGGGCCGGACTTCGGCTATCGCCTCTGCGCCGAGCATGCGGCTCGCAGCCCGGAGCGGGTGGCCGCGCTCGATCTGTCGAGCTGGCGCATCGCGTTCAACGGCGCCGAGCCGGTACAGGCGGAATCGATGCGGCGTTTCGCGCAGATCTACGCGCGCGCGCGGTTCGATCCGCGCGCATTCTATCCGTGCTATGGCCTTGCCGAAGCAACGCTTTTCGTCACGGGCGGCGCGCCCGGCGGAGCGTTTCACGCACGGGCGGCCGACCGTTTCGCGCTGACGCTCGGCCGCCTCGAGCCGCAGGGCGGCGCCGCGAGCGTCGAACTGGTGTCGTCCGGCCGCTGCGCGGCGGGGCACGAACTGCGCATCGTCAACGACTTGCGCGAGGCGGCGCAAGGCGAGATCGGCGAGATCTGGGTGCGCGGCCCGAGCATTCCGTCCGGATACTGGAACAAGGACGCGGTGAACGCCGACGTGTTTCGCGCGCGCCTCGCCGCCCCGGACCCGGCCTCGTCGGGCTTCCTGCGCACGGGCGATCTCGGTTGCGTCGTCGACGGCGAACTGTTCGTGACCGGGCGCAGCAAGGACGTCGTCATCGTCAACGGGCGCAATTACTATCCGCAGGACCTGGAAGCCGCCGCGGGCGCGAGCGATCCGGCCTTGCGCGAAGGTTGCACGGCCGCGTTCTCGATCGACGGCGAGGGCGATGCGCGCGTCGTCGTCGTGCAGGAGGTGGACCGGCGCTTCGCGAAGACGATCGACGTCGACGCCGCCGCCCGGGCGATCCGCACGGCGATTTCGCGCGCCTGCGACGTCGCCGTCGACGAGATCGTATTCATTCAGCCGGCGAGCATTCCGAAGACGTCGAGCGGCAAGATCCGCCGCCGGGAGACGCGCGCGCGTTACCTCGACGGCACGCTGCCGCTCGTCGGCCGCGACGTGCGTTCGGCGAGCGGCGCCGGTGCGGCGTCCGATCAGGATCTCGATGCGCTCTGGCCGCAAACGGCGCGCTCCGGCGCGGTGCCCGCCGACGAGCATGCGGCTCGGATCGTGCTTGCGCTGCGGCGCGCGGTCGCGGCGCTGACCGGGCAGACGCCCGAGGCGATCGGCGCCGATCTGCCGCTTGCGGGCGCGGGGCTGAATTCGATCGGCGTCGTGCGGCTGCAGGGCTTGATCGAGAAGCATCTGGGCGCGCAGGTCGGGCTCGACGACCTGTTCGGCGCGTCGAGCATCGCGGAGCTGGGCGCGCAGATCGCCCGAACGGACACTGCGGCGCCCGCCGCGCCGCGCGCGACGGCGGGTGCGAAAGAACGCGAGTTCGCGCTGTCGCCGAACCAGCAGCAGCTCTGGTTCCTGCATCAATTCGACCCGGATCGGCATGACTACAACCTGGCGCTCCTGATCGAATGCCGGCCGGCGCTCGCGTCCGACGCGCTCGAGGCGAGCGTCGCGCGCGCGTGCGCGCGGCACCCGATCCTGCGTACGCGTTATCGCGCGGAGGACAGCCGCAACGTGCAGACGGTCGAGCCGACGCCATGCGTCGATTTCGCCGAAATCGATCCGCAAGGGCTCGACGACGCCGCGTTGATCGAGCGTTTCGGCGACGAAGCGCTGCGGCCGTTCGACCTGGAGCGGGGATCGGCGTTGCGCATTCGCGTCGCGCAGCGCGACGGCGGGCGGACCTGGCTGCTCGTCAACCTGCATCACATCGCCTCCGATTTCTGGTCGATGTCGCAACTCGTCGAGGAAATCGTGTCGGACGCGTCGGGCGGCGAGCCGATTGCCGATCCCGAGCGCGACTACCAGGACTGGTGCCGGGAGCGCGACGCGTACACGGGCAGCGCCGCCGCGCTGGCGGACCGCCAGTACTGGCGCACCGTCCTGGGCGAGAACCGTGCGGATTCGGCGCTCGCCTCGGTGTTCGAGCCAAGCGCGCAACGCGCGGAAGGCGCCGCGGACGGCGCGCCGCGGCCCGTCAATTTCCGGATCGGCGAGACGCTCGCGAAACGGGTCGAGGCATTCGCGCGGCGCTCGGGCCGCACGCTCAACGCGGTCTATCTGGCCGCGTTCCAGTTGCTGCTGCATCGCCGCGGCGCCGCCGAGCACCTCGCGATCGGCACGCTCGCCGCCGGCCGGACGCACTGGGCGTATGCGCGCACGCAGGGCTATTTCGTCAATCCGCTCGCGTTGCACACCGCGTATCGCGACGACACGACGTTCGCGGCGTTCCTGTCGCAGTCGGCCGACAATCTCACCGCCGCGATCGCCCACCAGGCGTATCCGTTCGCGCACCTCGTCAACGAGCATGCGTCGAAGAGCCGCGCCGGCCGGCATCCGTTCTTCCAGGCGCTGTTCGTGATGCAGCAGTCGAGCGGCCGCCGCGGCACCGAAGCGTTCGCGATCAAGGGCGTCGCCGCCGAAATCGAAATCGGTTCGATCACCGCGCGTTCGCTGCCGTTGCGCTCCGCGCCGTCCCAGTTCGATCTCGCGTTGACGATGGCGCCTGCCGCGCGCGGGATCGAAGCGATGCTCGAATATGGCGAGACGCTCGCGACGCGCGATCAGGTCGCCGCGTTCGCCGACGAATACCTGCAACTGCTCGATGCGGTGCTCGACGCGGCCGACGCGCCGTTGCACACGATCGAGCCCAAGGCGGCGCCGGCCGCGATCGACGCGCCGGCGGCCGAGCGCGCCGCCGATCTCCCGGCGGCAGCCGTGCCGCTCGCGCAATGCGATTCGTTGATCGAAGGATTCGAGCAGCAGGTGCGCAGCGGCCCGCAGCGAGTCGCGCTCACCTACGGCGAATCGTCGCTCACGTATCGCGAACTGGACGAACGCGCGACGCAGCTCGCGGGCGCGCTCGCGCCGCGGATGCGGGCCGACGGGCCGACCACCGTCGCGATTCTGCTGCATCGCGGCGTGGACGTCGTCGTGAGCATCCTCGCCATTCTGAAGGCGGGAGGCACGTACGTGCCGCTCGACCCGCACTCTCCGGCCGAGCGGCTCGGCTTCATTCTCGAGGACGCGCAACCGAGCGTGCTCGTCACGTCGACGGCGTTCGGCGACTTGCTGGGCAAGCTGCCGTCCGTCGAGGGCCGCACCGTCCTGCTCGTCGACGCGCGCGCCGAGCCGGCGCGCGTCGGGGCGCACGCAGCGGATCGCGCGCCGCAGGCGGCGCGCGCGTTGCGCCGCGACGATTGCGCGTACGTGATCTTCACGTCCGGCACGACCGGGCGGCCGAAGGGCGTGCAGGTCACGCACGACAACGTGCTGCGCCTGTTCACGTCGTCCGAGCCGGAATACCAGTTCGACGAGCGCGACGTGTGGACGCTGTTCCATTCGATCGCGTTCGACATCTCGGTCTGGGAAATGTGGGGTGCGCTGCTCTACGGCGGCCGGATCGTCGGGGTGCCGTACGAAATCTCGCGCTCGCCGGACGAGTTCCGCGCGCTGTGCGCACGCGAGCGCGTGACGGTGCTCAACCAGACGCCGAGCGCGTTCAAGTATTTCATCGCTGCCGATCTGCGGCGCGACGACCGCCTGAGCGCGCTGCGCCTCGTGATCTTCGGCGGCGAGACGCTCGTGTTCGGCAGCCTCAAGGATTGGTTCCGCAAGTACGGCGACGCGCAGCCGCTGCTCGTCAACATGTACGGGATCACCGAGATCACCGTGCACGGAACCTACCGGCCCGTCACGCTCGCGGATCTCGACGCGCCGGGCAGCATGATCGGCCTGCCGCTGCGCGACCTGTCGATCGTGCTGCTCGACGAGGATCGCAAGCCGGTGGTGGACGGCGAGGTCGGCGAGATCTATGTCGGGGGCCGGGGCGTGGCGCTCGGCTATCTGCGAAACGAGACGCTCACGCGCGAGCGCTTCGTCGATCTCGACATCGAGCCGGGCGTGGGCGTGGGGCGCTACTACAAGAGCGGCGACCTCGCGCGCAAGGTCGGCGACGCGGATTACGAGTATCTGGGCCGCAAGGATCAGCAGGTCAAGATCAACGGCTTTCGGATCGAGCTCGGCGAAATCGAGGCGGCGCTCACGCGCTTCGACGGCATTCGCGACGCCGTCACGCTCGCGAGCAAGCCGCACAAGCCGCGCAACGTCGTTGCACCGGCGTCGGCGGGCGGCGGGGCCGGCGCGATCACCGAGATCCGGCAGTTGATCCGCGCCGCGTCGACGCCGCAACCGGACGACGAACAGATCAGGCTCGTGTCGTACATCGTCTGCGATGCGCTGCCGGACGTTCAGGCGCTGTATCGCCACTTGTCGGAGCGCATACCCGATTACATGATGCCGTCGGCCGTGCTGCCGATCGATGCGATTCCGCTGAACCAGAACGGCAAGGTCGACGCGAAGGCGCTCATGCAGCGGGCGGACGGCGCGATTCCGTTGCGCGCGGCCTACGTCGCGCCGCGCACCGACGAGGAGAAGCTGCTGTGCAAGCTGTACGCCGACGTGCTGGAAAAACCGCGCGTGGGCGCCAACGACGGCTTCTTCGAGCTCGGCGGCGATTCGATCCGCATCATCCAGTTGCGCAGCCGCGCGTTGAAGGCGGGTTTGCAGATCAGCGTCCAGGACGTGTTTCGGCTCCAGACGCCCGCCGCGCTCGCCGCCGTCACGAAGATTTCGGCCCAGCTGGCCGAGCGGCCTCGCGTCGCCGCGTTCGCGCAAACGAGCGACGCCGAGCGTCGCCAGCTGCCTGAGGATGCGGTCGATGCCTATCCGCTCGCGCGTCTTCAGGAAGGGCTGCTGTTCCACTCGCAATTCGGCGACGACATCGCGATGTATTGCGACATCTTCGAATTCCGGCTGCGCGCGCTCTACGATCTGCGCGCGTTCGAGCAAGCGCTCGCCGCGTTGATCGAGCGCCATCCGATTTTCCGGACGTCGTTCCATCTCGGCGAGTTCGAGCGGCCGCTGCAGATCGTTCACGCGCATTCGGCCCCGGTCGTCGACGTGTTCGACTATCGCGACGTCGACGACGCGCGCCGCAAGCAGCGCTACGAGGCGTGGCTCGACGGCGAAAAGCGCCGTCCGTACGACGTCGCGCGCGCGCCGCTGTTGCGCTTCTCGCTGCACCGCTGGACGGATGACGAGTTCGTGTTCACGATGTCGTTCCACGACGCGCTGCTCGACGGCTGGAGCGAATCGTCGGCCGTGTCGGAGATCCTGCGCAACTATGTGAGCCTCGTCGGCGACGGCGCGCTGCCGCAGCTTCCCGAACTGCATACGCGCTTTTCCGATTACGTCTCGCTGGAACAGGAGACCGTCGCCGATCCGGCGGTGCGCGCATTCTGGGAAGCGGAGCTCGAGGATTTCCGGCCGACGCGGCTCGCGTACCTGCAGGAAACGCACGCGGACGCCGGGCGCAATCCAATGCGCTTTTACGCGGTCGATGTGCCGGCGGCGCTGTCGAACGACCTGAAGGCGCTGGCCGCGCGGCTCGGCGTGTCGCTCAAGCACGTGCTGCTGGCGGCGCATGCGAGCGTCATGAGTTTCGTGAGCGGCGAGTCCGACGTCGTTCTCGCCGTCGAGTCGAACGGCCGGCTCGAGGACGGCGACGGCGAGCGCGTGCTCGGCACGCATCTGAACGTCGTGCCGTGGCGCGTGCAGCTCGGCGGCGACACCTGGTCCGAGCTCGTCAAGCGCATCCATGACAAGGAATCCGCGCTGCAGGCGTATCGCCGCTATCCGTATCAGGAAATCCAGCACCTGAAGGGCAACGAGCCGCTCTTCGACGTGAGCTTCAATTACACGCACTTCCATGTGTACGAGGAGCTGGAGCAACTGGCGGGGGTGAGCGTCGTCGATGCGAAGGCGTATATCCAGACGCACTTCGCGCTGCGCGTCGAATTCAACCAAGACCCGTTCACGAAGCATCTGACGCTCGATCTCGAGGCGAATCTCGACGCGTTGCCGCTCGAGCGCCTCGTCGCGATCGGCGGCTATTTCCGCCGCGCGCTCGAGGCGATCGTCGCGTCGCCCGACGAGCATTTCGCCCCGCGCACGCTGCTCGGCGACGACGAGGCCGCCGTCGAGCGCCGCGCCGCCGCGGGCGCCCTGGTCGAACGGCCGGCGGGCGCGCCGGGGCTATATGTCGCGACGTTCGAGCGGCGCGCGAGCGAATGGCCGGATCGCATCGCGGCCGTCGACGCGTCGCGCTCGATCGGCTATCGCGCGCTGCTCGACGCAAGCCGCACGGCCGCCGCGCAGCTGCGCGCGCGCGGCGTGCGTCCGGGCGACATCGTGGCGTTGCTCGCGGATCGCTCGATCGACTATCTGACGGCGATCCTCGGGCTCTGGCGGGTCGGGGCGGCGTTCGTGCCGCTGCCGGACGGGCCGGCCGAGCGGATCGACGCGCTGCTCGAGCGCGCGCGGGCCGCGCATCTCGTCGTCGCGCGCGGGCATACGAGCGTCGCCGAGCGCCTGCGCAGCGGCGCGGCCAGGATCGCGCTCGACGCGCTCGCCGAGCCGGCCGACGCGGCCGCGCTGCGAGCGCCCGCGTTCGAGGCGTCCGCCGACACGCTCGCTTACGTGATCTTCACGTCCGGTTCGACGGGCGAGCCCAAGGGCGTGATGATCGACCACGGCGGGATGATCAATCACATCGAGGCGAAGATCGAGGATCTCGGGATCGGCGCGGCGGACATCGTGTCGCAGGACGCCGCCGCGACGTTCGACATCTGCGTGTGGCAATTCTGCGCGCCGTTGATCGCGGGCGCGCAGGTCAGGATCTACGACGACGCCGTCGCGAAAGATCCGGCGCGGCTCCTGGAGCGCGTCGTCGCCGACGGCGTGTCGATTCTCGAAGTGTCGCCCTCCGTGCTGAGCACGATGCTGCTCGTGCACGCCGCGCAGCCGGACGCGCCGGCGCTCGCGCTCGGCGCGTCGGCGCTGCGCTGGGTCGTGTCGAGCGGCGAGACGCTGCAGCCGTCGCTCGTGCATCAGCTGCGCGCGGTGCACCCTCGCGTCGGCATCCTGAACATGTGGGGCGCGACGGAAACCTCCGACGACTGCACGCATTACAAGGTGCCGTTCGACCTCGACGCGCGCGCGCCGAAGATCTCGATCGGGCGGCCGATCAAGAACGCGGCCGTCTACGTGCTCGATCCGTGGGGGCGCACGGTGCCGGCCGGCACGCCCGGCGAGCTGTACGTCGGCGGCGTGTGCGTCGGGCTCGGGTATCTGAACGATCCGCAGCGCACCGCGGCCGCCTATTCGTCGCGAGAGGCCGCGTTCGCCGGCTCGCATCGCCTCTATCGCAGCGGCGATCGCGGATGGCGCGCCGCGAACGGCGAGCTGTTCTTCATCGGCCGGCGCGACAACCAGGTGAAGATCCGCGGCCATCGCATCGAGATCGGTGAAGTGGAGGCCGCGCTCAATCGCGAGCCGTCGGTGCAGGAAGCGGTCGTCCTCGCGCTGCCGGACGCGACGGGGCAACTGTCGCTCGCGGCGTGGGCCGTTCCTGCGGATCTTCGCGCGCTGGAGGGCGCGGGCGCGACGAGCGCGTGGGTGTCGGCGCTGCGCAAGCAGGTGAAGCTCGGGCTGCCCGCGTACATGATTCCCGACGTGATCGTCGCGCTCGACCGTCTGCCGAAGAACGTCAACGGCAAGGTGGACCGCAAGGCGCTCGCGTTGCCGGACGATGCGCAGACGTGCGCGCAGCTCGAGGTGGTCGCGCCGGGCAACGACGTCGAGGCCTTCGTCGTCGATCTGTTCCGGCAGATTCTCAAGCGCCCGGCGGTCAGCGCCGACTGGAGCTTCTTCGACATCGGCGGCAACTCGCTGCTCGCGACGCAGGTCGTGTCTCGCGCGCGCCGGCATTTTCGGATCGATTTGCCGATCCGCGCGCTGTTCGAGCACGACACGGCGATCTCGTTCGCCGCGGCGATCGCGGCCGCCCAGGCCGAGGCGTTGCGGGAGGACACGATCGCGCCGCAGGGGCGCCCCGAGCACATTCCGCTGTCGTTCAACCAGGAGCGTCTCTGGTTCCTCGACAAGATCGACGCCTCGCAGCGCGCCTATGGCTCGCACTTCGCGCTGCGGATCGACGGGCCGCTCGATGTCGACACGCTCGCCTGGGTGCTCCAGCGGATGACGGATCGCCACGAGATCCTGCGAACCCGCTTCGCGACGCTCGACAATCAGCCCTGTCAGGTGGTGGCGCCCGAGATGACGTTCCCGCTCGCCGTGAAGGACCTGTCCGGCGAGCACGCCTCGAGCGCGCGCGAAGCGCTCGACAGCGCGATCGAATCCGAGCTGAGCCGGCCGTTCAGGCTCGACGCGCTGCCGCTGTGCTCGGCGACGATCTACCGGCTGTCCGACAACGAGCACGTGCTGCTTTGGCGCAATCATCACATCATCGGAGACGGGTGGTCGGCGGGCGTGATCCTGCGCGAGATCGAGCAGTTGTATCCGGCGCGGCGCGACGGGCGGGCGGCGGAGCTGCCGCCGCTGCCGATCCAGTTCGCCGATTACGCGATCTGGCAGCGGCGTTTTGCGCAGTCCGAGCCGTTCAAGCGCCAGCTCGACTTCTGGCGCGGCTACCTCGACGGCTACGCCGGCGTGCTGCAATTGCCGACCGATTTCGAGCGCCCGGACCAGCCGACGTTCGACGGGCGGCGGATCGCGGTGGCGTTGCCCGCCGCGCTCGTCGAGCGCGTGCATGCGTTCTCCCGGGCGTCGAAGTCGACGGTGTTCGTGTTCCTGCAGACCGCGCTGGGCTTGCTGCTGTCGCGCTACGCGAAGCAGGGCGATCTCGTGCTCGGCACGGCCGTCGCGAACCGCTCGCGCATCGAGACCGAGCCGCTCATCGGCTTCCTGACGAACACGTTGCCGGTGCGGCAGCGCTTCGATCCGGCTGCGAGCTTCGCCGCGCATCTCGCGCGCGTGCGCGACGACGTGCTGAACGTGTTCGACAATCAGGACGTGACGTTCACGCATCTCGTGCAGATGGCGCTCAGGGAGCGCGACCCGCGCGTGAATCCGCTCGTGCAGGTGATGTTCGTGCTGCAGAACGAGGATCTGTCGATGCCGCAGGTCGACGGGCTGCGCATCGCGCCCGTCGAGCTCGACCGGGCCGCGTCGATTCTCGATCTGCTGTTCGATCTGCGCGAGGAGGGCGGCGCGATCGTCGGCCACGTCGAATACAACGTCAATCTGTTCCGGGAATCGACGATCCGCCTGCTGTGGGCGCATCTGTCGAACCTGATCGGGGCGATCGTCGACGGGGGCGACGTGCCGGTCTCGCAGCTGAGCTCGCTCGGCGACGAGGAGCGGCGCTTGCTGACGCAAGCGTGGCGCAGCCTGCAGCACGGCCGCAGCGAGATCGAGTTCTGGCATCGCGACGCCGCGCAAACGCCGCATTGGGACGCTTACCTCGAAGCGGCCGAGCGCGACGAGATGCTGATGAGCGCATACATGGCGATCTCGGAATATTGAGTCGCCGATCGCATCCGGCCCGCGCGGGCCGGATGCGCACGCTCAGCCGCCGCCGGGCCGGATCGCCCGGCGCGCGGCTTGTCAGCGCGCCTGCGTCAAAGATTGCATCGCCTCGCGCACGAAGCCGAGCAGCGCGTCGTCGGCGTACGTGCCCGTCATCAGCTCGGGCTCGTTCGCGAGCGCCTCGCGGAATTTGAGCTGCGTCGCCGGATCGTCGCCCGCGTAGCTCCTGAACAGCTCGAGCCAGCGCCGAGCGAGCGCGTGGCCTTCAGGCGAGGCGGGCGCGACGCCCGCTTCGATCGCGTCGCGGGCGTCCGCCATCAACTGCGGCCATTCCATCGCGCGCTTGCCATAGTTCGCGCGCATGAAACGCGTTTCCTCGGGCGACAGATAGCGCTCGTAGATGCGCATCTTGGTTTCCGAAAACGCGCGCAGCACGTAGTCGCGCAGGGCGAGCGAGATGCCGACGTGCGCCTGCATCGACGGCTCCCGGTCGTGCATCAGGTTCAGCTTCGCGAGGAAGCGCGGGTCGCCGTTCGTGTCGCGCACGAGCATCGTCATCCAGCGGACCGACAGCGCGCGCACGCGCTCGTCCTCGGGCGCGACGCCCGCGTCCATCAGCGCGCGCGCCTCGTCGACGAGCGCGGCCCACTCCGGGGCGGGCACCTGGCTGTTGCGATACATCGGCAGGCGCGCGAGCTCTTCTTCGGAAAAGTACTTGTCGTACATGGTCATCAACTCCAGGGTCTTGAGCCAATCGGCCAGCTCGGGTTGCGCGCCGTCGACGAGCTCGCGGTGCAGTTGCGCGAGACGTTCGCGCAGACGCGCCGCCTGCTCGATCTGCCGGTCGAGCATCGCGATCTGCCGCGCGACGATCGACGTGAGCGGCGTGCCGGGCTGGGCCAGGTAGGCGCCGACGTCGGCGAGCGTCAGGCCGAAACGACGCAGCGCCTGGATCTGGTGGAGCCGGGCGATGTCGTTGCGGTCGTACAGCCGGTAGCCGTTGTCGGCGCGCGCCGAAGGCTTGAGCAGGCCGATCGCGTCGTAGTGGTGCAGCGCGCGGACCGTCAGCCCGCTGCGTTTCGCCAGCTCTCCGATCTTGAGCAGCATTCTTGCCTCCGTTTCATGCGCACCGTGGAGGATGAAACCTGACGTTGCGTGAGGGTCAAGCGGAATCGGCCGGCGCGGCGGCCGGCACCGGTCGAGGGCGGGACGCCGGGCAGCGCGGGCGTGGCGGGCCGACGTGGTGGGCCGCACGGCACGCCACTGCGTGCGCGATGCATTCGACGCGCGCTGCGGATGGTAACTGCTTGCCGCGCTTGCGTGAACGTATGCGCTCGGTGCGGGGCGTGCGCGCGACGCGCGAGTGGCGGCGCGGGCTTCGCGCGTCGTTCGGCGCGCGAGCGGGTGGGGCTCCGGTGGCGTTGCCGTCAATCGTCGTCGTTCGGCGCGTTCATCGTTTCTAGCGCGTTCAGCGACTGACGCGGCTGACGCGGCCGTTGTCTCGGCAACGGGGGCCGGAGCCAGCGGCCGCGCCGTCGGCCGCGCGCGGGCGGCGCGTCACGTCAGATGTCAAGCGCCCGACGTGTCCCCGGACGTGACCGATGCGCTCGCCCGGCCCGGCGAATTCGCCGGGCTCGAATCGGCCGTCGTGCCGCGCGCGCCCGTCGGCCCTGCTGCGTTCATCGCGTTCATCGCGTTCATCGGGGGCCGTCGGCCGGCTGCGTACCTGGCGCGTTTTCGCTGTTTGTTTCGCCGTTTGTTTCGCCGTTTGTCGCGACCATTGCGCCGGCGGCAGCGCCCGCCGCGCCGGACGCTCCCGCCGCGTCGACCTCGCCTACCGTGCCGGGCACGCGCGCATCGCCGGCGTCGCCGGTCCGCTTGGCGTTGTTCGCGCGCTGCGTCGCGCCCACATCGTTCGCCCCGTCCGCGCCGCTCGCGCTCTTCGTGTCTTTCGCGTCCTTGCCGCCGTCCGTCGGCGTGCCCATTGCCTGAAAGAGCCGCGCGGTGTCGACGAGCCGCGTGCCCGTCGCGCGGATTTCGTCGAGCCGCGCGTTGCGGTACTGCTGCTCGCTCGCGCGCGCGGCCGAAGGCGGCAGCGCGCCGAGCCGCACGCGCGCCGCGGTGTCGTCGAACGCGCCGCGCGCGGCGACGGCCGAGCGGTTCGAAGCGTCGAGCGCGCTCGCGTCGTTGTCGAGCGCGGCGAGCTTGTCCGCGACGTCCTGGAACGCGGCGAGCACGGTCTGCTTGTACTGGTCGACGGCCGCCTCGTAGGTCGCGCGCGCCGCGCGGCGCTGCGCGAGCAGCGCGCCGCCGTGGAAGAGCGGCTGCGTGAGCGATGCGCCGACGCTCCAGATCGCCCCCGCGCCCGACAGCATCGCGGGCCAGTTGAAGCCCGCATGGCCCATCGACGCCGACAGCGACAGCTGCGGGAACAATTGCGCGGTCGCGACGCCGACCTCGGCCGCGGCCGCCTGCAGCCCGGCCTCGGCGGCGCGGATGTCGGGCCGCGCCTGCAGCAGCGTCGACGGCACGACGACGGGCACGTCCTGCGGCAGATGCAGATCGGCGAGCGCGAGATCGGCGCTCGCCTGATCCGGCGTGCGGCCGAGCAGCACGGCGAGCGCGTGGCGCGTCGTCTGCCATTGCTGGCGCAGCGCGGGCAGGCTCGCCTCGAGCGCCGCCGCGCTTTGCTGCGCGTTCAGCATGTCGGTGCGCGACGCCGCGCCGAGCCGATGGCGCGCGGCCGTGTCGTTCGCCTGCTCGCGCGCGAGCGCGACGAGCCGCTCGGTCGTCGCCACCTGCTCGGCGAGCGCGGCCGACGTCACGGCCGCCGTCACGATGTTCGCGGCGAGCGCGCGCCGAGTGGATTCGAGCTGGTACGCGGTTACGTCGACGCGCTTCGACAGCGCGCGGTTCGCGAAGTGCGCGGCGCCGAACAGGTCGAGCGTGTAGCTCGCCTGCAACTGGCCCGCGAACACGTTGTAGAGCACCGTCTGCGGGCCGAACGTCGGCACGCCGAGCGCGCGCTCGCGCGTCGCCTGGCCGCCCGCGTCGATCGACGGCAGCAGCGAGCTGCCGATCTGCGCGCGCAACTGCTCGCGCGCGGCGGTCAGGCTCTTGTCGGCGGCGGCGAGCGTCGGGCTGTTGCGCAGGCCCTCGTCGACGAGCGCATCGAGCGCGGGCGACCGGTAGCGCTTCCACCAGTCGGGCACGGGCTGCGCGCCGACGTCGAAGCGCTGCGCGAGCCCTTGCGCCGCGGCCGTGCGCTCGGGCAGCGGCGTCGCGCCGTAATGCGCGGGCGACGGCATCGCGGGCGGCGTATCGCTCGGCGCGAACAGCGAGCAGCCGGCAAGCGAGGCGGTGAGCGCGGCCGCGGCGGCCGCGGCCGTCGCGCGCGGCGCGAGGCGGGCCGCGAACGGGAACGGAGAGATCGAGGCGCGCATGGTCAGGCTCCCGTGGGCGTGGCGGGCGGCTCCGGATCGCGCTCGTCAGGCTTCACGCGGAACCAAGTGGCGTAGAGCGCCGGCAGGAAGAAGAGCGTCAGCACGGTCGCGCTCGTGATGCCGCCCATCAGCGCGGTCGCCATCGGGCCGAAGAAGTTCGAGCGCAACAGCGGAATCAGCGCGAGCACCGCGGCCGCGGCCGTCAGCGTGATCGGCCGGAAACGCCGCACGGTCGCGCCGACGATCGCGTCGAAACGGCCGTGGCCGGCCGCGATGTCCTGCTCGATCTGATCGACGAGAATCACCGAGTTGCGCATGATGATCCCGAACATCGCGATCACGCCGAGCATCGCGACGAAGCCGAACGGCTTGCCGAACAACAGCAGCGTGCCGACGACGCCGATCAACCCGAGCGGCGCGGTCAACACGACCATCAGCACGCGCGAGAAGCTTTGCAGCTGGATCATCAGCAGCGTCAGCACGGCGATCGCCATGAGCGGCATCTGCGCGTTGATCGACGTCTGGCCCTTCGCGCTTTCCTCGACGGAGCCGCCGATTTCGATCCGGTAGCCGACGGGCAGCTGCGCGCGCAGCGCGTTCAGCTTCGCGTCGATCGCGTGCGTCACGTCGATGCCTTGCGCGCCCGCCGCCACGTCGGACTGCACGGTGATCGTCGGCTGGCGGTCGCGTTCCCAGACGACGCCGTATTCGAGCGTGTTGTGGAAGCGCCCGAGCGAGCCGAGCGGCACCGGGCCGTTCGGCGTCGGCATCGCGAGGCCCGCGAGGCTTGCCGGATCGACGCGCTGCGCGCGCGGCGCACGCAGATCGACCGCGATCAGCTTGTCGCGCTCGCGATACTGCGTGACCGTCGTGCCGGACAGCGTCATCGCCAGGAAGCTCGCGACGTCCTGCGACGTGACGTTCAGCTCGCGCGCCTTGTGCTGGTCGAGCTCGAAGCGCACCGAGCGCTCCGCGGGCTCGTCCCAGTCGAACTGGACGTTGACCGCGCGCGCATCGGCGCGCATCGTCGCCGCGACCTTCTCCGAGATCGCGCGCACGGTCGCGATGCTGTCGCCGCTCACGCGGAACTGCACCGGATAGCCGACGGGCGGGCCGTTCTCGAGCCGCGAGATCCGCGTGCGCGCCGCCGGGAACTGCTCGCGCAGCACGGGCGCGAGCCACGCCGCGAGCTTCTCGCGTTCCTCGACCGACTTCGTGGTGATCACGAACTGCGCGAAGTTCGGCAATTGCAGTTGCTGGTCGAGCGGCAGGTAGAAGCGCGGCGCGCCGGAGCCGACGAAGTTCACCGCATGGTCGATCTCGGGGCGCTTGTCGATCAACTTCTCGAGGCGCCGCGCCTGCGCGAGCGTCGCGTCGAACGATGCGCCTTCGGGCAGCCGCAGATCGACGAGCAGCTCGGGGCGGTCGGAGCTCGGGAAGAACTGCTGCGGCACGAGCGAGAAGCCAGCGAGCGCGACGACGAACAGCGCGCCCGTGATCGCGAGCACGACGAAGCGCCGCTCGATGCACCACTTGATCCACACGCGCAGCCGCGTGTAGAAGCGCGTGTCGTAGATGTCGTGGCCGTGCTCGTGGTCGTGCGCGGCGTCCGGGTGCGGCGCGCCGCTCGCGGCGTTTTTCGGCGGCGGCTTGCGCTCGGGCAGCATGTGATAGCCGAGCAGGGGAATCAGCACGACTGCCGCGAACCACGACGCGATCAGCGCGATCGCCGACACCTCGAAGATCGAGCGCGTGTATTCGCCCGTGCTCGACTTCGCGAGCGCGATCGGCAGGAAGCCGGACACGGTGACGAGCGTGCCCGTGAGCATCGGGAACGCCGTGCTCGTGTACGCGAACGCGGCGGCGCGCGCGCGGCTGAAGCCCTGCTCGAGCTTCACGGCCATCATCTCGACCGCGATGATCGCGTCGTCGACGAGCAGGCCGAGCGCGAGCACGAGCGTGCCGAGCGACACCTTGTGCAGCCCGATGTCGAACAGATACATGAACAGCGCGGTGACGGCGAGCACGACGGGAATCGAAATCACGACGACCATCCCGGTGCGCAGGCCGAGCGACACGAGGCTCACGATCAGCACGATCGCGATCGCTTCCGCGACCGCCTCGAGGAAGTCGTCGACCGAACGCGCGACCGCGTGCGGCATGCTCGACACTTCGGTGAGCCGGAGGCCCGCCGGCAGCTGCGCCTGCAACGCCTTCGAGCTTGCGTCGAGCGCCTTACCGAGCCGGATCACGTCGCCGCCCGGCTGCATCGTGATGCCGATGCCGAGCACGGCTTTGCCGCTCGTGCCTTTACCGACCGTGCGCATCTGCGTGACGGGCGGATCGTCGTAGCCGCGCTTGATCGTCGCGAGGTCGCCGAGGCGGAACGTGCGGCCGTTGACGCGCACGAGCGTGTCGGCGATCGCGTCGACGCTTTCGTACTGGCCGCTCGGGCGGATGAACACGCGGTCGTGCGCGGCCGTCAGCACGCCCGGCGACGACACGTCGTTCTGCGCGTTGATCGCCTGCGCGATCTGTTGCGGCGAGATGCCGAGCCGCGCGATGCGCGTGTTGTCGATCTCGACGAAGATCCGCTGGTCGGGATCGCCGAAATAGTCGACCTTCGCGACGCCCGGCACGCGCAGCAGCACGACGCGCAGCTGGTCCGCGTAGTCGTGCAGCTGCGCGGGCGAGAAGCCGTCGCCTTCGAGCGTGTAGATGTTCGTGTAGACGTCGCCGAACTCGTCGTTGAAGAACGGGCCCTGAACGCCGGGCGGCAGCGTCACCGAAATGTCGCCCACTTTCTTGCGCACCTGGTACCACGTTTCCGGCACGTCCTTGACGGGCGCGGAATCCTTCATCGCGAAGAACAGCAGCGATTCGCCGGGGCGCGAATAGCTGCGCAGATAGTCGATCGCGGGCATCTCCTGCAGCTTGCGGCCGATGCGGTCGGTGACCTGTTCCTGCACCTGGCGCGCGGTCGCGCCGGGCCAGAACGTGCGGATCACCATCACGCGGAACGTGAACGGCGGGTCTTCCGATTGCGCGAGCCGCGAGTAGGCGAGGATGCCGGCGATCGTCGAGAGCGCGATCAGGTAGATGACGAGCGCCTGATGGCGCAGCGCCCATGCGGACAGATTGAAGCGCCCGCCTTCTTCTCGGCCAGCCGTCATGACGCGACGTCCTCCGGATGAAGCGGCGGCACCGCGCGCACCTTCTCGCCCGCGCTCACCGTGTGCACGCCTTGCAGCACGATGCGCTCGCCGGGCGCAATTCCGTTCGACACGGTCACCGTGCGCTCGTTGTAGCGGACGACGTCGACGCGGCGCAGCTCGAGCGTGTCGTCCTGCTTGCGCACGACCCACAGCGCGGGCGCGTTGCCCGCATGGAAGAGGGCCGTCGACGGCAGCGTGAAGAGCGTCTGCGCGCGCGCGTTGCCGGTGGCGTCGGGCGTGAACGCGACGTTCGCGGTCATGCCGAGCCGCACGGCCGGATCGGGCTGCGCGAGCGTGAGCTTCACGCGGTACGTGCGGCTTTGCGGATCGGCGGCGGGCGCGATCTCGCGCACGCGCGCGTCGAACGTGCGGCCGGGCAGCGCGGGCAGCGTGACGCTCGCCGCGTGTCCCGGCGTGAGGCGCGGCAGCTCGCTTTCCGGCGCGTCGGTGACGACGTCGACGTCGCCCGACCACGCGAGCTGGTAGACGGGCTGGCCGGCGGACACGTTCTGACCGGTGTCGGCCTGCTCGGCGGTGATGTAGCCCGCGTGATCGGCGACGAGCGTCGCGTACTGAAGCTGGTTCTTCGCGAGCGCGAGCTGTTGCGCCGCCTGGTCGCGCTGCGCGCGCGCGGACGCATGCGCGTTCTCGGTCTGCTCGAGCTGCGCGGGCGCGATCAGGTTCTCGCGCGCTTGCGCGCGGTCGCGCTCGAGCTGCTGCTGCGCGAACGTCAGCGCATGCGTCGCGGCGTCGAGCTGCGCCTGCGCGCTCGCCGCGTTCTTCGCGACGTCGGACGTGTCGAGCAGCGCGACGACCTGCCCCTTCTTCACGGCGTCGCCGAGGCGCACCTTGCGCTCGACGATCTTGCCGGCGATCCGGAACGACAGCGGCGTCGCATAGCGCGGCTGGATCTCGCCGGGCAGCGACACGGCGGCGGCGACGCCGTCCGCCTGGGCCGGCACCGCGACCACGGGGCGCGGCGCGCTCGGCGCGGCTTCCTTGCGGTGGCAGGCGGCAACGATGAGCGCGACGCCGATCATCAGCGCGGCGCGAGAACCGGAACGATTCACGGTGACCCCTCGGAACAGGAGAAAACGGAAAAACCGGCAAGCCGGATACGCTTGCCCGGCGTCGCGCGCGGCAAAAACAAAACAATCCGCGCGCACGTTGCCAACTTGCTTACAAAAACTTGGCTGAATTCTAATACAGGGTTGTATCTGGATGCAAAGGTGTTTCGATTCGCGAGAAGATGCTAGACTTCCCGGCCATGAAGCCGACCCGCCTGACTCGAGAACAAAGCAAGGATTTGACGCGCGAGCGTCTGCTGAGCGCTGCCCACGCCACTTTCACGAAGAAGGGGTATGTGGCCGCGAGCGTCGAGGACATCGCTTCGGCGGCGGGTTACACGCGCGGCGCGTTCTATTCGAACTTCCGCAGCAAGGCCGAGCTGCTGCTCGAGCTGCTCAGGCGCGATCACGAAGAGGCGGAAGCGGATATGCAGAAGATCTTCGAGAGCGGCGGCACGCGCGAGCAGATGGAGGCGCACGCGCTCGAGTACTACAGCCAGTTCTTCCGCAACAGCCCGGCGTTCCTGCTGTGGGGCGAGGCGAAGCTGCAGGCGACGCGCGACGCGAAGTTCCGCGCGCGCTTCAACGAGTTCGTGAAGGAAAAGCGCGACCGCTTCACGCATTACATCCTGACGTTCGCCGAGCGCGTGGGTACGCCGCTCTTGCTGCCCGCCGACGTGCTGGCGCTCGGGCTGATGAGCCTTTGCGACGGCGTGCAGTCCTATCACGCGGCCGACCCGCGGCACGTGACGGGCGATACCGCGCAGGAGGTGCTTGCCGGCTTCTTCGCGCGCGTCGTGCTCGGGCGCGCGCCGGACTGACGATGGCGGCGCGGCATTCGCGCGCGTGTCCGGCCGCCGCGTTTCGCACGGGCGTTTGACTTCGCCCGCCTCGACTTTTTTCAGGCGATTTTTCGCGCGAATCGCGTGCGATCGTCGCGCGTGGCGATCGCGCGCCGGCGGGCCTGCGTGGGGCGAATGAGCGATCGCGCCAACCGCCAACCGCCAACCGCCAACCGCCAACCGCCAACCGCCAACCGCCAACCGCCAACCGCCAACCGCCAACCGCCAACCGCCAACCGCCAACCGCCAACCGCCAACCGCCAACCTTTGATCAGCGTTCCAGGTCCGTGTTCATCCGACGATACGCGTCGAGCAGCGACGTCTTGTAGACGACGCCCGCGAGCGTCGGCTCGTCCTCGCGCTCGACGACGGGCAGCCGCTCGCCCTGGAACCGCATGAAGTGCTCGAGCGCCGTGCCGATCGGCATGTCGGGCGTGAGCAGCGGAAACGGCGTGTGCAAGTAGTTCGCCGCGCGCTTGTGCGTCGTGTCGCGCTTCTCGAGCAGATCGGACGTGATGTCCTTCAGCGCGACCGCGCCGCGAAAGCGCCCGGCGTCGTCCGTCACGTACAGGTACTTGACCGGGTATTCGAGGAACACGCGCGTCATGTCGGCGACGCTCGCCGTGAGCGGCACGACGGTCGCGGCCGGCTGGATCAGGTCGCGCATCTGCGCGGCGCGCAGCCGCGTGCGCTCCTCGTCGTCGCGGTGCCGGTGCAGCGTGATCTCGTACATCGACGTCCTGCCGAGCGCGCGCGCCGCGAAATACGCAACGACGCACGACACCATCAGCGGCAGCACGACCTGATAGCTGAGCGTCATCTCGAAGATCATCAGGATCGCCATCAGCGGCGCTTGCGTCGCGCCCGCGAGGAACGCGCCCATGCCGACGATCGCGTACGCGTACCACGCGGACACGTGCTCGGGCAAAAGCGCGTGCAGCGCGATGCCGAACAGCGAGCCGGCCACGGCGCCGACGAAGAGCGTCGGCGTGAAAATGCCGCCGACCGCGCCCGAGCCCGCCGTCGCCGCGGTCGCGATCAGCTTGAAGACGAGCACCGCGACGAGCGCCTGCCAGGTCCACGGCGAATGCAGGATCGCGTTGACGACGCTGTAGCCGTTGCCCCAGACGTCGGGCACCCACACCGAGATCACGCCGACGACGAGGCCGCCTGCCGCGAGCCGCACCGGCAGCGGCGCGGGCAGGCGCCTGAACTGCGTCTTCGACAGCTCGAGCAGGCGCAGGAACTGCGGCGCGGCCGCGCCGCACAGGAGGCCGAGCGCGACGAAGAACAGCACCTCCCAGCCGGCCACGGCGGGAAACACGGGCATCTCGTAAGGCGGCTTGTAGCCGGCGAACTCGCGCATCACGATGTTCGCGACGACCGACGCGACGACGACGGGCCCGAAGCTTTCCATCGCGATCGAGCCGAGCACGATCTCGCAGACGAAGAACGCGCCCGCGATCGGCGCGTTATACGCGGACGTGATCCCCGCCGCCGCGCCGCACGCGACGAGCAGGCGCAGCCGCGGCGGATCGAAGTGCGTGAAGCGCCCGACGAGCGACGCGGCGAGCGCGGCCAGCTGCACCATCGGGCCTTCGCGGCCGATCGAGCCGCCGCTGCCGATCGTGAGGAGCGACGACGCGCTGCGCCATAAGCTCTGCCGCACGGGCACGACGCCGTCGCCGAGCGCGACGGCTTCCATGTAGTCGGTCTTGCTCTGCTTGCGTGCGCCGTGCTGCGCGACGAGCAGCACGCAGCCCGCGAGGAAGCCGCCCGCGGCCGGCAGCCAGAAGCGGATCTGCCACGGCAGGCGCTTCGCCATCTCGGTGAAGCTGCCGCTCGTGCCGGAAACCGCGCGCTGGATCAGCTCGATCCCTTCGCGGAACGCAACCGTCGCGAGCGCGCCGCCGATGCCGACGATCACCGACCACACGAGCATCGTGTGCGCGTCGGACAGCCGAAACAGGGTTTGCGCGCGGGTGCGCAGCTTGAGCAGGAACGAGAGCACGGCGGCAGTGGCCCGGCGGATGAAATCGAGCGGAAGAATAGCACCGCGCCGCGTGCGCGGGGCGAACCCGGCGGACGCGGCGCGGCGGCGCGGCGAGGAGGGCGGGCGGTCAGCCAAGCCAGCGCTCCGTCGCCCAGACGATCGCATAGCCGCCGAAAATCAGCCACGCGTAGAGGATGAGGCCCGTCATCAGCGCGCGGGGGCCGGCCGCGCGGATCTGCGACATCCGCGTCTCGATGCCGAGCGCCGTCATCGCCATCGTGAGCGCGAACGTGTCGAGCGCGTTGAGCGTGCCGATCGCGGCGGCGGGCAGCATCTGCAGCGAATTCACGACGACGAAGCCGAGGAAGCCGAGTGCGAACCACGGCACCGCGAGCTTGCGCGGCGCGCCGTCGCCGGCCGCTGGCGAGCGGCGCGCCGAGCGGGCGAGCCACGCGCCGAGCACGAGCAGCACGGGCACGAGCAGCATCACGCGGGTCATCTTGACGATCGTCGCGACGCGCGTGACCTCCGGGCCGGCGTCGCTCGCCGCGCCGACCACCTGCGCGACCTCGTGGATCGTGCCGCCGAAGAAGAGGCCGAGGCCCGTGGCGTCGAGATGCAGCCAGCCGGCGCGGTATGCGAGCGGATACGCGAACATCGACAGCGTGCCGAACAGCACGACGCTGCCGACCGCCATCGCGCTCTGGTGCGGCTTCGAGCGCAGCGTCGATTCGAACGCGAGCACCGCGGCCGCGCCGCAGATCGCGCTGCCCGCGGCGGTCAGGAGCGCGGTGTCGCGGTCGAGCTTCATCAGCTTGATGCCGGCCCAGGTGCCGACGGCGAGCGTGCTCGCGACGACGAGCGCCGACACGGTGAGCCCCGGCAGGCCGACCTGCGCGATTTCCTGCAGGCTCACGCGCAGCCCGAAGAACGCCACCGCGATCCGCAGCAGCTTGCGCGCGGAGAAATCGATGCCGGCCGCCCAGCTCGCGGGCATGCCGTCGCGCAGCAGATTGCCGTACAGCGCGCCCGCGACGATCCCGACGATGAGCGGGCTCAAGCCGAAGCGCGCGACGGCGGGCAGTTGCGCGACGCTCGTGACGGCGAGCGCGAACAGGCCGACGAACAGGATGCCGTTGAGCCGCCCGCGCAGTGACGGCGCGGCGGCGCTGAGCTGGGGAGAGGTGAGCGTGGACATGGCTTCGTTCGTTTCGTTCTCTGTGACGATGGGGCTAATCCTAAATTGGTTATATCGATATGAAAAATCGTGATTTGTAACGTAAAATATCCAAAAATCCGATATTTTCGACCGATGACCCCAGATCAACTGATAACGTTCGCGGCGGTCGCCGAGCACCTGAACATCAGCCGCGCGGCGCTCGCGCTGCATCTGTCGCAGCCCGCGGTGTCCGGCCAGTTGCGCCAGCTGCAGGACGAGTTCGGCGAGCCGCTGTACCAGCGCGACGGGCGCGGCGTGCGTCTCACGCCGGTCGGCGAGGCGCTCGCGCGGCACGCGACGCAACTGCGCGATACGTTCGCGCAGGCGCGCGCGTACCGCGACGCGGTGCGCGGGCTCGAGCGCGGGACGCTGCGGATCGGCGCGAGCACGACGCCCGCGAGCTACCTGCTGCCGTACCTGCTCGCCGCGTTCCATCCGCTCGCGCCGGACGTCGCGATCCAGACGATGAGCGGCAACACGTCCGACGTCGTCGCGGCGCTGGCGTCGCTCGACATCGCGCTGATCGAGGGCCCGCCCGGCGACGCGCTGCCGACGGGCACGTCGGTGCACGAATGGCGCGAGGACGAGATCGTCGCGATCGTGCCGTCGTCGCATCCGCTCGCCGCGCGCCGCGAGCAAGGCCGCGCGCGGGCGACGCTCGACGAGCTCGCCGCGTATCCGCTCGTGCTGCGCGAGGCGGGCTCGGGCGTGCGGCAGCTTGTCGAGCGCGCGTTCGCGCGCGCGGCGGCGCCGCTTGCGGTCGCGTTCGAAATCGCGGGCGTCGAGGCGGTGAAGGAGGCGGTGCGCGCCGGAATGGGCGTCGGCTTCGTGTCCGCGATGTCGCTCAGGCATGACGATGCGGCGCTCGCGATGGTGTCGATCGCGCCCGAGCCGCTCACGCGCCATTTCTCGATCCTCGTGCCGCATGGCGCGACGCCGTCGCGCGTCGCCAAGCGTTTTCTCGCGCTGTGCGTCGCGCAGGCCGATCCGGCCTGACGGGCGGCGCGGCGACGGCAGTCGCGCTGTCGGCGGCTCATCGGCCGCTCATCGGCGAGTGGCCGGTGAGTGACCGGCGAGTGATTGACGCGTTAGCGGCGGCCGCCGTCCGGACGGTCGCCCGGCGGGCCGGGCGCGGCGAAGCAGAGCGCGGCCGGCACCGCGATTTCGACGACGAACGCCGCCAGCAGGGCGGCGTTCGGCACGCGCACGCCGCGCAGCCGGCAATATTCGACGGCGGCGATGAAGGCCGCGCTCGTGCCCATCAGCGCGACGCCGAAGATCGCGTTGCGGCGATACCAGAGCGCCGGGTCGCGCAGCGTCGCGCGCGTTCTGACGCCGTAGAAGCGATTGGGGCCGACCCGCTTCGCCGCGAGCGGGATGGCGAGCAGGAAGAAGAGCGCGCTCACGAGCAGGTACGGGGCGCCATCGGAAAAATCGAGCATGCCGTTTGCTCCTGGGGGCGGACAGGCGAACGAAGCGCCACGAAGTACAACGAAGTACAACGAAGCACAACGAAGCACAACGAAGCACAACGAAGCACAACGAAGCACAACGAAGCACAACGAAGCGGCGCGATCGGCTCGTTGCCGCGGCGTCCGGGCGGTTTGCCGCTGCTTATTCTGCACCGTCGGCGCGCCGCCTGCGCGCGGTCAACGCCGCAGGTTCACCGTCCGCCGCGCCTAGGGATTTCCACTATGGTTCGCCTCGAACGCTCGGCGCACTATTCGTCCGTTGATGAATGGAACCGGTTCCATTCATACGGTTTCGACAATATCCCGATCGAGAAGGAGGCGACCAAGCATGGTCGACATCGTGATCGTCGCGAGCGCGTTCGGCGCGGACGCGGTGCGCCGCGCGGGCCATCGCGCATTCGTCGCGGCGGCGGCCGACGCGGGCGCCGCGGGGTTCGAGGTGCGGCGCGAGCTGTTCGCGTCGGACGACGACGCGGCCGCCCCCGCGCTCGCGCGGCTCGGCGACGCGATCGCCGCGACCGGGCTGTGGTCGGTGTATTCGACCCCCGCGACGCTCTACACGGACGGCGGCGATCTGAACCGCGACGCGCTCGCCGCGACGCTCGCCGAGGCCGACGCGCTCGGCGCGCGCTTCGTCAAGTTTCAGCTCGGCGGCTTCGCCGCGCGTCCGCACGCGGCCGAGATCGCCGCCGCGACGCGCGGCGCGCGCGCCCGCGCGCTCGTCGAGAACGGCCAGTTGCGGCAGGGCGGCGCGCTCGCGCAGTTCGAGTCGCTGTTCGCCGCGCTGCGCGACGAGCGATGCCCGACGCTCATCGGCATGACGTTCGACATCGGCAACTGGCTGTGGGCGGGCGACGCGCCGCTCGCCGCCGCGCGCGCGCTCGCCGCGCACGTGGAATACGTCCATTGCAAGGCGGTCGACGGCGAGGGCGCGCGCCGCTTCGCGGTCGCGCCGAGGCCGGGCGAGCGCTTCTGCGACGACGTGCTCGCGCTGCTGCCGCGCACGGCGCCGCGCGGGATCGAGTTTCCGCTCGATGCGGCGCGCGTGGCCGACGACGCGTCGACGCGCGTCGCATGGCTCGCGGCCGCATGAGATCCACCCACTCGCGCCGGAGTCGGCCAAGCTCGACGCTTGCGCCGGCGCCAGGCCGTTGACCGAAGGAGTAAGCCAACACCATGCAAGCCCCGCTCGACGTTCTCACCTATGGCGAAGCGATGGCGATGTTCGTCGCCGCCGAGCCCGGCCCGCTCGACAGCGCGACGCAGTTCACGAAGCGCATCGCGGGCGCCGATCTGAACGTCGCGATCGGCCTTGCGCGCCTCGGCTTTCGGGTCGGCTGGATCAGCCGCGTCGGTGCCGATTCGTTCGGCCGCTACGTGCTCGACACGCTCGCGCGCGAGCGCGTCGACGCGTCGTGCGTGACGATCGACGCGCGCTATCCGACGGGCTTCCAGCTGAAGTCGCGCGCGACCGACGGCGCGGACCCGGCAGTCGAATATTTCCGCAAGGGCTCGGCCGCGAGCCGCCTGTCGCTCGACGACTACGCGCCCGGTTACGCGCTCGGCGCGCGCCACCTGCACCTGACGGGCGTCGCGCCGGCGCTGTCCGATTCGTCGCGCGAGCTCGCGTTCCACCTCGCGCGCACGATGCGCGCGGCGGGCAAGACGGTGTCGTTCGATCCGAACCTGCGGCCGACGCTGTGGCCGTCCGCGCACGAAATGGCGCGCACGCTGAACGCGCTCGCCGAGCAGGCGGACTGGGTGCTGCCGGGCCTCGCCGAGGGGCGTCAGCTGACGGGCCTCGACACGCCCGCGGATATCGCGGGCTTCTACATCGAGCGGGGCGCGCGCGGCGTGGTCGTCAAGCTCGGCGCGGCGGGCGCGTACTTCCGCACGGACGACGGCCGCGAAGGCACGGTCGCGGCCGAGCGCGTCGAGCACGTCGTCGACACGGTCGGCGCGGGCGACGGCTTCGCGGTCGGCGTGGTGAGCGCGTTGCTCGAAGGCCGCGCGATCGACGACGCGGTGGCGCGCGGCAACCGGATCGGCGCGCTCGCGATCCAGGTAATCGGCGACTCGGAAGGATTGCCTTTGCGCGCGCAGCTCGATCGGATCGAAAATCTGAGCAATGCGCCGGATCGGCTAGAGGCGCCGCTCGTCCGATAAGCCGCCCGTCCCGACGCAGGACGGGCACAATCGCGGCGAATCCCCGCGTTTCATACGGCGCCGCACGACACTGGAGACTCACATCATGCCCGCAACGCTCGCGCTTCGCCGCTGGTGGACGATCATGCCGATCGTCTTCGTCACGTACAGCCTCGCTTATCTCGACCGCGCGAACTACGGCTTCGCCGCCGCGGCCGGGATCAATCAGGATCTCGGCATCAGCAAGGGGCTGTCGTCGCTGATCGGCGCGCTGTTCTTCCTCGGCTATTTCTTCTTCCAGATTCCGGGGGCGATCTACGCGGAGCGCCGCAGCGTGAAGACGCTCGTGTTCTGGAGCCTCGTGCTGTGGGGCGGCTGCGCGGCGCTCACGGGCATCGTGAGCAACATCCCGTCGCTGATGGCGATCCGTTTCCTGCTCGGCGTCGTCGAGGCGGCCGTGATGCCCGCGATGCTGATCTTCATCAGCAACTGGTTCACGAAGCGCGAGCGCTCGCGCGCGAACACCTTCCTGATCCTCGGCAACCCGGTGACGGTGCTGTGGATGTCGGTCGTATCGGGCTATCTCGTCCACGAGTTCGGCTGGCGCCACATGTTCGTCGCCGAAGGGCTGCCCGCCGTCGTGTGGGCGGTGTGCTGGTGGTTCCTCGTGCAGGACAAGCCCGCGCAGGCGAAGTGGCTCACCGACCAGGAAAAGCGCGATCTCGACGCCGCGCTCGCCGCCGAGCAGGCGGCGCTCAAGCCGGTGCGCAACTATCGCGAGGCGTTCCGCTCGCCCGCCGTCGTCAAGCTGTGCGCACAGTACTTCTGCTGGAGCATCGGCGTATACGGCTTCGTGCTGTGGCTGCCGTCGATCGTGAAGAACGGCTCGGCGCTCGGCATGGTCGCAACGGGGTGGCTGTCCGCGCTGCCGTATCTCGCGGCGACGATCGCGATGCTCGCCGCGTCCTGGGCGTCCGACAAGCTCGGCTCGCGCAAGGGCTTCGTGTGGCCGTTCCTGCTGATCGGCGCGGCCGCGTTCGCCGCGTCGTACGCGCTCGGCTCGGCGCACTTCTGGCTGTCGTACGCGCTGCTCGTCGTCGCGGGCGCGGCGATGTACGCGCCGTACGGGCCGTTTTTCGCGATCGTGCCGGAACTGCTGCCGAAGAACGTCGCGGGCGGCGCGATGGCGCTCATCAACAGCATGGGCGCGCTCGGCTCGTTCGTCGGCTCGTACGTGGTCGGCTATCTGAACGGCGCGACGGGCTCGCCCGCCGCGTCCTACGCGTTCATGAGCGCCGCGCTCGTCGCGGCCGTCGTGCTCACGCTGTCGGTGAGGCAGGCGGGCGCGACGCCGCCGCTCGCCCATCCGTTGCAAGGAAAGTGAATCGATGAAGCATCGCATCGTCGTCTACAAGCCGCTCCCCGACGACGTGCTCGCGTATCTGCGCGAGCGCGCCGACCTAACCATCGTCGACGGCGCCGACGCGCTCGCGCGCGCGCTCGACACCGCCGACGGCGCGCTCGGCGCGAGCCTCGAGATCACGCCCGAGCTGCTCGATCGCGCGCCGCGGCTGCGCGCATGGTCGACGATCTCGGTCGGCTTCGACAATTTCGACGTCGCCGACCTGACGCGCCGCGGGATCGTGCTCGCGCACACGCCAGACGTGCTGACCGAATCGACGGCCGACACCGTGTTCGCGCTGATCCTCGCGAGCGCGCGGCGCGTCGTCGAGCTCGCCGAATTCGTGAAGGCGGGGCAGTGGCGGCAGAGCATCGGCGAGCCGCTATACGGCACCGACGTGAACGGCAAGACGCTCGGCATCATCGGGCTCGGGCGCATCGGCGCGGCGCTCGCGCGCCGCGCCGCGCTCGGCTTCCGGATGCCGGTGCTCTACACGAACCGCAGCGCGAATCCGCAGGCCGAGGCGCAGTTCGGCGCACGCCGCGTCGCGCTCGACGAATTGCTCGCGACAGCCGACTTCGTGTGCGTGCAAGTGCCGCTCACGCCGCAGACGCGGCATCTGATCGGCGCGCGCGAATTCGCGAAGATGAAGCGAAGCGCGATCCTCGTGAACGCGTCGCGCGGGCCCGTCGTCGACGAGGCCGCGCTGATCGACGCGCTGCGCGCGGGCACGATCCGGGCGGCGGGGCTCGACGTGTTCGAGCACGAGCCGCTCGCGGCGGATTCGCCGCTGCTGTCGATGAGCAACGTCGTCGCGCTGCCGCACATCGGCTCGGCGACGCGCGAGACGCGCCACGCGATGGCGCGCTGCGCGGCGGAGAACCTGATCGCGGCGCTCGACGGCACGCTGGCGCGCAACGTCGTCAACCGCGATGTGCTGCAGCGCGCGCAATCGGTGTCGTAAAGGTGGCGCGAACGTCCGGCGGATCGCGCGCGGCATGTTCGCCGCTCGCGATGGCGACGGACGCAAGCAGGGCGGAAGAAGGGAGCGGTTCGTCATGCGCGCCGCGGCGCGTTTGGCGGACTTTTAGGAATGTTCCGAATCGGCTCCCCGCATCGTATCCGATGCGGCGAGCCGCGTGCGCGGCGTCGGGCGCGGCCCGTTTCGCGTCGAGGCCGATGCCGAGCCCGGCGCCGGGATTCGGTTGCCGAATCGTCAGCAGTCCGACAGCATGCGGGCTTGCCCGCGTACGCAGGATTCGATGCCGAGAACGCGATGATGCGCAACGCAGCGACCGTTCATTCGATTTGCGCCGCGCCCGGACGCCGGCGCCGCGCGGCCGCGCGACGCGCATCCGGCGCGCGCGCCGCGCGTCCCTCCACGCTAGAGGAGGCCGTCTTGGTACGGTCCGATCGCCTGCGTTATGATCGCCCGCTAATTGTCGCGCAGCCGTCGCGGCAAGATGGGCGCTCGTGCGCCGTCCGTAGCTTTGCCGGGCCGGAATCGGCCGACAGGAGACATCGTCAGTTGGCCTTTCCATCCAACAACAATGACCCGCCCGTTTGCGAGGCGGCGCGGGCCGCTCGTTACGAGGCGCCACTGTGAGCGATCCACGAACTCTACCGTCGCGTCCCGCGACGATCAGCGATGTCGCCCGCGAAGCGGGCACCGGCAAGACCAGCGTCTCGCGCTATCTGAACGGCGAGACGAACGTGCTGTCCGCCGACCTGCGCCAGCGCATCGAGGATGCGATCGCGCGCCTGAACTACCGTCCGAACCAGATGGCCCGCGGCCTGAAGCGCGGCCGCAACCGGTTGCTCGGCCTGCTCGCCGCGGACCTGACGAATCCCTATACGGTCGAAGTGTTGCGTGGCGTCGAGGCCGCGTGCCACGCGCTCGGCTACATGCCGCTCATCTGCCACGCGGCGAACGAGCTCGAGATGGAGCGCCGCTATCTGCAGTTGCTGACCACCTACCGCGTCGAAGGGATGATCGTCAACGCGCTCGGGGCCGACGAGAACGCGCTGAGATCGCTGCGCGGCGGCGGCATTCCGACCGTGCTCGTCGATCGCAGCGTCGAAGGCTTCGCGACCGACATGATCGGCCTCGACAACGAGGCCGCGATCGAGATGGGCTTGCAGCATCTGTTCGCGCAGGGCTTCCGGTCGATTCATTTCGTCGTGCAGCCTTTCGAGCACGTCAGTTCGCGGCGGCTGCGCGAGGCCGCGTTCCGCGCGCAGGTTGGCGCATCGGGGCGCACCGTCCATCCGACGATCGTGCTCGAGCCGAAGGGTCCGGAGTCGACGCAGCGCGCACTCGCCGAGCTCGACGCGCGCATCGAAGCGGCCGCGGGCGAGCCGGTGCGGCCCGCGATCTTCGCGGCGAACGCGCCCGTCGCGCTCGTGATCGCGCGGCATCTGCACGCGCGGTACGGCGACGCGTGGCAAAAGCGCGCCGCGCTGATCGCGATCGACGATCCCGATTGGGCGGAGCTCATCGGCGTGACGACGATCCGCCAGCCGACTTACGACATCGGCTATCGCGCGGTCGAATTCGTTCACGAGCGGATCGACGGCGGCACGGGCGGCTTCCACGAGGCGCTGCTGCCGGGCGAACTTTGCGTGCGCGCGTCGACGGCGAGCTGAGTTGAGTATCATTCGGGGCACGCATCGCACCGGTGCGGGTTCCGAACAAGGATTGTCATGACCGTTGCTCCCGTCACGCTGGCGGCGCTCGTCATCGCCACGCTCGTCGTGGCGTTGCTGCCGATCGGCCTTCATCGATTCCTCCGCAAGCCGCTGGCGCTCGACCGGCGCGACGCGATCGTCGGCGTCGCCGTCTACACGGTGTTCGCGACGCTGCTCGAACGCGGCCTCTACGCGATTCTGCTGAGCCAGCCGTCGGCCGTGCTGTGGCTGTCGAAGCCCGTCACGTTCGCCGTGTTCGGCACCGTCGTCGCCGCGCTCTTCGAGGAAATCGGCCGCTATCTCGGGCTGCGCTTTCTCGCGAAACGCTACGGCCCGTCGGACGGCGACGCGCGCGGCTTGTCGAACGGCATCGGCCACGGCGGCGCGCAGGCGTGGTTCGTCGGCGTCGTCGTGCTCGCGCAATGGGTTTATCTCGCGTGGCTCGCGAACCGCGGCGAGCTGAACGCGCAGTTGTCGACGATGCCCGCCGACCTGGCGCTGCGCATCCAGGTGATGCTCGCGACGATGTCGCCCGTGTCGGTCGCGGTGTCGGCGCTCGAGCGCGTCGCGGCGTTCGTCGTGCAGCTCGCGCTGTCCGTGCTGATGTGGCGCGGCATGCGCGCGAACAAGCGCTGGATTCTGCCCGCGATGATCGTGCTGCATCCCGTCATCGATCTGCCGTCGATCCTGTATAACGGCGGCGGCGTGCCGTTCGAATGGATGGTCGCGCTGTATCTGCTGCTGACGGCGGGCTTCGCCGGCGCGCTGATGAAACTGTGCCGGCCCGCGCGCGCCGCACGCTGAACCGAAACGCGACGATGGACGATTATCAATACGACTGCGCGAGCGCCGAATTCGACGAGCTCGCGCGGGTGATCTGCGATCTCTTTCCCGAGCAGACGCGCTTTGCCGAACGCGCCGACGAAGCGGGGCGCTTTCTATCCGTGCACTGGCTCGCGATGCGCTTCGGCGCGACGCCGCGCAAGACGACGCTCGACGTGCGCTTCGCGGGCGCCGCGCTGCGGCGCTATCTCGCGCTCAGGCCGATGCAGCGCGCGCGCAGCCACGCGGTGCTGCGCGCGTACGTCGAGGCGACGCTCGGCTCGCTCGAGGAACGGCATGCGGCGGGCGAGGCGGTGCCGCGCGAGACGACGCTCGAGCTCGGCGACGAGTTCGCGTGACGGGGGTTGCGTAACGGGCGTGCGGCGTGCGTGATCGCCGCGCGCACGATGGCGGCGGCGCGCGCGCAAACGGGCGATCGGCGGGCGCCGCGACGCATCGCCCGGGGCGCCGTTCCGATCCTGCCTGCCTGACTGCCTGCCTGACATCCCGGCGCAACGTCCCGCTCGAACCGCTTGCCTTGCTTCGCGACGTCGCTCTTCTCACGGGCCGAATCGACGTCCGGCTTCGATCGGTTCGACGGCCGGCCGTTTCTCGACTCGGCGCGCTTTCCTTCCATTCGTCTTTTTCGCGACATGCGCGCGCGATCGCGAGCCGCGATGCATTTCGTTTCGCCTCATCTCATTTCGTCTCGCTTCACCTCGCGGCGCATTCGCGCGCGACGTTTCATGCAGGCAGCGATGCGCTCGACGCGGCGTCAGGCATCGGGATCGTTGCGAAGGCCGGCATCTTTCGGCCCGATCGCATCGGGGCGCGCGGAAAAAGACGCGTCGCGCCGGCTTGAAACCGGACCCGCACGGGCATCGCGCTTGCCGAGCTTGCCGCGATGCGCTCAAGATGCCCGCATCGCGGCCCGAGGGGCCGACCGGTTGTGCCAACCGGCCGATCGACTCCGATCGCATCCGACGGTCGATCGGCATGACGAAAAGGGGGAATCCATGCAGATACGTCACGTTGCGTCGCGTGCGATGTCGGCCGCCGCGCTCACGCTCACGCTCGCGCTCGCGGCCGCTGCGTCGTCGAACGCGCGAGCTTCCGCGTCGTTGCCCGCGCTACGGGCCGACGCCCGTCAGGTGTCGGTGTCCGGGCTGTCGTCGGGCGCGTTCATGGCGGTGCAGTACCAGGTCGCGTATTCGGCGTCGGTGATCGGCGCGGGCGTGGTCGCGGGCGGCCCGTATTACTGCGCGAAGGGCAAGCTCGCGAACACGAAGAACTGCATGCAAGGCATGCCGGATACCGAGCAACTGATGACCAGGGCGCGCGACTTCGAGGCGAGCGGCCAGATCGATCCGCTCGCGAACCTGAAGCATGCGAAGGTCTATCTCTTCAGCGGCACGAAAGACGCGGTCGTGAGTCAGCCTGTCGTCGACGCGACGTGGTCGTTTTTCTGGCTGGCGGGCGTGCCTGCGGCAAATCTCGCGTACGTCGTCGACGTGCCGGCCGGACACGCGTTCGTCACGCCTGCCGCTGGCGGCGTGTGCAGCGCGAACGCGACGCCCTTCATCAATCATTGCACCGTCTCGCAAGCGGGTTACGACCAGGCGGGAGCGCTCCTTCAGGCGATCTACGGGCCGCTGTCGCCGCCCGTCGCGCAACCGGCGGGGCGCGCGATCACGTTCAATCAGCGTGAGTTCGCGCCCGTGGCGAGCGGGCTTGCGAAAGACGGCTACGCATACGTGCCGCGCGCGTGCGACGCGAACGCCGGCTGCAAGGTGCACGTGGTGTTCCACGGTTGCCTGCAATCGGCGGACGTCGTGCGCGACATGACGACCTACCGGAACTGGGCGGATGCGAACGATATCGTCGTGCTGTATCCGCAGGTGGCGGCGGATTTGCCCGTCAATCCGCAGGGATGCTGGGACTGGTTCGCTTATACGGGGCAGGAGTATGCGTTGAAGTCGGGGGCGCAGATGCGCGCGGTGCGCAAGATGATCGAACGGGTGACGTCGTCGCATTGACGCGCAGACGCGCAGACGCGCAGACGCGCTCGCGCGTGAAGCCGCGGCGACGCGGCGCGGGAGGGAGCAGGAAGGCGGCGGCGCGCATGCGGCGTGGCGTGCATGACGCTTCGCCGCCGCCCGCCGCATGGGGAGAGCAGCGGAGGTGCGCGCGGCGCGCACGCGGAGTGTTCACGGCCGGCGCGGGCGGCGTCGTACCGCCGGCGCCGGCGTCAGTCCGCCTCGCGGTACACCTGCGCGAAGCGCTGCGCCTGCACGACGCCGTAGTCGCCCGGCGCGTATTGCATCACCCAGTCGCCCGCGTCGCCATGCAGTGTGTCGCCGCCCGCCGAGCGCGCGATCGAGAACGGCGCGTCCATCCGCTTCGCGAGCACGACGGCGGGACGGTTGCGGTACGCGCCCGGCGCGCCGTGCACGACGCTGTCGGCGGCGGGCAGGTACTTCGCGTCGAAGCGCTCGCGCGACACCACCCAGCGGTCGCCCGTCGAACCGGTGACGAGCGCGTCGCCCGCCGCATAGCGGTTCGGCCCTTCGAGGCTCATCAGCTCGCCTGCCTGCGCGGCGAATTTGACCTGGACCGTCTCGTTCTTGACGACGCGCAAGGCGTCCGGATCATTGCGGAGGTCGACGTTTTTCAATTCGATCATGTTGATTTTGTCAATAAAAGCGCATCACTTTAGCGCGAATCCAGGCGCGCGTGAACGCCGACCTTGCGGGCAACGGAGGCAGCGACGAATATGAAGTGATCGCGTCTCGATTTGCCGTCCGACTGTGTCGACCTGTCCGGGCGACGCCGGCCGTCGTTGCCGTCGCCCGGCGGGATCAAGGGGAAATCCATGCAGATGCGCCACGCCGCCGCGCGCGCGATCCTCGCCGCCGCGTTGACCATCGCGCTCGCCGCCGTGTCCGCGAGCGCGCAAGCTTCGCCGCCGCTGCCCGCGCTGCGCGCGGACCCGAACCAGGTGTCGGTGTCCGGGCTGTCGTCGGGCGCGTACATGGCGGTGCAGTATCAGGTCGCGTATTCGGCGTCGGTGATCGGCGCGGGCGTGATCGCGGGCGGCCCGTACTACTGCGCGGCGGGCAGCCTCACGAACACGGGCATCTGCATGGGACTCTTGCCGAACACGGTGCCCGATTCCGGGCTGCTGCTGACCGCCGCGCTGGGCTTCGCGGCGAGCGGCCAGATCGATCCGCTCGCGAACCTGCAGCGCGCGAAGATCTATCTGTTCAGCGGCACGAAGGACACGATCGTCCGCGAGCCCGCCGTCGATGCGACGTGGTCGTTTTTCTGGCTGGCCGGCGTGCCCGTGACGAACATCGTCTACGTCGCCGACATTCCGGCCGGGCATGCATTCATCACGCCGTCGGCAGGCAACGCGTGCGATGCGAACGCCGCGCCGTACATCAGCCATTGCAGGGTCGGTCAGTCGGGCTACGACCAGGCGGGCGCGCTGCTCGAGACGATCTACGGGCCGCTTGCGCCGCCCGTCGCGCAGCCGACGGGGCGCGCGATCACGTTCGACCAGCGCGAGTTCGCGCCGGCGTCGAGCGGGCTCGCGGCGGACGGCTACGCGTACGTGCCGAGCGCATGCGGCGCGAGCGCCGGCTGCAAGGTCCACGTCGTGTTCCATGGCTGCCTGCAGTCGGCGGACGTCGTGCGCGACATGACGACCTACCGGAACTGGGCGGATGCGAACAATATCGTGGTGCTGTATCCGCAGGTCGCGAAGGCCGGCACGCCGGGCAATCCGCAGGGATGCTGGGATTGGTTCGCGTATACCGGGCAGAACTATGCGCTGAAGTCGGGCGCGCAGATGCGCGCGGTGCGGGCGATGATCGATCGGGTGACGTCCGCGCGGTGACGCGCGTGTGCCGTAGGGGCGGGGTTCGGGCGGCTCGGGCGCGCGTGCGAGGGGCGCGCGAATCGGCGAGCTAGCGGCGGGCCGGTGAACGCGTGATGACCGAGCGAGCGTGTGCCGTAGGGGACGGTTATGGGGCGACGCGTCGGAGATTGGTTCGCGGTGCGTTCGCGAGGTTGCGCGCTCGCCCAACGCGCCGCAAGCGGGCGTGAGCTGACGGGAGCGTGTCGCGCGGGCCCGCGCGACACGCCGCGCGACACGCTTTTCATGCCGTTACTGCGCGGCGCCCGAGCTCGCGGCGGCCTGGCCGTCCGCCTTGCCCGGATGCTTGCGCGCGCGCGCCTTGCCCGGCTCCGGGTGCAGCCACTTGCGGAACGTCGAATCGGCGAGCGTCTTCTGCTCGGCCGGGAAGCTCGCGTACAGCGGCGCGAAGGCGTCGGAGAGCTTCTTCGCGCCGTCGGCGTTCGCCTGCGTCAGCTCGGCGTATTGCTTCATGTCGTCGAGCGCGGACGCGTTCTTGTTTTCCATCCGCTCGCGATAGAGCCGCGCCATCGTCGCGCCGTTGTCGCGCATCGTGTCGGCGAACGTCTTCCATTGCGCTTCCTGCTCCGGCGTGATCTTCAACTGGTTGTGCAGGTACGTGATGCGCTCCTCGACGCGCGCTTCATGACGCGCGGCGGCGGCAGGGGCGGAGGCCGGCGCGGCCGGCGCCGACGCGCTCGTCTGCGCGTGCGCGAGCGTGGCCGCCAGCGCGAGCGCGGCAGCAAAAGTCAGCGAGATCTTTTTCATTGGAGCTCCTGTGTGGTCGTCGGACGGGAATTCGGATGCGGGCGCGGCGCGTTCGACCGCCTGCGCGGCGCGCGTCCCGCGCTATTAGTAGCACGGTATCGGGCCGTTGGGCGACGATGCGACATCTGCTTACAACCGAAACGAATCGAAATCACGCCTGTGCGGGGGAGGTTTCGGCAGGCGTGCGCGTCGGCGTGCGGCGGGTGGATCAGGGCGTGCGCGCGGTGGCGGGGCCGCGATCGGCGACGCCTTCGTCGAGTCGGCGCGCCGTGGCGCGAATCGGATCGCTTGCGGTGCGTGTCGGCAAGCTGCGAAAGCGCGGCGCCGATGTCTGGAATCCGGACGGCGGCGAAGGATGTGCGCAACGCGCTTCGGTGAATGGATGTCTCAACCGACCAACCGACCAACCGACCAACCGACCAACCGACCAACCGACCAACCGACCAACCGACCAACCGACCAACCGACCAACCGACCAACCGACCAACCGACCAACCGACCAACCGACCAACCGACCAACCGACCAACCGACCAACCGACCAACCGACCAAGTGACCAAGTGACCAAGTGACCAAGTGACCAAGTGACCAAGCCGGACCGACATCGACCGACACCGGCGCACGAGCGCGGCGTCCATCTTGCTCTCGCGCCCGCGCGCAGCGTCCCCGTCGCTTGCACGACAGCTCGGTACGGCGGATTCGGTCGAAAAGCCGATCGGTCTGTCGATCGAACGCGAGGTTGGGCGCGCGGCCGTTCGGCGCTATCATCGCGGCACTTCCATTTGCCGATTCGCCATGCGTCCACCCCGACTCGATCAACTCGACGAACTCGACCGCAACCTCGTCGCGCTATTGCAGGCGAACGCCCGCGCGAGCGTCGCGGATCTCGCGCGGCAACTGGACGTCGCGCGCACGACCGTGCTCGCGCGGATCGCGCGGCTCGAGCGCACGCAGGTGATCGCGGGCTACAGCGTGCGGCTCGGGCAGGACGTGCTCGACGCGAGCATCTACGCGTACGTCGGCATCATCCTCGCGCCGAAGTACGGCAAGGACGTGCTCAAGCGCCTCGATCGCATGCCGGAGGTGCAACTGCTGTGCGCGGTGAGCGGCGAGTACGACTACGTCGCGTGGCTGCGCGCCGATTCGCCCGAGCGCCTGAACGATCTGCTCGATCAGATCGGCGCGCTCGAAGGCGTCGAGCGGACGACGACGTCGATCATCCTCGCGCGCAAGATCGACCGCGGGACGATCGGCTGACGCGCCGCGTCGCCCGAGCGCGCGACGGGCGAGGACGAATGAGACAACCTTGACGAGAGGCCGGGATCATGACGACGAGCCAAACCTATTCGCGCCCCGAGCGGCTGCTGCAGATCGCGTCGTGGGGCATCGCCGTGGCGTTCGCGCTGTTCCTCAACATGCTGGGCAGCCTCGTGATCCGCGACATGGCGTTCGCGCCGCGCGGCGGGCCGCCGACGCTCGCGCGCTACGCCGACACGCAGGCGGACGCCGCGCTGCGCGCGTCGCAGCGGGAACTGCAGCGCGAGCAGGGCGCGCTGACGGATAAGGCCGACGCGTTCGCGACCGCCCGCAATCGCGCGCAGCAGGACTACGACCAGGCGAAGGAGAGCTTTCGCAACTGGATCGCGACGCGCAGCGCGACGGGCGACGCGAGCCGCAACCCGGAGGTGCTCGCGCGCACGCGCCAGCTCGACGAGCTGCAGGCAGCCGTGGCCGGATGGCAGCGCCGGCACGATCAGATCGCCGATCAGCTCGACGCGCTGCGCAAGCGCCAGGACGACGTGAGCGCGCAGCTCGCGCAATCGCGGACGCAGGCCGAGCAGCGCTTCGAGCAGGCGAGCCGGCGCTACGAGCTCGTCGTGTTCGCGTGGCGGCTCGCATTCACGCTGCCGATCCTCGTGCTCGCGGTCTGGCTGTTCGTCCGTTACCGGAAAGTGCGCTACTGGCCGTTCGTCTATGGCTTCGGGATGTTCGCGCTGACGGCGTTCTTCGTCGAGCTCGTGCCGTATCTGCCGAGCTTCGGCGGCTACGTGCGCGTCATCGTCGGCATCGTGCTGACGGTGTTCGCGGGCGTCTACATGCTTCGCGCGTTCCAGCGGTACGTGGAGCGCAAGCGCGAGGAGATGCGGCGCAGCCAGCGCGAACGCGCACAGGCGATCGGTTACGACAAGGCGATCGCCGCGTATCAGAAGAAGCTGTGCCCGTCGTGCGACAAGCCATGGAACCTGGGCGGCGACGGCGCGACGTTCTGCATCCACTGCGGGCTCAAGCTGTTCGAGCCGTGCGGGTGCGGCACGCGCAACTTCGCGTTTTTCCCGTTTTGCAGCGGCTGCGGGGCGTCGGTGAGCCGTGCGGAAGACGAGCGGCGGCGCGCGGACGACGCGTGACGCATCACGCATCACGCATCACGCATGACGCGCGGCCGGCGCGTCATGGGTCGTCATGGGTGTGTCATGGGTGTGTGGCGGGCGGCCGTTTGCGCGCGCGGCCGGGTTACGGCGATTCGATCACTTTGCAGGGCTTGTTGCAGTCCGTGTACCTCATGCACGTCTTGTTCGAGACGAGCCGTTGCAGGTTTTCCCGCGCGAGCTTCTTGGCTGCCGTGCACGCGTCGTGGCTGTTGCCCGGGACGACGCCCGTGGCCGACCGCCCGCGGTCGGCCTTGCACGGGTCGGCGGGCGCGCCTTCCTTGATCGAGCAACGCCCCTCCTGACTGACTTTTGCCGCGTGAGCGGCAGGCGCGGCGGCGAGCGACGCGAAGCCTGCGACGACGGCAAGACGGATCAGACGGCCTGCGTTCCGGGTGACGATTGTCATTGTTCTTCTTTCCAGCGAATGCGTCCGAGACCGGCCGGCCTCGGACGAGCCGGCCGCCCGTAGGGGCGCGGCGATGGGCCGGCGGCGCGCCGGAGCCGGGCGGGATCGATGCGTCACGGCGCGATGCGGCGCGACGATGCCCGCGATCGAGCCTAAGAAAGCCGAAAGCGTGCCGTCAAGCTGCGAAATCTGGTGGGCGGGCAACGCGCGTCGAATGGCGGCCGATGCCTTGCGGCGCGTCGCGGCGACATGGTGGCGATATGGTGGCCACGCGGCGGCAATATCGCGGAGCAGCACAGGCGGGCGGTCCGCTCGAATCGGCCGCCCGCCGATCGTTTTCGACGAATCGTCGAAAACGATCGGCAATCCGTCGAAAATTCGCGTCGATCCGCATCAGTTTTCGTCTACAAAGTGTTTTTGCACATCCCTACACTTTCCGACAGGGCAACACGCCACTTACAACAATCACCTTGTCAGGAGAGAACGACATGAAAATCGCCATCGTCGGCGCGGGTCTCATCGGTCACACCATCGCTCATCTGTTGCGCGAAACCGGCGACTACGAAGTCGTCGCGTTCGACCGCGATCCGGACGCGCTCGCGAAGCTCGCGAACGAAGGGATCGCGACGCTGCGTGTCGATTCCGCCGATGCGACCGCGATCCGCGAAGCGGTGAAGGGCTTCGACGCGCTCGTCAACGCGCTGCCGTACTACCTGGCCGTCAACGTCGCCGCCGCCGCGAAGGCCGCGGGCGTCCATTACTTCGATCTGACCGAGGACGTGCGCGCGACGGGCGCGATCCGCGAGCTCGCCGAAGGCGCGAACCGCGCGTTCATGCCGCAGTGCGGCCTCGCGCCCGGCTTCATCGGCATCGCCGCGCACGAGCTCGTGAACGGCTTCTCCGAGGTGCGCGACGTGAAGATGCGCGTCGGCGCGTTGCCCGAGTATCCGACCAACGCGCTGAAGTACAACCTGACGTGGAGCGTCGACGGCCTCATCAACGAATACTGCCAGCCGTGCGAAGCGGTTCGCGACGGCCGCCGCCAATGGGTGCAGCCGCTCGAGGGGCTCGAGCATTTCTCGCTCGACGGCATCGAATACGAGGCGTTCAACACGTCGGGCGGCCTCGGCACGCTGTGCGAGACGCTCGAAGGCAAGGTCGAGACGCTCGATTACAAGTCGGTCCGCTACCCGGGCCACCGCGAGCTGATCCAGTTCCTGCTCGAGGATCTGCGCCTGTCGACCGATCGCGACACGCTGAAGGCGATCATGCGCCGCGCGGTGCCGTCGACGAAGCAGGACGTCGTGCTCGTGTTCGTCACGGTGACGGGCATGAAGCACGGCCAGCTCGTGCAGGACGTGTTCACGCGCAAGATCTTCGCGAAGGAAGTTTGCGCAATGCCGATGAGCGCGATCCAGATCACGACGGCGGGCGCGATGTGCGCGGTGCTCGATCTGTTCCGCGAAAAGAAGCTGCCGCAGAGCGGCTTCGTGCGCCAGGAGCAGGTGCCGCTGCATGCGTTCCTCGCGAACCGCTTCGGCAAGCTGTACGAGGGCGGCACGCTCGAGAGGATGCACGCGCTCGCGTAATGCTTGCGCCGCGCGCGACGCTTGTTGCGCGCGGCGAGCGGTGCCGACCGGAGCGCGGCGCGTCAACGTGAATCGCGGCGCGTCGATGCAAAGACCGCAAAGACCGCAAAGACCCCGCGAAACGACGCCGGGCCGGCCGTAGGGCCGCCCGGCGTTTTTTGCAAGCCGTGTCGGAAACGGAAATGGGACAGCCGTCGCGATTCGCCGCGTCAGGCGGGCAGCGGCGGCACGGTCGACGCGCCGCGCGCGGGCGGCGGCGCGATGTGATCGAGGAGCGCGCCGACGTCGGCATCCGACGGCGCGGTGTTGTCGAACATCAGGAGGCCTTCGCACTGCTCGCCCGTCGGGATGAAGCGGCGCTGCCGGTATTCGTCCCAGTGCGCGAGCTTGTAGGCGTCATTCGGGTTGCCGCGCGCGACGATCCGCGTGTGCGCGGTCTCCTCCGCCGTGTGGACCCAGACGATGCGCAGCTCGACGTCGGGCCCGATGCCGAGCCACGCGCGGTCCAGGAGGCGCCTGTCGCGCACTTCGCGCGACATCGGGCCGACGACGATCACGCTGATGCCGAGCTCGAGGTTCTCGCGCGCGGTGTCGAGGAGCCCCTGATATTCGGGATCGCGCAGATGCTGAAGATAAAGCGGGCTGTCGCGGTCGTTCGGGTCGTGCGTCAGCGCGCCCATCGCGGCCGAGCTGTAGCGGCCGTACAGCGTGTCCTTGTCGAGCAGGCAAAACGCTTCGCCCGTCGTCTTCATCAGCGGCCGGATCAGCCGCTTCGCGAGCGTCGTCTTGCCCGTGCCGGCATGGCCGCAGAAAAACACCAGATACGTCACGAACGGCTGCCCTCCGGGGCGGCGGGCTCGCTCGCCCGGTGTGCGTCGTCGGGCGAGCCCGTCGGGAAATTGCCGTTCGCTTCGAGCCACATCGCGTTGATGATGCCGAAGCCGAGCGCGACGCCGATGCCGAGAATCCATGCGAAGTACCACATCGCTGCCTCCTTGACGCTCAGGGCGGCGGCATGGGCCGCCGGACGATTCGAGGGAGCGCCGCTTCGCGCGAGGGCGGGCGGCGACGCGTACACGACGCCGATCATGACCAATATCGGCGGCCCGCGCAAGCGACGCGTCGCCGCCGCTTCGCGCGAGAGCGGCTAAACTGTGCGCCGGAATCGCTTCGAACCTAGCAACAGCATGCTGATCAATTGCGCCGCATACCAGGATGGCCGCAAGCTGGCCGACATCGACATCGACGACATCAGCGACTACGTCGCGAAGCCCGAGTGCTTCGTCTGGGTCGCGCTGAAGGACCCCGAGCCGGAAGAAATCGAACGGATGGGCGAGGAGTTCGATCTGCACGAACTCGCGCTCGAGGACGCACGCAAGGGCCATCAGCGCCCGAAGATCGAGGAATACGGCGATTCGCTGTTCGCGGTGCTGCATACGCTGGAGATCGACGGGCAAGGCGAGCTTCGGTTGGGCGAGCTGAACGTGTTCGTCGGCCCGAACTACGTGCTGTCGATCCGCAATCACACCGAGCAGGACTTCCGCGCGGTGCGCGCGCGCTGCGAGCGCGAGCCGCATCTGCTGAGGGAGGGCGCCGCGTTCGTGTTCTACGCGTTGATGGACCAGGTCGTCGACCGCTATTTCCCGATCCTCGAGGCGCTCGGCGCGGAGCTGGAGGCGCTCGAGGACCGGATCTTCGAGAAGACGGGCACGGCCGCCGCCCGCGCGCTGATCGAGGATCTGTACACGCTCAAGCGCCGGCTCGTGATGCTGCACCAGCACACGGCGCCCCTCGTCGAGCCGCTCGCGAAGCTCGTCGGCGGGCGGATTCCGCAGGTCTGCGCGGGCATGGACCACTATTTCCGCGACGTCTACGACCATCTGCTGCGGATCGTGCGGACGATCGAAGGGCGGCGCGAGATGCTCGTGACCGCGCTCCAGGTGAACCTCGGGATGATCTCGCTCGCGGAAAGCGAGGTGACGAAGCGGCTCGGTTCGTTCGCCGCGCTGTTCGCGATCCCGACGATGATCGCCGGGATCTACGGGATGAACTTCAACAACATGCCGGAGTTGCACTGGCGCTACGGCTTCTATGTGTGCCTCGGCGTGATGGCGGCCGCCGACCTGTTCCTGTGGAAACGCTTCAGGAAGGCCGGATGGCTGTGAGCCGCCGTGCTCACGCGGGCGTCGCGAGCTTGCCGACGACGACGCTCCACGGCCGCACCCGCCAGCGCTTGACGAGGCCGTTCGCGACGTAAGGATCGGCTTGCGCGAACGCCTCGGCGGCGGCGGGCGACGGCGCGTCGAACACGAGCACCGCTTCGTCGGTCGGATCGGCGAGCGCGCCCGCGAGCAGCAGCTCGCCGCGCGCGGTGGCCGCCTTCGCGAGCTCGAGATGCTCGGCGCGGTACGTGCCGCGCCGCTCGAGATAGTCGTCGACGAGTTCGTAGGTCAGCAGGTAGTACATGGAGCGCTCCTCACAGGATGGGGCATGCCGGCCCGTCGGCGCGAACCCGCGGCGGGCGGTTATACGGGCAACGGCCACGGGCAACGGCCAGTAAACGGCCAGTATAGGCTGGGCTTCGCGGGCGCCGCATCGTGTAACAATCGGTCGCGGGCGAACACCTCGCATCGACCGCGCGGCCGCCCCTGAACGTTCGCGTCGGCGCGCCCGGCGGGCTTGAGCGCCGAATCTCGTCGGCGGCGCGGCGGTTGCCGCGCGTCGCGGCGAACACGCCGTTACAAATCGATACGGACCGTGGCGTCCGCACGCGTCAGACTGGCGCGCAATGCGCACGTTCGTCCGCATGTTCATCCATCGGGCGGACGCTGCGGACGCATCGCGCGACGGCAGACGCACGAGCGTACGCGAGCGCTCACGACCGTCGCGCGGCATGCCTTTGCGATACGCAGGCGGCGCGATCGCGACGCCGCACCGAATCACACGACACCACACGAATCGATGAAGCTCCGAACACTGTTGCTACTGGGAATGTCGTCCGCCATGCTCGCCGCGTGCGGCTGGTTCCATGCGGGCCCCGGCGAGCGCGACATCGACGCGGCCGTGCGCCGCGCGCTCGACGCGGAGAATCGCGGGCCGCTCAACTCGATGCTCGGCCAGCCGCTGCCGGTGGCGGCCGACGTCGCGTCGGTGAAGCCCGTCGGCGATTGCACGAAGGTGGCCGAGCGCACGTATTCGTGCAACGTCGCGATCACCTGGCACGACGGGCGGCCGGACGAAGGCGACGCGTCGTTGCGCACGACGCTCACGTTCACCGAGGGCAGCGACGGCGCGTGGCAGACGTCGCACGTCGATGCGGCGCTCGCCGCCGGTGCGGCGAAGTCGCTGATCGACCGCATCAGCGGTGCGATCGCGGCGAGCGGCGCGTCGCAGCCGCAGTGAGCCGGCCGTTCGCGGCCGGTGGTCGGCGGGAGTGCTGCGTATTTCGGCGTGCGGCGGCGATCGGCTTCATGCAATTGAGCCGCCGCCGAAGCGGCGCGTGGCGTGTCGCTCATCGCTCGAAGCCGATGTGAGCGCACGGCGACCGGCTTCGGGCGGGGCCCCCGCGCGTTGCAACGACCGATCGCGGCGGTGGGCGCCGTGGTGCGCGCGGCATGTGCTCGGTCGCGCCGATTGGAGGCGGGCTGGGCGGTAAATGGTCGCCGCGACAGCGAACTCGCGCGCGAGCGCGACGCCCGATCGCATTCGGCGATCGGCCGCTGCACGGAAAGATTGTGGCGCGAGAAGGTTGGGAAAGGCGGGGAACCGGGCCGCGAAGAAGCGCTCGCGCAAGCCCTAAGCCCTAAGCCCTAAGCCCTAAGCCCTAAGCCCTAAGCCCTAAGCCCTAACAGAGGCCGTTGAAATTCTCTCCTGCAAGGTGTCGGAGAAAATCGTCGACCTCTCTGAATGCGCGACAAACCGCTTGTTCGGCTTCGGTATGGGGGAGGCTCCCCCAAAAACCTTGTGCGAGGAGCACCTCGCAAACCAGTTTTTCAATGGCCTGGTCAGCCCAACGCCGCGAGCCGTAACCTACCGCGCGCGGCCCGCGGCCCGCGCGTCACGCGACGTCAGTGATGCGCGTACGTGCGCGGCGCGCGCACGGCACGCCGCACGTGGTGTCGGCGCTGCTTGTGATGATGCGTCGTTTTCACGGCGTGCCGTGTCGGCGTGGCCTGCGCGCCGCCGGACATGCCCGTCTGACCTTCGCCGAAGTGATAGGTCTGCGCGTGGGCGACCGGCGTCAGCGCGGTCAGCGCGAATGCGGCGCAGGCGGCCGCGATGAGAATCGAAAGCTTCAAGAGAATGTGCTCCGGTCGGATAAGGCGAACGAGCATAGCGCGACTGCGGGCCGTGTGCCTTTCGTTTGCCTGCGCCGAATGATCTTTGACAATCGCGCGACGCGCTCGATGCCGGCGCGTCGCGCGGACGGGGCGACGCGCGCGGCCCGTCTCGCATCGACGCGGACGGCCGGCGCCGCGCATTGGCTTGTTACGCCGCCGTCGGTCGGCTCAGTACTGGCGATTGTCGTCGCCGCGTCGGTCGTCGCGCCCGCGGTCGCCGTCGCGATAGCCGCCGCGATCGTCACGCCGGTCGTCGCGCCGGTTGTCGTCACGGCGATAGTATTGCGGCGGATGCGAGCGTTCCCATTCAGCGCGTTCCCAGTAGCGCTGGCCGTCCCAATAACGGTCGCCGTGCCAGCCGATGCCGACGTTCACGCCGACGGCGGGTTCGGCCGGATACACAGCGCAGCCTGCGAGCATTGCGCTCGCGAGGAGCGGCAGAAGCATCAGTTTTTTCATGACTTTCAACCCCATGAAGTCGGTTCGTAACCCGAATCATAGAGAGTTGGCGGACCGCCGCGTGTATAGGATTGCAACGGTATATGACGATGACGGCCGCCGCGCCGCGCGATGCGGCGCCGCGTGTCGTCACGGGCGGCGGACCGCCGCTCGGGAAAGGCACGACGCTCGTGCAGCCGCCGAAGGCCGTTCATCGCGACCGGGGTGCGCATGCCGTGCGCCGCCGCGCGCCCATTCGCATCGGCTCGCGCCGCAAGTGAATCGACGCGGCGCGATCGCATCACTCGCTTCGCGGCGGCGGCAGGTTCTGCACCATCAGCGTCTGCGGATTCGACAGAGGAATGCCCGCCGCGCGCAGCCGCTTGAGGATCTCGAACAGCAGATCGCTCTTCGTCGTCCCGGCGATGCGCGGACTGCCGACGTAGCCCGTCACGCTGAGCGTGATCCCGTCCGGCGTGAGCTGGCTGAACGTGACGGACGGCGCGGGCTTCTCGAGGATCGCCGCGTGCTCGCGGTACGCGCCGAGCAGCAGGTCGCGCACCTGCTCGGGATCGGTGTTGAGCGGGAACGTGAGCATCAGCGTCGCGACGCCTTGCGTGCTGTTGCCCATCGTCACGTTGCGCAGGTTCTGCGAGATCAGCTGCGAGTTCGGCACGATCACGGTCGAGCGGTCGGACAGCTGGATCTCGGTCGCGCGCACGTTGATCCGGCGGATGTCGCCTTCGACGCCCGAGATGCTGATCATGTCGCCGACCTTCACCGGCCGCTCGGTCAAGAGGATCAGCCCGGACACGAAGTTCTTCACGATTTCCTGCAGGCCGAAGCCGATGCCGACGGACAGCGCGCTCACGATCCACGCGAGGTTGTCCCACTTGACGCCGAGCAGCGACAGCGTAAGCAGCACGATCGCGACGTAGCCGACATTGCTGAAGAGCGTGATGAGCGACGCGCGCATGCCGGGGTCCATGCCGATCGCCGGCAGCAGCTCGTTGTCGAGCCAACGGCGCACCGAACGCAGCAGATAGAGGCCGACCGCGAGCGCGAGCGCCGCGTTCAGGATGCGGTCGGGCACGATGTTCAGGCGCTGCAGCTTGTCGCCGCCGAACATCGAGATCACGCTCACGAGCAGGTCGTTCGGCGTCGTGCCGAAGCCGCCCGTCAGCAGAGCGACCACGGCGACGAGCAGCAGCATGCTCGTGCCGAACCCGGACAGCACGGTCTTCGCCTGATCGAGATGGCTGTCGTTCAGCCCGAACAGATGCTTGATCAGCTTGCCGCTCGACAGGTTCGCGGAAAACGCGCTCGCGCACACGTCGCGCGTGAGACGGGTCAGCAGGTACAGGCTGCCGAGCACGATCTCGAACCAGACGAGCTCGTAGGTCAGAAAGCGGGCGACGGAGATATAGCCGACGAGCAGCGCGACGAGCGCCGCGACGACGGTCAGCGTGACGCCTGCGTGGATCAGCCCGGCGAGCGTCGAGCGCGCCTCGGGCGGCTCGCCCGCCGCGGCGAGCGCGGTGCGCACGCGGTTCGCGCGCAGCAGCGACGCGCCGATCGTCACGACGACGACGAGCGACACGATCCCGCGGCCGAACAGCGTGACCTGCACGCTCGTGTCGGCCGTGCGGTTCAGTTGCTCGAGCGCGCCCGCGACGAGCAGCAGCGTCGCGAGGATCGCCGGAAACGGCCGCATCGCGAGCGCGACTTCGTCGGCGAGCGCGGGCAGGCGCCAGCTCGGATGGCGCGTGCACAAGAGCGCGCGGCCGAGGCCCGCGATCAGCGCGCAGGTCAGCGCGAGCTTCGCGAGCTCGTCGGCGAAATCCTGCAGTGCGCTCGGCAGCGCGTAGTCGCGCGTGAGCGCGAGGTAGACGAGCTGCACCGTGACGCCCGTCGTCACGACGCTCGCCAGCACGACCGACGTCGCGAGCGCGCTGCGCCGCACGCGGGTTTCCGGCAGCTTCGTCAGGCTGAACCAGGCGAGCGCGCGCTCGGCGAGCCGCCTGCCGATCGTCCACACGGCGAGCGCGGCGGCGATGAGGAGCGCGGTGCCGAGCCGCCGGCCCGGCTCCCACGCCGCGCGCAGCATTTGCCCGATCTGCGCGCCGAACGCGTCGAGCTCCTGCCGGTCGTCGTCCGACGGATGGAAGAGGGGCGCCCAGAACTGCGCGCCGAGGATACTGCCCGAGCGCAGCACGAGCTGGTCGCGCAGCAGGCTGCGACGCAGCTTCGAGTATTGCTGGGTCAGGTTGACGAGGCTGTCCTTCTCGTCGGCGGCCTGCTTGAGCGCGGCGTCGAACTGCGTCTTGCGCGCGTTCAGGTCCGCGCGCTGCCGCGCGACGGCGGCCGTCTCGGGCGCGGCGCCCGGCGCGGGCGGCGGGCCTAGCACGTCGAGCTGCGCCTGGAGCTGCGCGCGCGCGGGCACGAGCGCGGCCGTCAGCTTCTCGACGTCCGTCGCGAGCGCTTGCGTCGCTTCGTCGAGCGCGTTCAGCTGCTTGTACGTCGTCGCGGTCGACGCCTGCTGCTTGATGCGGTCGAGCGTGACCTGCACGCGCTTGAGCTCGGCGACGGCCTCGTCGCGCGAGATCGTCGGCGCGGGCGGCACGGTCGCGCCGGACGCGAGGTCGACGGCCGCGACGGCGGGCAGCGCCACACAGAACAGATGAAATAGACAAACGAGCGCGACATGGCGCGCAAATTTCGGAAAACGGACCATCGGGAAACCTTACAGATCGGTTGCGCGAACGGACAACCGGAATGCGCTGTAGATTGCCACGGTTTTTCGGCTCGCGTATCGCCGACGACAATCCGAAACAACTGAAAGGAAAACGAAATATTCAGGTTCTTGACAGCGCATGCCGCGCGCCGCCGCGCGCCGGTGCCGCGCGCGGCTCCGGTCGCGATGCGCGGCGGCGCGCGGCGGACCTCAGATCCGCTCGATCGGTATGTATCGGCCGTCCTTGCCGATGGGCGTCACCGGCAGGCCGGTCTTCTCGCGGCGCTTTCGTTCCTTCGCGAGCGGCGGGCAGCTGTGCGCGTCGTAGTACATGACCATGCAGTCGAGGCACAGCAGGCATTCCATCGGATCGATCCGGCCGGCGGCGTCGATCGCCTGCGAGCCGCAGCCGACCGCGCACGCATGGCAGCTCGTGCATTCGGGCTTGCGGCGCAGCTTGAGGAGCCGCAAGCGCCCGGGCAGCGCGAGGCTCGCGCCGAGCGGGCACAGATACTTGCAGAACGGCCGCTCGATGAAGATCGACGCGCCGACGACGAGCGTCCAGAACAGCATGAAAGGCCACGAGCGGTTGAGGACGCCGACGAGGAAGGTCGTCTTGAACGGCTCGATCTCGGCGAGCTTCTCGGCCCACGGCATCGAAAAGAACGACACGACGAGCAGCACGGCGAACACCGCGTACTTCAGCATGCGCAGCCGGCCGTGCCAGCGCGGCGGCAGCTTGCGCTGCAGGCGCGCGAGGCCTGTTGCGCGCGCGGTCTTGTAGAGCAGCTCGGACAACGAGCCGAACGGGCACAGCCAGCCGCAGAAGAGGCCGCGGCCCCAGACGATCGCGGTGATCGCGATCGCGATCCAGAACAGGAAGACGAACGGATCGGACAGGAAAAGCCCCCAGTTCCAGCCGCCCGCGAGCGAATGGACGAGCGTGAGTACCTGCGTGATCGACGGCTGCGCCATCTCGTGCCAGCCGGCGAAGCCGATCGCGATCAGCCAGCTCGCGGTCTTCGGCCACGACACCCAGCGCTTGTCCGCGCGCGTCGCGCGGCGCACCCAGCGCTCGCGCGTTGCGAAGAAGAGCGTGACGGCCGCGATCCAGGCGACGAACAGGCCGATCTCGAGATGCTTGGCCGTCCAGGCCTTGCGCCACGCGGGCACGTCTTCGTCGACGCGCGGGCGGCCGCCCGCGAGGAATTCGCCCGGCAGCCAGTACCGGGAGCCGAACGCGGAGAACGTCTTCGCGCCCGTCTCCTCGTCGGACCGGTGGCCGAGGAACACGAACTGCCACGGATACGCGGCGCTGAACCGCGTGCTGCGCACGATGAAAATGCCCGTCTCGTCGAAGGCCGGCGCGCCGGCCGCCTGCATCGCGTACAGATTCAGGTAGTCGGAATCCTTGAACGTGAACGCGTTGATGCCTTGCCGGACCTGGATGCGATCGTAGATGCCGCCGCGCACGAAGCCCGAGCCCTTGAACGACTCGGTGCCGTTCGCGACGACGAACAGCGCGTGCTCGCCCGGTTTCAGCCGGCTCATCAGTTGCGCGTATTCGTAGTCGCCGAGGATGCTCTTGCCGATCGCGGGCGCGTTCAGATAGCCGTAGTAGAGATCGAGATAGGGCGCGCCCGTGTCCGGCGCGCCGACGTCGGCCGGCCGGATCGCGAGATGCGCGAGCGCGCCGCGCTCGACGAGCGTCCGCCACGCATAGCGCGTGTTCGACGGCAGCAGCCTCGCCTGCGGCAGCACTGTTTCCTTCACGATGCCGACCTGGCTCGCGATCGCGACCGCGCAGCGCGAGATCAACTGATTCTCGGCGATCACGGTGACGGTCGCGCCCGCGAACTTGCCGACGTACTGACGCAGGAACGCGAGCAGCTTGCTTTCAGGAATCCCGACGAGCAGGATCGGCTCGCTGTGCTTGAGCACGCGCACGCCGGTGATCGTGCCTTTCGTGTCCATCCCGATCAGCGTGACGATCGGCTTGCCCGAATAGCCCTGGATGTCGACGATGTCGGTCGACAGGAACACGTAGCCCTTCAGCGTGCGTGTGCGCCCGTCGTCCGCGTAAGCGTCGACGTACGGCGGGCTGCCCTTGCGCGCCGAGAACGCGTTGGCGCCCGGCAGCACGGACGCGCAATCGGTCCACTTGCACATCTCGGGCTGGCTGAAGAGTTCGGGCGGCAGCTCCTGCTCGTAGATCGACGCGACGCCGGGGCGGGCCGCCGCGACGAGGAGCGCGAACAGGATGATCCGGAACAGTGCTTTCATGTTGGTCACTTTGACGAAGGCGCGGGCGCGGGCGCGACGTCGATCGCGCCCGCGTCGCCGGCGGCGGTGCGGTCAGTGCGCCTTGGCGACCATGAAGTCGACCGCGGCCTCGACCTCGTTGTCCTTCAGGCTCGGATTGCCGCCGCGCGGCGGCATCGTGCCCTTGCCGCCGGTGAAGCCTTCGAGCGCGTGCTTGTACAGCGTCGGCTTGCCTTGCGCGATGCGCGGCGCCCAGTCGTCCTTGTTGCCGGCGATCGGCGCGCCGGCCGCACCCGTCTGGTGGCACATGAAGCACACGCTCTTGAACACTTTCTCGCCAGCGGGGTTCGGCGCGTCCGCGGCGGTGGTCGGGGCCGCCGCGGCTGCATTGGCCGCGGGCGCCGGGTCGCTCGAAGGCGCGGGCGCGGCCGGCGCGGCGGACGGCGCGGAAGCGGCCCCGGCGCTCGCGCCGGCAGACGCGTCGACCGTGACCGAAGCGGCGGGCGCGATCGATGCCGACGACGCGGCGGGCGGCGCGCCGCCGTCGCGCTTGCCGCAGCCCACAGGCCGAGCGCAAGCGCGAATCCGACGGCGGCGATCGACAGGTTTCGAATCTTCATGGTTTTTCCTCGTATCAGGGGAGTCAGGATGTAACGGCCCGCGCATCGGACGAGCCGTGCGCGGACGGGGGTTCGTGGCCGAGCAGCGGCGCGTCGGCAAGCCGTTCGATCAGCACGCGGACGTTGCGCCACGGCTCGGCGCCGATCTCGGTGACGGGATCGGCGACGACGCGCCCGTCCGGCGTGTGCAGATGATTCGGGTGCGCGGCGTCCGACGGCGCGCGGGCGTCGACGCCCGCGGGGCGCGGCGCGGTGTCGATGCGCATCTCGGCGTCGCCCCGGCGCCAGGCGATCGCGTATTCGTGCGGGCCCGCGATGCGCAGCGTCAGCTCGACGCCGTTCGCGAGGCTCACGTCGAGCGCGTCGCGGCGCAGCGTGACGGACGCGACGCGCGTCGCGTCGAACGTGGTCTCGATGCGCTCCTTCAGTTCGATGTGCAGCATCGTCATGCTCCTTGCGCGAGCAGCAGCGCGCGCAGTTGCTCGCGGATCGTCTCGCGCGTGTGGGTGAGCGTCTTCGCGGCGACGTAGTGCTCGTACGCCGGGTGTTCGTCGACTTCGCCCGCCGCGATCCGCGCGAGCAGCGCCGCTTCGTCGGCCGCGCCGAATTCGGCGAGGAGGCGCTTGCGATCCTCGCGCAGGTCGTAGAGCAGGCGGCTCAGCGCGTTGATCTGCTGCGCCGCCTCGTTGGGCAGGTTGCGGAAGAAATGCGTCATCTCGTCGTCCTCACATCGTCTGGTCCTTGACGACGCCGCCATCCGTCGTCGCCATCTCGGGGGTGATCTCGTCGAAGCGGTAGAGCTTGCCGCCCTCGGTTTGCGCGAAGCGCGCGGCGTCGGCTTCGGAGGCGAACGACGCGAATGTCTGGCCCATCGCGCCGAGCTTCTTCGAGCCGATCACGTAGATCGCGCGCTTGGCGTCGATCCAGTGGCCGACCGGGTGCCGCCAGTCGGCCGCGGCCATGTCCTGCACGTAGAGCGCGCGGACCTTGCGGTCGTGCTCGGGGCGCAGATAGACGGAGAAGAGGCCGAGCGTGTCGCAGAAGAAGTCCGGCTGGCCGTCCGCGTAGACGATCTGCGCCTTCGGGCCCGGGTAATCCTTCAGGCTCATGCCGTCGAGCACGCTGACGGTCGCGTCGGTGATTTCGCGCGGCGCGGGCGGCGTTTGCGCATCGTGGCCGCAGGCGGCGACGAGGACAGCGGCGGCGAGCGCGGCGACGGCCGTCCTCACGGCGGCGGGGATGCGGCGGTGTTTCATCGATTGAATCTCCAGGCGGCGAGGCCGAGCGGCGCCGCGATCCACGCGAGCATGACCGGGCCGAGAAAGAGCGGCGACGCGAGCGCGGCGGGAAATGCGCTGACGGCGCCGAACATCGTATGCAGATCGCCCGGGCCGAAGATGTTCAGGATGCGGAACACGTCGGCGGGATTGAGCAGCAGCAGCGGCGGCAGCAGCGGGCCGATCCCCGCGCCGCCCGTGAGCACGAGCGCGCCGAGCAGCAGCAGGTCGTAGACGAGCACGAAGAAGAACCACAGCGCGATCGCGACGCCGCTCGCCGACGTGCGGCTCGCGCAGAACGCCGACGCGCACACGGCGATGCTCAGGAACACCCAGCCGAGCAGCACCGCGCTCACGACGAAGCCCGCGTACTGATACCAGTCGGCGACGGGCACGCGCGCGGCGATCACCGCGCCCGCCGCGCCGAAGCCCGCGAGCGTCGCGCAGGTGAGGGCGGCCGCGAGGCCGGCGTACTTGCCGACGAGCAGCTCGGTGCGGGTGAGCGGATACGACAGGAGCAGGTTCAGCGTGCCGCGCTCGCGCTCGCCGACCAGCGCGTCGAAGCCGAGGATGAGCGCGATGAGCGGCAGCAGGTAGATCGTGAGGCTCACGAGGCTCGCGATCAGCGGCTCGATGCCGTGAAAAGCCGACGGCGCCTTGCGCGGCCGCGCCGAAATACGAGATCGCGAGCGTGAATGCGGCGAACACGAGCGAGACCGCGAGCACCCAGCGGTTGCGGATGCGGTCGTGGAACTCCTTGCCCGCGATCACGCGGATTTGCGCCCACGGCGGGCGAGCGGGCGTGCTCATGCGTTCACCTCGTATCCGGCGTAGCCGAGGAACACGTCTTCGAGCGACGGTTCGTGAATGTGCAGGTCGACGATGCGCGCGGCGAGCGGCGACAGCGCGGCGATCGCCGCCATCTTTGCGTGTTGCGGGCAGGCGAACGCGATCCGGCGGCCGCGGATCGTCGGTTCGCCGAACGGCGCGCGGCGCAGCGCGGCCTCGACGGCGCGCGTGTCGTCGTCGCGCAGCACGAGCTCGATCGTGAGCGGCAGGTTGGTCTCGCCGCGCAGCGCGTCGACGCTGCCCACCGCCTGCAGCCGGCCCGCGCGCACGATCGCGAGGCGATCGACGCGCTGCTGGATCTCGGCGAGGATGTGCGACGTGATGACGATCGTCGCTCCCGCACGCTGCCGCTCGCGAAGAATCCGGTAGAACGCGCGGATGCCTTCCGGATCGAGGCCGTTCGTCGGCTCGTCGAGGAACAGCAGGCGCGGATCGCCGAGCAGCGCCTGCGCGAAGCCGAGCCGCTGCTTCATGCCTTTCGAGTATTCGCGAACCTTGCGCGCGGCCGCGCGGGCGAGCCCCACTTCTTCCAGGAGCGGCGCGCACGCGGCCGGCTCGACGCCTTTGAGCCGCGCGAAGAAGCGCAGCGTCTCGAGCCCCGTCAGGTTGTCGTAGAGCACGACGTTTTCCGGCAGATAGCCGAGCGTGCGCCGGATCGCGAGAAACCGCGCGTCGCGCGCGGACACGCCTTCGATCCGCACGTCGCCCGCGTCGGCGGCGACGAGGCCGAGCATCAGCTGGAACAGCGTGCTCTTGCCCGCGCCGTTGCGGCCGATGAGGCCGAACAGCTCGCCCGGCGCGATCGAGAGATCGACGCCGTCGATCGCGCGCACCGCGCCGAATGTCTTGACGACGCCTGTCAGCTCGATCATCGCTTGCCCGCCCATTGTTGCCAGCCGGCGTGCGCGGCGCGCATGCGCGGCGCGTCGTCGACGACGCTCGGCACCGCGAGCAGCGGAAATTGCCGCGCGACGACGCGCAGCGCCTGCACGGCCGGGCTGTTCATCAGCACCTTGACCGACGGCACGCGCCAGGTCAGCCGGTCGACGAGATCGTTCGCCTTGTACGGCACGTCGCCGACGCCGCGGCCGCGTGGGTCCCAGCCGATGTAGTTGCTCCAGTAGTTGCCGGGCCACGCGACGTCGGCCGCGGCGACGTAGCGGATCTGCTCGCGGTTGCCGGCGAAATCGTTGCCCGTCACGTCGTTGTGGATCGAGCCGCCCCACAGATGCACGCCGACCTTGTTGTCGACGACGAGGTTGCCGCGGATCGTGTTGTACTCGGCGTCATAGACGAAAAAGCCGCGCTGGTTGCCGGCGACGACGTTGTTCTCGATCAGCGAATCCTGGATCGTGCGCAGCATGATGCCGTGATCGGTGTTGCCCCAGACTGTGTTGTTCCGCACGATCTGATTGCGCGCCTCCATGATCGCGAGGCCGCCTCGGTTGTGATACACGTCGTTGCCGTCCCAGACGTTGTAGTAGGAGTTCATGTAGTGCGTGCCGTAGCGCACGTCGTGGATCGTGTTGCGCTCGAAGCGCGCGTGATGCGACACGTCGACGTAGATGCCGTCGCGCGCGTAGCTGATCGTGTTGCCGACGATGCGCGCGCCCGTCGTGTTGTAGAGCTGGATGCCGTTGCCGCGCTTCGGCGACAGGAAATCGCGCTTGCCGACGATCACGTTGTCGGTGACTTGCACGTCGGCCGAGCGCTCGATCCACATGCCGAACAGGTTGTAGACGAGCTCGCAGTGCTCGATGCGCGCGCGGTCGGAGCCCGGTTGCACGTAGACGCCCGCGTTCTGCGCGGTCAGGTCGGCGCCGCTGTCGACGATCGACAGGCCGCTGATCGTCACGTCCGGCGCGGCCACGCGGATCACGTCGCCGGAAAGGCGCCCGTCGATCGTCGGGCGGCCGACGCCGCGCAGCGTGAGGCGCTTGTCGATCGTCAGGTTCTCCGCGTAGCGGCCGGGATGCACGAGCACCGTATCCCCCGGCCGCGCGGCGGCGAGCGCCGCGCCGATGCGCTCGCCGGGATGCACGGCGAGCGTCGCCGCGAACGCGGCGTGCATCAGCAGCGGCGCGGCGGCGAGCGTCGCGAGAACGTGGGGAGTGGGCATTGTTTTCCGTTTCGTCAGGGCGTCGGCGTTTTTCGCTTCGTTTGCTTCGTTCGCTTCGTTCGCTTCGCGCTCGGGCCGCCGGCGGCCCGCGTCGTCCCGGACGGCGGCGTGCTCGCCCGGGCGCGAAGCCCCGGTTCCCGTCGCCGCCGCCCGTGCGGCACCTGCCGCCGGCGTGCGAGCGCGCTATGCTTCGACGAGCATTCGCGAGCGCATCTCGAGGTGCAGCGCGTGACAGAAGTTCGTGCAGAAGCACCAGAACACGCCGGGCTTGTCCGCGACGAACGTCACCGACTGCGTTTGCTGCGGATGCACGACGAAGTTGATGTTGTAGAACGGGATCGCGAAGCCGTGCGTCAGGTCTTCGACCTTGTCGAGATTGGTCAGGATGATCGTGACCTCGTCGCCTTTCTTCACGGTCCATTCGCGCAGCCCGAAAGTCGGCGCCTGCGACGTCAGGTAGACGGTGACCTTCCTGCCGTGCCGCTCGACGCGGCTGTCCTTCGCGTTCTTCACCGCGAGCGGGAACTCGTCGAGGTTGTAGATCTGCCGCGTCTTGATGATGTCGCGGCGCACGACGATCGAATCGTGCGGCTCGGGATACGTCGGATGATCGGCGACGAGCTGCATCTTCTCGCCGCTGATGTCGATCAGTTGCGCGCTGTCCGGATGCAGCGGGCCGACGGGCAGGTAGCGGTCCTTCGAGAACTTGTTGTCCGAGATGAAGAATTTGCCGTCCGGCTCCTTCGTCTCGCCCATCGACGTGAAGCCGTGGCCCGGCTGATAGTGGACGTCGATCCGGTCGACGACCACCTTCGCCGCCTTGTCGCCCTTGTACGCCTTGATCGCCTCGTCGAGACTCCACTTGACGATCTGGCTGTCGAGAAAGAGCGTCGTGTACGCGTAGCCCTTGCCGTCGAAGCCTGTGTGCAGCGGCCCGAGCCCGATCTCGGGCTCCGCGACGACCGCGTCGCGCGGCTCCTTCAGCTCGCCCGCGAACCACTTGAGCATCAGCTCGTGCGAGATCAGCGTCGCGGTCGGCGAGAGCTTGCCCGCGCACGCATAGTACTTGCCGTCGGGCGAGACGTTCACGCCGTGCGGGTTCTTCGGCACGGGCACGTAGCAGGTGAGGGCGGTTTTCGGATCGGCGTTCGCCGCATGCGTGCCGTCGACGACGGGAACGGGCGAATTGCCGATGCGAAACGTCTTGCCGTTCTTCACCGCTTCCTCGATGCGCGCGACGTTGAAGAACACGCACGCGTCGCGTTCGGCCGCCATCATGTCCTCGTAATGGACGCCGTTCTCGGTGTTGTACTGGTTCGAGCACGCGAGCTTGCCGTCGTACGACGTCGCGACGAGATCCATGTTGCCGTCGATCTTCACCTGCCAGCGCGGCTGCATCGTCTTCGCGTCGACGCACGTGAAGAGGCAGTAGTACTTCTTCGGATCGTTCAGGTCGCGGCCGTCGTTCGGATGCGGAATGTGGAACTCGTTGCCGCAGAACACGCGCGTCGTGTAGTTGATCTTGTCGTCGAGCGGGTCGCGCTTGTCCGGGAAGATGCCGTGGAAGCCCTGCACGTTCGGCAACGGCGTGATCGCGTCGCATTCCATCGTGTCGAGGCGCACGCGCGCGATCCGCGCGTTGATCTTGTCGTTGACGAAGATGTACTTGCCGTCGTACGTGCCGTCCGCATACGACATGTGCACGTGGTGCGTGTCGCCCGTGAAGTAGTCGAGCTGGCCGTTGGCCTTCGTGCCGATGATCTTGCGCGATTCGTTCGTGATGCCCCAGCCGGACATGCAGTCGATGTTGTAGACGGGAATGCGCCGTATCTCGCGGCCGGACGGCAGGCCGTGCACGCGGATGTCGCCCGAGTGGCCGCCGCTCGAGAACACGTAGTACGTGTCGAGCTTGCCCGGATGCACTTCGTACTTGCCGAAGTCGATCGCGGCGGCGGGGCTCGCGCCGCTCGCCGCGCTCGCGCTCGTGCCGCCCGCGGCGGCGGGCGCGTCGCCGCCCTTGTTGCAGCCGGCGAGGCCGAGCGACAGGCTCGCGCCCGCGAGCCCGGCGACCGCCGACGACGCGAGGAACTTGCGCCGCCGCGCGTCCTGCGGCGCCGCCGCGTCTTCAGTGTTTGCCTTGGTATTAGCCATCACATTCTCACTTATCGTTTCGATTCAGCGCCAAGCAACCGGTAGCTTTACTTCGATTTCAGAAATACGGGTTTCCTGGTGACTGGATATGCACCGCATTGCGGCAAAATGTCACTCAATAGCCTCAATCTCCTTTCATCTCAAGGGCAAATGCAAGTAAAACAAAAAGTAAGGATTATGAAATTTATTTATTCATCTTGATTTGAACGGAAAGATTTCCGTCGCTAGTGTCGTAGCTCGCCTATTCATGAGAAATGATCTGGATCAAGAAGGGGTATTGGAGATGAATGTTTTCTGGCATCGTCGCGGGTGTGCTTGAACGGCGTCAAACCGGATGCGCGAAACACGGCCGGAGGGAGGAGGCGAAGTGCGGGTTCGACGCAACTTGACGCGGTTTTACGGCACTTTAAACGTCTGATGAATGATGCGAAAAGACGCTGCCGACATGCGGCACCCGGACGCAGCGGACCGCCGGCCAAGAAATCGCTGTCGGACCTTTCGCCGGCCCAATTTGATTTGAATCAAACCAAAAAGTAACCGGGAAAAATAATAATTCGCCATTGGCCGGATGAAATTCGGTCATCGAGCTTCATGGTGAAAAACTGATTCGAGTGCATTTAAATTGTCTGCTTTTAGGAAAACCATTGGCCTGTCGCTGACGGCCATTATCGGTATCGCCTTTGCGCTCTGGCTGACGCTCAGAGCGCCGGAGGTTTATGTCCAGGGCGCTTATGTATTCGGCACGCGCGTGCAATTGGCGCTCTACGGCGTGCCGCTCGATCGCGCGCAGCAGGCGACGAACGCGGTGTTCGCGCATTTCCAGGCGATGCATCGCGGGCTGCACGCGTGGCAGCCGTCGGACGTCACGCGGCTCAATCGAAGCCTCGCGGCGGGCGAGCCGTTTCACGCGCCCCCCCAGCTCGCCGCGATCCTGCGCGCGGCGCGCCGTTTGTCGATCGACACACAGGGGCTTTTCGAGCCGGGCATCGGACGGCTGATCCGGCTCTGGGGCTTCCAGTCCGATCAGTTCGACGTGAAGCCGCCGTCGCGCGACGCGGTGCAACGCGAAACGGCGCGGCATGCGCGCATCGAGGATCTCGTCATTTCGCCGTCCGGCGTCGTTACGAGCGCGAACCGCGCGATCGCGATCGATCTCGGCGGCTACGCGAAAGGCTGGGCGCTCGACGACGCGGCCGCGATGCTCAAGGCGCAGGGCATCGACAACGCGCTGATCGACGTCGGCGGCAATCTGCTCGCGCTCGGCAGCAAGGGCGGCGAGGCGTGGCGCGTCGGCATTCAGGACCCGCGCAAGCCCGGCACGCTCGCGACGCTCGAGCTGCGCGACGGCGAGGCGATCGGCACGAGCGGCGATTACGAGCGCTTCTTCCAGGCGAACGGCGTTCGCTATTGCCACATCATCGATCCGCGCAGCGGCTTTCCCGCGACGCAAAGCGAATCGGTGACCGTGCTCGTCGCGCCCGGCCCGCACGCCGGCGCGCTTTCCGACGGCGCGAGCAAGCCGCCCTTCATCGCGGGACGAGCGGCGATGCCGCTCACGCGCGGGCTCGGCGTCGACGCCGTGCTGATCGTCGATGCGCAAGGGCGCGTGTGGGCGACGGACGCGATGGCCGCGCGCGTGCGCTTCGCCGATCCGGCGCTGCGCGCCGCTCGCCTCGATTGAGCGACGGGAGCGCCGCCGCGATGTCGCACGGGCCGAGCATCGATTTGCAGGACGTGAGCCTCCATCGCGGCGGCCGGGCGATTCTGCGGCGCGTGAGCCTGTCGATCGGATACGGCGAGCTCGTCGCGATGGTGGGGCTGAACGGCGCGGGCAAGACGTCGCTGCTGTCGCTCGTCGCGACGCTCGCCGCGCCGAGCGGCGGGCGGATCTTCGTCGACGGTGTCGACGCGCTCGCGCAGCCGGCCAGGGTGCGCGAGCGAATCGGCGTCGTGTTTCAGGAGTCCGCGCTCGAGCCGCGCCTGTCCGCGCGCGACAACCTGTGGTTCATCGCGCATTGCCAGGGCGTAAGAGGGCGCGCCGCGCGGGCGCGCACGGGCGAGCTGCTCGCGATGCTCGGCCTCGACGCACACGCGGCGACGCCGGTGCGCTGGCTGTCGGGCGGCCAGCGCCGGCGGCTCGAGCTTGCGCGCGCGCTTGTCGCGAAGCCTCGCGTGCTGCTGCTCGACGAGCCGACGCTCGGCCTCGACGTGGCCGCGCGCGATGCGTTCTGGGCGGAGATCAAGCGGCTCGTCGCCGACGGCTGCGCGGTGCTGTGCTCGACGCATTACACGGAAGAGGCGCGCGACGCCGATCGCATCGTCGTGCTCGATCGCGGCGAGCGGGTCGCGCTCGGCTCGTGGCGTGCGATGCGCGCGCCCGTGCCCGGCGTGATCCGCCTGCGCGTGCCGGATATCGACGCCGCGCGCCGCTGGCTCGCCGAGCACGGCTATCCGGTCGAAGTCGACGAAGACAATGTCGTCGTCGCGGGCGCCGATCCGCAGGCCGTGCTGCCGGCGCTGCTGCGACGGATGCCGTGCCGCGTGCTCGGCGCGGATATCGCGGCCCCCGGCCTGAAGGACGTCGTCGGCCACTGGATCGCCGCGCGGCGGCGCGAAGACGCGGCGGCGCCGCGCGCCGGGGAGCGCGCATGAGCGACGTTCTCGCGATCGTCTGGTTCGATCTGAAGCGCTTCTGGGCGTCGCCGCTGCGGATACTGTTCGGGCTCACGCAGCCGCTCCTGTATCTGTTCGTGCTGGGCGCGGCGCTGCGAAGCGGCACCTATGCGGAGATCGGCGGTTACCAGGCGTACATTTTTCCGGGCGTGGTCGGATTGTCGCTGATGTTCACGGCGATCTCGGCCGCAGTCGGCATCGTGCACGACCGCCAGACCGGTTTTCTGAACGCGCTCCTGGTGTCGCCCGTGCGCCGCGTCGACATCGCCCTCGGCAAGATCGGCTCGGGCGCGCTGCTCGCGTGGATGCAGGCGCTGCTGCTGCTGCCGTTCTCGCCGGCGATCGGGATCGGCCTCACGGCGCCGCGCCTCGCGCTCCTCGTCGCGGCGATGGCGTTCGCCGCGCTCGTGTTCTCGGCGCTCGGACTCGCGCTCGCGTTGCCGTTCCGTTCGGTGATTGTGTTTCCGGTCGTGTCGAACACGCTGCTGCTGCCGATGTTTTTCCTGTCGGGCGGCCTGTATCCGCTCGACCTCGCGCCGGACTGGATTCGCGCGGCGGCCGCGTTCGATCCCGCCGCTTACGGGGTCGACCTGATGCGCGGTGTGTTGACGACGCAGTTCGCGATCGCGCCGTCCCGCTCGATCGCGGCGCTCGCCGCGTGCCTCGCCGCCGCGGGCTGGTTCGTCGTGCGTCGCATCGGGCGGCGGGACGCTTAGCGCGCGATCCGGGCCCGTCGAGCGGCACGCGTCGGGACGGCGCACGACAGTCATGCAACGTTCGTTTATTCAGAGGTGCAACTAACGGTCTGGCTTCCCATTCGGCCACGTCACACGACTTCGCCCCGTCGATGCGGCGACCTTCCAAAGCTGCCAACAGAGCAGGGCTATGCGACGATTATTCCAAGTCGCCCATATTCACCAGCTCAGATTGTGAATCGATATCCTCGATTAAATGAATCGGCGTTTGAAATTTCACATCCTCGTGCGGAATTGAAGTTTCTATGTTTTCGTTGAAAACGATCTATCGTTCATGAAGGCATGGAGGGATTTAAAAAATTAAATCCGCATTGATTAAACGGGGTTGAAAACGAAGTGAAATTTCGATGAAACCGGTTTGGCGTCGAGTGTCGCGCGGCCGCTTCGATGGAGGCTGTAAAGAGAAATCGTTTCCATGCCGCGCATTTCTGATCATTCGTTGTCGGGTGTTTAATTGGGGGCAAAAATGAATGCAATGCTTTGGAGGCGCCGTTTGGATCACGTCATGTCGGCAATGTTGACCGCCGGAGTCGCGCTGCTCCCGGCTCTCGCCTTCGCGGACGGGGAATCCGCGCCCGGGATGCGGAGTTTGTCGAGCGTGATTGCCGCGCCTGCGGTGCGCAACGCGGTTGGTCCGGCGTGCACGCAAAATGTGTCCATCACGTCGCTCGCCAATCACGACCTCGTATCGACCGAGTTGGGATATGCGGGGAGCGAATATGCGATGTTGCGCGCCCGTGCGACCGCGGCGGGCCCCTGGGAGCAGTACACCGTGTGCAACTACACGAGCGACGGGTATTGGACGATTCAATCGCAAGCGAACGGACTATACGTTTCCGCGGAGCTCGGCTACTCGGGTGGCCAGTACGGGATGCTGCGCGCACGCGCGTCCGTTGTCGGGCCGTGGGAGAAATTCACGTTCGGCGCCTGCGGCCTCGGCTGCACGACCATCCAGTCGCAGGCGAATGGACTATTCGTCTCGGCGGAACTCGGTTACACCGGTGATCAGTACGGGATGCTGCGCGCACGCGCTTCCGTTGCAGGTCCTTGGGAACAGTTCCGCTAGAGCGATCCGTTTCGCGAGAGGAAGCGCTCGAGTTCGAAGAACTGAGCGTAAAAGGGGAATACACGGGGATATCCGTGGCTAGCGATGCGACGCCCAGGTCGCCCCGACATCCCGACTCGATTGCGACTGGGCGGCACGGTGTCGAAGGGGATGGGGTGGCTTGCCCGAATGCCGTGCCGCCGTGAAATCGTCTATGTGAGGGCGCGGAGCCAGCGCAGATCTCGACGTGCGCCGGTCGACGTGACGTAACACTCCGGCGAGGGCGATGGGGAGCCTGCCCGGCGGATGACGCCGCTGTCGCACGGCGCGCCGCGGCTCGCCGGACGGATGAATCGAGCTCGCCGCGCAAAACCGAAGCGCCGCGCGCGTGCATGTTGTCTCATGCCGCGATCCCGCGCAGAACCATCCCGGCCGGCTGTACGACGCTCGCGAACGCCGGATGCCGACACTACCATTTCTCTCAGGGGGAATTACTAAAAATAATAACCGTTATGAAATAATATGATATCGCAGGCAGAAAATAAAATGTAAAGTGGATCTACGCCATCTTTCATCTGGACAAAAGACATCTCACATCGATGTCGAAAATCAAAATAAAGTCAACGCTTAAAAGGCAATTCAAATCGACATTCCATCGTGTCCTGTCGGACGACAGGTATTAAATATACTGATAAATCAAAAACCGGCCGTCCAATCGAATTGATCGATCAATAACAAAAAAGAGGCTCGCCCGTGAGCGATGTCGCTCGCGACGGCCTCGCAAAGCGTCTAATTCGCCTGACATTGATCCAAATGTGTGCCGAGGGGCGTTTTAACATTCGAACAAAATTTCGAATCTCGGAAAAAATCATTCAAAAATGCGCCAGGAGATTCAAATGAAACGTTTGATCAAGCAAGTCGCTTTTGCCGCGCTCGGTTCGCTGATCGCGACCAGCGCTGTTGCCCAGCAGATCAAGACGCATGGAGGCGTGACACAGCTCACGTTGCCGGAGCGCGCCGTGCAAGTGGCCGCGATCGATTTCAAGAACGCATTGCCGATGCCGTTGCCGAAGCCGATCGCTGCGCCGCCCACCATGCTGGAATCGCTGATGTACAACGCCAAGCCGACTCTCGGCTTGCCCGGCTACGCGCGAGGCGGCGCGGGCGACGGCAAGCAAAGACCGGTGCAATTGGTGGCGCCCGTCGATTTGAGCCAGACCGGGGTCCAGCCGCAGGAATTCGGCACGTCGAATCAGCCGTACAACACCAGCCAGGTGAAGGCATACGGCGACAACACGCAGTATTACTATCCGTTCCGCCCGGCCGGGAAGCTGTTTTTCAACATCGGCTCCGCAACCTATCTGTGCTCCGCATCCCTCATCAAGCCGGGAGTGGTCGTCACGGCGGCGCATTGCGTAGCGAATTTCGGCCAGCGGCAGTTCTATTCGAACTGGGTATTCGTTCCCGACTATAGCAATGGGTCGGCGCCCTATGGGGTATGGAGCGGGGCGTCCGCCACCATCATGACGTCCTACTTCGACGGCTCCGATCCGTGCGCCGTCGCCGGCGTCGTTTGCCAAGACGACGTGGCCGTGATCGTGCTGACGCCGCAAGGCGGAGCGTACGCGGGCAATAGCGCCGGATGGTATGGCTATGGTTGGAACGGATATAGCTACAACTCGTCAGGGCTCGCTCAGATCGACCAGCTCGGTTACCCGGTGGCGCTGGATAACGGCGTCTTCATGGAGCGCAACGGATCGCAAGGTTTCGTGTCCGCCGGCTATTCGAACAACACGATCATCGGATCGCTGATGACCGGAGGTTCGAGCGGCGGCCCGTGGCTCGTCAATCTCGGCATGCCGCCCGCGCTCAACGGCACGGGTTTCGGCAACGCGGCCTCGCACAATGTCGTGGTCGGCGTGACGAGCTGGGGCTATACGGATACGACGGTGAAGCAGCAGGGCGCTTCTCCGTTCACGAGCGGCAACATCGTGGTGCTCGTGAATACCGTATGCGGCAGCACGCCGGCGGCTTGTTGACGGCGATCTGAGGGAGTGCGCCGCGTGCGGCGTTGCGCTCGTCGTGCCGATGCGGCACGACGGCGCGAACGCTGCGCCGCGGCGCATCTTCTCGACTGTTCGGAGTCGAGATCAATACGATGGTTTGACTCGACGAACGGCCGGAAGGGGCGCGTGGCGCGTCTTCGATCCGAGGATAGGGAAATGTGCGGGCCGCATGTGCCGCGCGTGTCGTTGCTCACGTCTTCATCGCGCAGCGGCCGCCGCAATTGAACGCATCGCCGCTGCAGCGGGCCGCTTGCGGTGGAAGTCACGCGCTGGGGCCGGTCGGCCCGAGGGCGCGTGCCGGCTCAGCGCGTCGCGCGCGTGCGCGCGGCGTCGGGCGTCATGCCCGTCCATGTGCTGAACGCCCGGAAGAACGAGTTCGGATCTTGGTAGCCGAGCAGGAACGCGATCTGGCTGTAGGGCAAATCGGAGCGATCGAGGTAGTGCCACGCGAGCCGCTCGCGCACGTCGGCCAGCACGGCCTTGAAGCTCGCGCCTTCTTCGCCGAGCCGGCGCTGCAGCGTGCGCTTGCTGATCGCAAGCGAGCGCGCGACGTCCTCGGCGGTCGCGAGGCCGCCGGGGATCAGTTCCAGCAGCGCTGCCCGGACCCGCTCGACGATGCCGGCTTCGAT